>JBIOEF010000062.1:0-19981 GCA_044445785.1 Caulobacterales bacterium
CCTGGCCGATCACCAGCACCGGCTGGCCGCGGAAGCGCCCCAGCCCCCCCATGATCGCCTGGTCGTCGGCGAACGCCCGGTCGCCGCGCAGTTCGACGAATTCCTCAATCAGGCCAGCAACATAGTCGACGAAGTGGGGGCGATCTGGATGGCGGGCGATCTGGGTCTTCTGCCAGGCGTCCAGGTGCGAGTAGGTGACCCGGCGCAATTCGCCGACGCGGTCCCGCAGGGCGGCGATCTCGATGTCGAAGGCGCCGGGCCCGGCGGTCTCGGAGAGCTTGGACAGCTCCTCGATCTTGGCCTCGAGCTCGCCGATCGGTCGCTCGAACTCGAGATAATGAGCCGCCATGGATGCTTAACGCCGTTCCCCCGCCAAGCGGCGCAAACTAGGCGGGAAGGTTGGGGCCGGCAAGTTGAGGGGTGTCGCAGGGCGCGGCGCCGTCAATCGAAGACGCTGGCGGGATCCGACGCTCGCTCGCGCGCCTTGAACCGCGCCCCGAACTGGATCGCTGTCATGTTGAGGATCAGCACACCGCAGAACACACCGCCGGTGATGGCGCCCGCCGTATCAAATCGTCGCGTCGCGAAGGTGAGCAGAACGGTGGCCAGGGACAGCAGGTCCAGGATCACCACCAACACCGTCAGGAGTATCTTCCCCATCGATCTCACTCCTTTCGGCGTCGCCCCAGCGGATGCTTGGTCTGGACCACCTCGCGCAGGCGGTCCTGGGCGATGTGCGTGTAGATCTGGGTGGTGGCGATGTCGGCGTGGCCGAGCAGGGTCTGCACCACTCTGAGGTCCGCGCCGCCTTCCAGCAGGTGGGTGGCGAAGGCGTGGCGCAGCACGTGGGGGCTGACCTTGGCCGGATCGACGCCAGCGTCCGCCGCCGCCTCGTCCAGCAGCTGGGCGAATCGCCGCGGCGTCAGCCGCCCGGCCCGGCCGCGCGAGGGGAACAGCCAAGGGCTCTCCTTGACCCCCTTGGCGAGGAACGACTTGCGCGCCGGCAGGTACGCCTTGATCGCCTCGCGCGCCGCGGCGCCCATCGGCGCCAGCCGCTCCTTGCCGCCCTTGCCGCGCACCATCAGGTAGGCCGGATCGCGCGCGACGTCGGCGAGGGGCAGGCTCAGCAGTTCGGAGATGCGCAGGCCCGAGGCGTAGATCAGCTCGATCATGCAGCCGAGCCTCAGGCCCGCCGCGCCGTCCTTGGCGCTGGCCGCGGCGATCAGGGCGTCGACCTCACCCCGGCTCAGCACCTTCGGCAGCGGCCGGCCCTGCTTGGGCGCATCCACCCGCCGCGAGGGATCGTCCGAGCGCCAGGCCTCGCCCAGCACGAAGCGGTAGAACTGCCGCACCGCCGAGCGGCGGCGGGCGGCCGTCGCCGGCGAGAGCCCGCGGGCGCCCAGGTCCGCGAAGTAGGCCTCGATGGTTTCCGTCGCCGCGCTGGCCAGATCGCTCCCGCGCCGGGCCAGGTATCCCTGCGCGTCGCCTAAGTCTTTCTCGTAGGCTTTCAAGGTGTTGGCCGCCGCGGCCCGCTCCGCCGCCATCATCTCCAGGAAGGCCTCGATCCACTTCAGACTTTGCGGCGCGGACATGGGTGAAGTTGGCGGCAAGCGCGCCCCTCGTGTAAAGCCGCAAATGGTCATGACCGCCCAACCCGCGCCAGCGAAGAAGACCATCGCCCTCGTCGGCCTCTCGGGGGTGGGCAAGAGCAGCATCGGCCGCCGGCTGGCGACCGCGCTTGGCCTGCCGTTCCGCGACGCCGACGCCGAGGTGGAGGCCGCCGCTGGCCGGGCGATCTCGGAGATCTTCGACCAGTTCGGCGAAGAGGCGTTCCGCGACGGCGAGCGGCGGGTGATCGCGCGCCTGCTCTCCGAGCCGCCGCACGTCCTGGCCACCGGCGGGGGCGCGTTCATGCATCCCGAGACGCGGCGGCTGATCAAGCAAAGGGCGATCTCGATCTGGCTGAAGGCCGACCTCGACGTCCTGGCGCGCCGGGTAGTGCGCAAGGAGCACCGCCCGCTGCTGGCCGGCAAGGATCCGCTGGCGGTGCTGACCGCCCAGGCCGCCGACCGCTACCCCGCCTACGCCGAAGCGGACATCGTCATCGAGACGGGCGAGACCGCCCACAACGTCACCGTCGACGCCATCGTCAAGGCGCTGGCCGCCAGGGCCGCAGAGGCCGCGTCATGACCCTCGCCACCGTCCCGGTCGCCATCGCCGGGCGCCCCTACGATGTGCGGATCGGCCGGGGCCTCGTCGAAGAGGCGCCCGAGCACATCCTGCCGCTGCTGACCCGCCGGCGGCTGGTGGTGGTCATGGACGAGACCGTGCGCGCGCTGCACGGCGATCGGCTGATCGAGGCGCTGCGGGGCGGCAAGATCGCCGTGCGCACGATCGTCCTGCCAGCCGGCGAGGGGGCCAAGAGCTTCCCGGGCCTGGAAGACCTCTGCGACCGGCTGCTGGCCCTGAGACTCGAGCGCACCGACCTCATCGTCGCCTTCGGCGGCGGAGTGGTCGGCGACCTCGCCGGGTTCGCCGCGGCGATCTACAAGCGCGGCATCGATTTCGTGCAGATACCCACCACGCTGCTCGCCCAGGTCGATTCGTCCGTGGGCGGAAAGACCGCCATCGACACCGGCCGCGGCAAGAACCTGATCGGCGCCTTCCACCAGCCGAAACTGGTGCTGGCCGACCTCTCCGTCCTCGACACCCTCCCGGACCGCGAGCTGCGCTGCGGCTATGCGGAGGTGCTGAAGTACGGCCTGCTGGGCGACATCGCGTTCTTCGAGTGGCTGGAGGCCAATGGCGCGGCGGCGCTGGCCAAGGACGACGCGGCGCTCGCCCAGGCCATCCATCGATCGGTGGAGATGAAGGCCGAGATCGTCGCCGAGGACGAGCGCGAGACCGGCCGCCGGGCGCTGCTCAACCTCGGCCACACCTTCGCCCACGCCCTGGAGGCCGAGACCGGGTTCGACGAGAGCCTCAAGCACGGCGAGGCGGTGGCGCTGGGCTGCGCGCTGGCTTTCAGGCTATCGGCGCAGATGGGCCGCTGCCCCGGCCAGGACGCCGGCCGCGCCGAGCGGGCGATCGCCGCCGCTGGCCTGCCGACGCGCCTCTCCGACCTCGGCCGGCCGTTCTCCGCCGAGGCGCTGGTGCGACGCATGGGCCAGGACAAGAAGACCCAAGGCGGCGCGCTCACCCTGATCCTGGCGACGGGATTGGGCGAGGCTCACGTGGCCAAGGGCGTCGAGCCGGCGGCCATCCGGGGGTTCCTGATGAACGTGGGCGCGCGGCCATGAACGCGGCGATCATGGCTCTGGCGCCGATCATCATCGGCCTCCTGGCGGTCTCGGCGGTGTTCTCGGCCGCGGAGACGGCGCTCACCGGCGCCAGCCGCAACCGGATGCACCAGCTGGAGCGCGACGGCGACCGCGCCGCCGGGCGGGTCAACCGCCTGATGTCCGATCAGGAATCGATGATCGGCGCGATCCTGCTGGGCAACAACCTGATCAACATCCTGGCCTCGGCGCTGGTGACGCAGGTGCTGACCCGCACCTTCCCCGGCGCCTGGGGCGTGGTCATCGCCACGGCGGTGATGACCACCCTGGTGCTGGTCTTCGCCGAGGTGCTGCCCAAGACCCTGGCGATCCTGCGCTCCGACGACGTGGCGCGGTTCCTCTCCGCGCCCGCCCTGATCGTGGTGTGGCTGTTCGGGCCGATCATCTTCACCATCCAATGGGCGATCCGTCATACCCTGGGCCTGGTCGGCATCCGGCTGGACATGGAGACCGACGTGCTGGCGGCGCACGAGGAGATCCGCGGGGCGGTGGAGTATCACCACTCCGAGGGTCTGGTGGAGAGCCGTGACCGGCGGATGCTGGGCGGCGTGCTGGACCTGGCGGAGCTGGACGTCGCCGAGGTGATGGTCCACCGCCGCCAGATCGCCATGCTGGATATCGAGGCGCCGCCCCGCGAGATCGTCCGGGAGGCCCTGGAGAGCCCGTTCACCCGCCTGCCGCTCTACCGTCACGATCCGGAGAACGTCGTGGGCGTGCTGCACGCCAAGGACATGGCCCGGGCCATCGCCGCGGTCGGCGACGTGGACAGGCTGGACATCGGGGCCATCCTCACCGAGCCCTGGTTCATCCCCGAGACCACCAACCTCAAGGACCAGTTGAACGCGTTCCTGAAGCGCCGCACCCATTTCGCCCTGGTGGTGGATGAGTACGGCGCCCTGCAGGGCTTGGTGACCCTGGAGGACATCCTCGAGGAGATCGTCGGCGAGATCGAGGACGAGCACGATCCTGCCATCGAAGGCGTGCGGCGCCAGCCCGACGGCTCGGTGATCGTCGACGGCGCGGTGGCGATCCGCGAGCTGAACCGGGCGCTGGACTGGGAGCTGCCAGACACCGACGCCGTCACCGTGGCCGGCCTGGTGATCCACGAGGCGCAGACGATCCCTGAGCCCGGCCAGACCTTCATCTTCTACGACCATCGCTTCCAGGTGCTGCGCCGCCAGCGCAACCAGATCACGGCCCTGCGGGTCAGCCCGCCGCTGCAGGCCAAGGAAGGCGACTGAGCCGCCGGTTGCGGCGTGATCGGCGTTGAGACGGCTGGCCGCCTGTTCTATGGTGCGACATCCTGCCACAGCCGGGGGAGATGTGTGGCGAAGTCGGAGTTTGCGTCATGGCCGGGTTCCTCGGGCTGCAAGGCCGTCGCGTGCTGGTGGTCGAGGACGAAATGATGATCGCCATGCTGGTCGAGGACATGCTGGCCGACCTCGGTTGCTCGGTGGTCGGGCCGGCTCACGGGATCGACGCCGCCCTGGCCCTCACCCGCAGCGAGGCCGGCATCGATGCGGCGGTGCTGGACGTCAATCTGGCCGGCCAGCCGGTGTTCGCGGTGGCCGACGCCCTGCGCGCGCTGGGCGTGCCGGCGGTCTTCTCCACCGGCTATGGCGAGGCCGGCCTGCGCGAGATCGACCGCGGCGCGCCGGTGCTGCAAAAGCCCTTCCGCGCCGGCGACCTGGCCCGCGCGCTCACCGAGGCCCTGGGGACGGCCTGAAGCTCCCTCCCCCTCGTGGGGAGGGTGGCCGAGCCCCGCGAAAGCGGGGTGAGGTCGGGTGGGGCTGTCCGGAGCGTCAACAATGCAGATACTGAGCATGCCACCGGAGTTGCCCACCCAGGCCGCGGCGCGGGCGTTACCACCCCCCAGTGGGGGGGGGGGGATCTGCTAACCCAGGTCCCCCCGCGCGGAGGCCGTGAGCGGGAGCGCGTGCACCGGCCCGGCCAGTTCGTCGGCCAGCGCCGCATAAACCATGCGCTGGCGCTGGATGCGGGATGCGCCCTCGAAGGCGACGGCCTCGATCACCACATTGAAATGACTTTCGCCGCCAGTGCGCGATCCGGCATGACCGGCATGGCGGGCCGAGTCGTCGTCGATCTTCAGGCTTAAGGGGGAGAATGCCGCCGTCAGCTTGTGTCGCATGGCGTCCGCAACGGCGCCCATATTCCGCCCTCCAATTCGCGCCGTGTCAATTCTTGATCGGCAAAAGTTCGGCCGCATACTTGAGACGATGAAGACCGCCTTTCAATACCGCCCACGCTTCGTGGATATCCGCGTGCGCCCCCCCGCGCCGCAGGAGGACGCCGAGGAGGCGCCGACCCACCTCAAGCCAGGTGAGCGGTCGTGCGACCACGCGGGCTGCCGGCGGCCGGCGACCTCGCGGGCGCCCAAGTCTCGCGAGATGATGAGCGAGCACTACTGGTTCTGCCAGCCGCACGCGGCCGAGTACAACCGTGGCTGGGACTTCTTCGCCGGCCTCACCGAGGACCAGATTCGCGCGCGTCAGGAGGAGGAGACGGTCACCGGCGGGCGGCCCACCTGGTCGTTCAAGGCCGGCCGCGGCAACCGCGAATCGGCGGCCGCCGCCTCTCGCGGGTTCTTCCGCGACGCCTTCGGCATCTTCGGGCCCGGCCGCACCCAGACCGAGGCCGAGCGCGCCGCCTACGACAAACATCTGGGCAAGCTGGAGCGCAATGCGCTGGCCGACCTGGACCTGGACGCCACCGCCGACGGGGCGAAGATCCGCAGCCGCTACACCGAGCTCCTGAAGCGCTGTCACCCCGACGCCAACGGCGGCGACCGCTCGACCGAGCACAAGCTGCAGCGGGTGATCAAGGCCTTCCGCACGCTCCGCAGGGCCAAGCTGGTCTGACCCGACGGCAGGGAAATCCGCCTTCCGGCTCGTCGCGGGCCGGACCTAAACAGCCGTTTGCATCTCCCCGATAACGCGCTAGTGAACCCGCGCCATGACCGCCATGATCCAATCCGAAGACGAACTGCTGCAGCAGATGATCCCCGACAAGATGGTCTCCGTCCGGGAGATCTTCGGCGTCGACACCGACATGCAGGTTCCGGCTTTCACCGCGCACGACAGCCACGTGCCGGATTTCGACGACGCCTACCGGTTCGATCCGCAGACCACCATGGCCATCTGCGCCGGCTTCGCCCACGACCGCCGGGTGATGATCCAGGGCTACCACGGCACCGGAAAATCGACGCACATCGAGCAGGTGGCCGCGCGCCTCAACTGGCCGATGATCCGGGTCAACCTCGACAGCCACGTCTCGCGGATCGACCTGGTGGGCAAGGACGCCATCGTCCTGCGCGACGGCAAGCAGGTGACCGAGTTTCGCGAAGGCATGCTGCCCTGGTGCATCCAGCGGCCCATGGCCCTGGTGTTCGACGAGTATGACGCTGGCCGCCCGGACGTCATGTTCGTCATCCAGCGGGTGCTGGAGGCGCAGGGCAAACTAACCCTCCTGGACCAGAACCGGGTGATCCGGCCGAACAAGTATTTCCGCCTGTTCTCCACCACCAACACCATCGGCCTTGGCGACACCACCGGGCTCTATCACGGCACCCAGCAGATCAATCAGGGCCAGATGGACCGCTGGTCGATCGTGGCCACGCTGAACTACCTGGCGCACGACGTCGAAGGCGAGATCGTGCTGGCCAAGGCGCCGGGCTACGGCAAGACCGCCGAGGGCCGGCGGACCATCGCCGCCATGGTCCGCGTCGCCGACATGACCCGCAACGCCTTCATGAACGGCGACATCTCCACGGTGATGAGCCCAAGGACGGTGATCACCTGGGCCCAGAACGCCGAGATTTTCGCCGGCGACATCGGCTTCGCCTTCCGCCTGACCTTCCTCAACAAATGCGACGAGCTGGAGCGCCCGACGGTGGCCGAATTCTACCAGCGCGCCTTCGGCGGCGACCTCCCCGAAAGCGCCGCGCGGGTGAAGGTGGTCTAGGCGGCTGCCAGCCTGCAGGCGAAGCCAGAAGCCCTCTGAGACGTTCCAATCCGGCAGGCCATCGCGAGGGCGGGGGGCTGACTTTAAGCCGCCGCGGCCCTTCGTCTGACGATCTGGGCGGCCTTGTCGTCGCGGGCCAGGCCGCAGAAGTCGGCGGCGATCTCCAGGAAGGCGTGGGCGCGATCGCGATGCTCGCAATCCTCGGCGCGGATTTCGTCCAGGATGTCCTCGACGTAGCTGTCCAGACGCGTTCCCAGCCCTTCCAGGGCCTTGGCTCTGGCCGAGGCGAAGCCGCCGCCGGCGGCGCTGGAGCGCACCTCGCTCATGAACGTCAGCAAGGTCAGCGCCTTCTCGATCATCGCCGGATCCGGGTCCTGGTTGAGCCTGGGCGAGGAGCGGGCGGACCTTGGGCCCCTGCGGATCGTCTGCACCGGCAGGGCGTGGGCGACGGCGTCGTCGGCGGCCCTCAGGTAGCCCTCGATGGTGGCGGCCATGGTCCGCTTCTGGCGCGCCAGCCGGCGGCCCCAGATTCCCTCTGGGGCGGTGTTGATCGACTGCTCGAACTCGGTGATCTCGGCGACCGCGGTGTGCACCGACTGAGCCGCGGCCTGCGCCGCCTTGCGTCCGGCGGTGGCCCTGAAGGCGCCGAGCTCGGCCAGGCGCCGGTCGATGTCGGCCAGCGTCCGCTCGCCGAAGCTGGCCAGCTCGGAGGCCGAAAGGTAGGTCTCGTTCGGCCGGTCCATCACCCCCGAGATCACCCGCAGGATCAGCCAGGGCTCGGTGAGGTGGGCGGCCAGCATTTCGAAGAACCGCGGCCCGGCGTCGTCGTCGGCCGCCTCGACGTCGCGCACGGCGAGCCGCAGCTTGGCGGCCTTCTCGCTGGTCATCCGCCCCAGCCACTCGGGCATCTGGTCGAGCGCGCGGCGGGTGATGACGGCGATGTCGAGGCACGCGGCCAGGGCTTCGCGTCCGGCGCCCTGGTCGGCGGCAGCGGCGGCGGCGGCGAACGCGCCGTCTGTGCTGCGCATGCCTTCGGCGGTGCGCTCGCAAAGGGAGTCGAAGATATCCGGCGAGCTTTCATCGCCGCGCCACTCGGCGGCCAGCGCCTTGGCGGCGACGACATCCTCGGGCGCTTCGTCCTTCAGCGCCTTCCAGATCAGGGCGAGCGTGCGCGGGGGAAAGTTCAGGCCGCTGAAGGGACCGGCGGGGACGCACAGCGGCGCGATCGGGGAGAGCGCCATGTTGCGCGCCCGTCGATCGTCGGCCTCGGCCTCGACCATGTTCTGCACGCGGGTGAGGCCGGCGTCGTGGCCGCTGTCGGCGGAGAGCGCCAAGAGCAGATTGCGGATCGCACTGTCGGGCGCCTGAACGATCAGGCCCCTCACCAGCTCGAGCTTGGCCTCGTCGATTTGGCCCATACGAGTCCCGCCCTGGACGCGTGCGTCCAACCTCGGATCATGCTGAACAGGGGTTAAGGCTTTGCCAAATGGGCCAGGCGCGTCCTCAGAGCGCGATAGCCGAAAGTGGGGCCTACTTTCGGCGCCTATCGCGCGCTCTAAAACTCTTGAGTTTAGAGCCTTTTGACCGCCTCAAGTGATTCCACTTGAGACTAGAAGGCTCTAGGCCTCGGCCCTGGGCAAGACGAGTTCGACCTTCAGTCCGCCGAGGGGCGAGTCGGCCATGGTCAGCGCCCCGCCATAGGTCCTGGCCAGTTCGTCGACGATGGAAAGGCCAAGCCCCGATCCCGGCGCGCTTTCGTCGAGCCGCGCGCCGCGCTGCAGCACCTCGGCGCGGTCTTCCGCCGCCAGGCCCGGTCCGTCGTCCTCAACCGTCAGCAGGAACTGGCGCGACCCGTGCGCCGAGGCGTGGGCCCGCACCTTGCCCTTGCACCACTTGCAGGCGTTCTCCAGCACGTTGCCGGCCAGCTCCTGCAGGTCCTGGCGCTCGCCCAGGAAGAAGAGGTCGTCCGGCGCGCGCCAGTCCACCACCACCGCCTTGTCGCGGAAGATCCGCTCGAGGGTGCGGCTGAGCTCCTCCAGCACCGGCGCGACGGCGGTGCGCTCGCCCCCGCCCTGGGCCCTGGCCGCGGCCCTGGCCCGGCGCAGGTGGTGGTCGACCTGCGCGCGCATCAGGTCGGCCTGCCGGCGGACCACCGCCGCCAGCGGTCCGGGCCTGGCCTCGGACTCCGCCGCCATCACCGAGAGCGGCGTCTTCAGGGCGTGGGCGAGGTTGCCCACATGGGTGCGCTGTCGCTCGACCACTTCCTGATTGTGCGCCACCAGGGCGTTGAGCTCGCTGGCCAGCGGCTCCAGCTCGGCCGGGTAGTCGCCGGCGACGCGGTCGGTCTTGCCGGTGCGCACCGCCGCCACCTCGCGGCGCAGCTCGAAGAGCGGGCGCAGGCCAACGCGCACCTGCAGCAGCACTCCGCCGATCAGCATCGCCGCCAGCAGGACGAGCGCCAGGGCCGTAGAGGTCTCGAAGGTGCGGATGTCCTTGTCGATCGGCGTGCGGTCTTCGGCGACCAGGAAGATCACCGGGGTCGGCGCGCCAGTCAGGCGGATCTGCTGGGCGGCGACCCGCACGCGCTCCTTGGACGCGCCGGTGCTGTTGTAGAACAGCGGCTTGCCGGGCGCCTTGGCGAACTGGGCCGGCCCATCGGCCGGCAGGTCGATCTGCGGCACGTCCCACAGCGAGCGCGAGCGCACCAGGACCGTCAGTCCGCCCTTGGCCGCCGGCGCGGCGATCTCCCAGTATTTTCCGCTATAGGCCCGCGTGGCCCGCTCGTCGGTCAGCGTCGGCGCGTCCACTTGGCCGCTCTCCTCCACCGAGGTTCCGGAGATGAGGTCCTGCACGTCCTGGAAGAGGTCGTCGTCGAACCGGCTGGTCGCCTGTTCGCGGAAGAACGAGGAAAGCGCCAGGCCCCCGGCCGCCAGCACCGCCAGGCTGAGCACGGCGTGCAGCACCACCAGGCGCCGGACGAGCGACGGGTGATGGGGCGGCTTGGGCGCCTTGGCGGGCCGCGCCGGCGACCTTCCACCAAGACCCGCCAGTCGCCGGATGAGGGAGGGCTGGCGGGGCGGGCTGCCCGCTGTCACGTCTCCGACGCCTCGCCTTCCAGCGCCACCAGCCGGTAGCCAAGCCCGCGCGCCGTCTCGATCCGGTCCGCGCCGATCTTCTTGCGCAGGCGTCCGACGAACACCTCGATGGTGTTGGAATCGCGGTCGAAGTCCTGGTCGTAGAGGTGCTCGACCAGCTCCGTGCGGCTGATCACCCGGCCCTGATGCATCATCAGATAGTGCAGCAGGCGGTACTCGAGCGAGGTCAGGCGCAGCGGCTCGCCGTTGACCGTCGCCCGCGCCGCCTTGGGATCCAGCCGCAGCGCCCCGCAGTCGAGGCTGGGCGAGGCGTGGCCGGCCGATCGGCGCAGCAGCGCCCGAAGGCGCGCCAAGAGCTCCTCGGTGTGGAAAGGCTTGGTCAGGTAGTCGTCGGCGCCGGCGTCGAACCCGGCCACCTTCTCGCTCCACGCCCCGCGCGCGGTCAGGATCAGCACCGGCGTCGCCACGTGGCTGCGCCGCCAGCGCTCCAACACCGAAACCCCGTCGATCTTCGGCAGGCCGAGGTCAAGGACGATGGCGTCGTAGGGCTCGGTCTCGCCCAGGAAGTGCGCCTCCTCGCCGTCGGGGGCGTGGTCGACCGCATAGCCGGCGTCCGAGAGCGCGGCCTTCAGCTGGCGCGAGAGATCGGGATCATCTTCGACGATCAGGATACGCATGCGTCTAGTCCTTCAGCCTCCGCTCAAGATCGCGCCGGTGGCGGCGTCAACCAAATAGTCGATCCGCCGGCCATCGTCGGTCATCCAGCGAACCCGATAGACCGCCCGCTCGCCCTGGTATTCCAGGCCGGCGTCCAGCTGGTGGCCGGGCGTGTGGCGGCGGATGGCGACGATCACCAGGCCCAGCGACATCAGCCGGCGCTGGCGCACGGCGTCGCGGGCCTCGTCCTGCTGCTGGCGCCAGTCAGCGCCCAGCGAATCCGGACCGGCGCCCGTCTCGCGTGGGCCGCGCGGAACTGGCCCCGCTGGGCGCCGCACCTCGTGCGGCGGCGGCGCAGATGGCGGTCCCCCTTGTGGAAGCTCGCGCCGATGCGTCGGCGGGTCGGCGAACGCCCCGCCGATCACGATCAGGCTGGCCAGGGCGGCGCCGACGAGGGGGCGGATCGGCTTCATGCCGCGCCTCTTAGAGAACCGCCCCTGAATAGCGGCTGAATGTTTCCCTGGGGTGTCGAGGGGGGTCAAGAGCGGCGGCGCGGCGCGTAGGGCCGCTCGGCGCGCCAGGTCTCGGCGAACTGCTGCAGGGCCGGATCGGCCTGATCGGGCAGGGTCACCACCAGCCGCGCCAGCAGGTCGCCGCGCCGCCCGCCGGCTTCGGCCAGGCCCTTGCCCTTCAGCCGCAGCGTCGAGCCGGAGTTGGAGCCGGCGGGGATGCTCAAGGTCACCGGCCCGTCAGGCGTCGGCGCCTGCACCTTGCCCCCCAGCACCGCGTCAGGGACCGAGACCGGCAGGTCCATCACCAGCGTCTCCCCCTCGCGCCGGTAGAGCGGGTGGGGGCGGATGACCAGCTCGATCAGGGCGTCGCCGGCGCCTGATCGACCCGGCGCGCCAAGGCCCTTCAGCCGCAGCGTCTGCCCCTCGGCCGCGCCCTTGGGGATGGTGACGTCGATGGTCCGTCCGTCGGAGAAGGAGACGCGCTTCTTGCCCCCCTTGATCGCGTCTTCCAGGTCGATCTCCAGCCTGGCGCGCACGTCCGCGCCGCGCTGGGGAAAGCCGCCGAACCCGCCGGCCCGGCCGCCGCGGGCGCCGAACATCTCGCCCAGGATGTCGCCGAGGTCGACGTTCTCGAACCCCTCCTGACGAAAGCCGCCCTGGCTGAATGGATTGGCGCCGGTGAAGCCGCGCGCGGTCTCGCGTCCGTCGGCGTCGATCTCGCCGGCGTCGAACTTCTTGCGCTTCTCCACATCGCCGACGATGTCGAACGCGCTCGCGACCCGCTTGAAGCGCTCCTCCGCCGCCTTGTTCCCGGGGTTGGCGTCCGGGTGATACTGCTTGGCGAGTTTGCGGAAGGCGCGGCGGAGCTCGTCGGCGCTGGCGGTGCGCGAAACGCCCAGTTCCTGATACGGGTCTTGCGCCAAGTCAGTCCTCTGCGCCGCGCGGTCGGTCGCCCTCGTTTAGGCCAAACCGCAGCCCGCGCTCAATCATCGCTTCGGTCGCGGGCGAATTCGGGCGCCTCGTAGTCGATCGCCTCGTCAGCGTAGCGCAACGTCGTCTCCGAAATGGTCTTGCCGCGCACAGAGACGCCGGCGCGGTGGACGCTCTCGGGATCGCCGGTGATCAGCGGATGCCAGTGGGGCAGGGGCTTCGCCTCATGCAGTCGCCGATAGGCGCAGCTCTTCGGCATCCAGCCCAGCTGGTCGATGTTGCCGGGCTTCAGCTTGATGCAATCGGGGACGTGCTGGTGGCGGTTCTCGTAGTTCGTGCAGCGGCATAGCTGGTTGTCGAAGAGCTTGCAGTGGACGCGGGTCGGAAAGACATCGCCCGTGAGCTCGTCCTCGAACCGCACCAGGCAGCAGAGGCCACAGCCGTCACAGAGGCTCTCCCACTCCTGCGGCGTCATCTCGGCAAGCGTCTTGGTTTCCCAGAAGGGTCGCTCGGTCATGCCGCGTGCGTCCTATCCGCAATAGCGCGCCGGCGCCAGAAGCCTGGCCCTCGCTGACCCTGCCAGCCGATTCCTGGGGACAAGGCAAGGGGCCGATTTTTATGGTTAATCGGGCGCCAATTCACAGTTGTCCACAGGTTGTGCACCGCGCCGCCGCGGCCTCTTCACACCCCCATCGCGCGACGCGCTTGTAAGCGTCAAACGGCTGGCGCACTCTCCGATTGTCGAAGGCGGTTGAGACGGAGCCGGCGAGGGCAACCTCAAGGGCCACCGACTGCCGGAGGGAGCCGGAAGGCCACTCAAACTCCGGGGCGACTCGGAACGGTGGAACGAAGGTTTTCTTGGCCAGAGGCCAAAGGCGACGGGGCAACCCGGAACCCGGTAGCCAAAAGGCGTCACCTCCGACGCAAGTCCGCAAGGACTTGGGTGAGAGGGCGAGGTTCGGGGCAACTCGGGCGTCGCCCTCTCGCTCGATTCTGGGCCATGGTTCGAGACGCGCCCCTGCGGGCCGCTCCTCACCATGACGCGCCTTTGAACAACCCGAACCCTGGTCATCCTGAGGAGCCGCACCGGACCCGATCCGGTTCGGCGTCTCGAAGGACGCACGCACGCGGGTGAGACGATTCGCCATTCGATCCGGCGTCCGAAGACGGCGAAAATAACTTCACCTTTAGGGGGGAGTTTGGCGATCAGCATGGCGGCCAGGGCGCCCACGCGCTTCGATCGCGCCGTCGTCACCGCCGTGCTCTGCGCCGGCTATCTGGCGAGCGTCGCCTTCAGCGTGTTCATGAGCCGTCCGGTGGGCGAGGGCGCGGCGCTGTGGACCGCCAACGGTTTCCTGGCCGGCGCGCTCATCCTGCTGCCGGGCGCCTGGCGCCTCGGAGCGGCGGCGATTTGCCTCGTCTCCCAGGTCGTCATCAGTCTCGCTGTCGGCGACGGGTTCGCCCGGAGCTTGCTGTATCCGCTGGTCAACCTCATCGAAGCCGGGCTCGCGGCCTATCTGGCGCTGGAATTCTGCGGCGCGCGGGCGCGGCGCCTTTCGCTGCGCAAGCTGACGCTGATCCTGCTGGGCGCGGTGATCCCGGCGGCGGCGGTGGGCGGCGCCGTCGGCGCGGGGATCGGCGTCATGGTTGGGCGCAAGGGGTTCCTGAGCCTGTGGCTGGATTGGGCCGCGCCCGGCGGGCTTGGCATGGCCATCGTGCTGCCGGCGGTGCTGCTGGTGGCCAGGAGCCTGCACTATCGCGACTTCGAGCGCTCTGGCCTGGAGATGTTCAGCCTGCTGGGCGGCGTCTCGGCGCTCACCCTGGCGGTGTTCCTGCAGGGCGAACTGCCGCTGTTCTTCCTGATCTTCCCGGCGCTAACCCTGGTCGCGTTCCGCCTGGGACCGGCCGGCGCGGCGGTGGCCGGCTTCCTGGTGGCGGTGATCGCGCTGCCGCTTACGCTGCTCGGGCATGGCCCCTCGACGCTGGCGGCGGGGCTGGACCTCACAGGCCGGGTGCGGCTGACCCAGCTCTTCGTCGCCGCCGCGCTCTTCACCACCGTCGCCACCGCCGGCGCGCTGGCCGATCAGGCGCGGATGCGGCGGTTGATGATCGGGCGTGACCGCGCTGCGCGGGGGGCGCGCTTGCGGGCGCGCGAGGCCGAGTCGCTGGCCGCCGAGGCGCTGGAGGTCGCGGTCGCCGCGCCGCCGGTCCGGCGCGCGGCGCTGACATAGCGGGTAGGCCGGACTTAGTAGGCCCTGGTTGGGCTAGCAACTCCACGCCTCGATCGCCATTCCGATGAGACATGCCGCCAAGGGATTCAAGAGCCTGAAAGTCGTCCTGAAGGAGCTTGAACCGTTCATCCCTACGAGGGGCCTCAAGGCGTGGCCGCCCCGAGACTATTCTCAATCGCGGCGTCTATGACCTCTTGGGCCGCTCGACCAAGGGGCTTCTCCCGTTGCAGCAGTCGCACGCGAGCAGCGACCTCCGCGAGGATTGATGGCTCTATCTTCCCGAGACAGGCGATCGACTGAGCCAGAATGATTCGCGCATTCACGCTCTCGGGTTCTCGGAGGCAAAGTTCGATATCACCTTGAATGATCTCGCGAGCGCCGTGGATGAAATCTTTCTTCACGTCCATGGCAGCGCATCTGAGCGCAAGAAGCTGCTCCAGCCTGAGTAGGTAATCTGAGAGACCGATAGGCATTGGAGATGCATACGGGGCCGACGGCTCGTGAACTGCCAGGCTCGCGTGGTGGGCGAGCCATGACGGCAAGCGAGCAGCGATCGCGATCACCTCGTGCGAGTCCTGGACGTCGAAGTGGGCCGAAGCTGCTTCAACACAAGCACCATCAGATGCTCGGATCAGCCTGATGTCGATGGTCCAGGGCATCTCCGCGCAGCGCAGATGGGAGGTAATGAGCCACTCGCATTCTGGAGCGCCTCTACGAACGTATTCAGCCGCTGTTTCATCTCCCCACGTTTGCCCAGAGAGAATGAAACCACCGCCATTGGAGATCCATGGAACCAGAGTTCGGGTCCGCGCGTCCGATCGAAAGTAAAGTTGCTCTGAGAAGTACAGCGGTATGCCTCGGCTAGCTCTCCCAGGGCCGTCGCTCAGCTGGCGAGTTGGCTCTCTTGCGTCGCTTGCGCCTTCCGCGCTCGCCCCTAGGAAACAGATAGTCGGCCCGCTACTACGGTCAGGGAACAACTCGTGTGCCGGCGACGTCTGCCCTGCCCAGACGGGTCCGTCGATGGTGAGAAGGGCCATCTCCAGCGGCGCAGGAACAGCCGCGCTCTCGCTGCTGATACGAGCGCGAGCGAGTTCCGTGTCCCAGTAACTTAGTGTCTGCTGCCAGTCAGGCCGTTGGAGCCGATAGAGTTGCTCCAATATTCGCTTGGCCTGATCAAGCTGGCCGGTCTCAACAGAGGCTCTGACTAGGTTGTTGCCCACCATCAGCCCGTGCGCCTCAGGGACGTACCATGGCACGCATAGCTGCAGCAGTTCGGCGAGGCGGCCTGCGTTGCCGAGGTCGCCGCTGATCTGCATGAGAGCCTCGGCCGGTGCCGGTACGGCCATCTTGCTCAAGCTCAGGTTGTAGAGATCGATCGCATCGCCAACCTTCCCAGATTGAAGTGAAATGCGGGCCAACCAAAGTTGCGCCCTCCAACTGGCCGGAAGATCGGCGACACGACGGAGCGCCTCGACTCCCGCAACGTCGCCACCTCGCTCGCGAGCGAGCGCCCAAAACCAGCCGAGGCCGTTGTCCTGGTTCGGGTCGACCTCCAGCGCGCGCCACAGTGTCCGCCCAGCCGCGTCATCGTCACCGCGTTCCGCGTAGGCCTTGGCGAGGTTGGTGAGTACGGAGCCATCCTCACCATGGTTTTCAATGAATGAGGCTAGAACGCGTTCGGCCTCCTCGTTTCGACCCACCTTCAGAAGTGAAATGCCGTAGGCGCAGGTGGCGCGCGGGCTGGCTGGCTCCAGTTCGGTCAACCGATTTGCTGCGTCGACTACCTCAGCGAAGAAGCCGTCGTTGAGCGCACTGACGACGACGCCATAGAGGCGATCAGGGTCGCTCCAGTCGCTGCGAATGGTGCCTGGAAGGACGTTGGTTCGCCAGTCCGTCTTGGACATCAGCAACTCGCGGCCAAACTTGTCGTAGACCCGAATCATATCGGCCGATGGCGGTGTACCCCGCTCAGCGGGGGAGGATTTGCTTGCAGGTGATGGATCCTGCGTGCCGGTAGCTTCGCGCTTCTTGCCGAAAAGTCCCTTGAACATCGCCTGCCCGCAGTCACCACTACGTCTGCTAGCATGCCATGGCGGGGCACAGCTTCAACGGTGAATCGATGAGCCTGCCACGGGGCTGCGGCCATCATTGCGCTCGCACGGGAAGCGAGCATTGGCGGTGGGGGACGAGCGCTCGAACGCTAGCTGCCGGGCGGGGGCCGAGGTAGCCGGGAGTTTCTCCGCGATGTCTCTGATCAAGTCTTTTCAGCCGCAAGCTGGCCGGCGAGCAGCGCGCTTGGCTTGAGAGCGGCCGCGCTCTAGGTTCGCCGCCTCCCGGGGGAAACCTAGTCGCATGATCGTCAGACCGCTCGTCGCCCTGGCCCTGGCCGCGCTCCTGGCCGCCTGTTCGCCGACCAAGCCTGCGGCGGCGCCGAACGCTTTGACGCCGATCCGCTTCGCCACCGACTGGCAGGCCGAGGCCGAGCATGGCGGCTTCTACGAGGCGCTGGCCACGGGCGAGTACGCCAAGCGGGGCCTGGACGTGCGCATCGTGCCGGGCGGGGCGGGGATCAACGTCCCCGAACTGGTGGCCACCGGCGCGGTCGACCTTGGCGACGGCTCCAACAGCTTCATCGCCATGAACCTCGCCAACGAGCACGCGCCGGTGAAGGCGGTGGCGGCGTTCATGCAGAAGGATCCGCAAGTGCTGCTCGTCCACCCGGACGCGGGGATCGGTTCGATCGCCCAGATGAAAGGCCACCCGATCCTCTTATCCGACGACTCGATCAACGCCTTCTGGGTGTGGCTGAAGGCCAAGTACGGCTTCACCGACGCCCAGGTGCGCAAGTACACCTTCGACAACGGCCCTTTCATCGCCAGCAAGACGGCGATCCAGCAGGGGTATCTGACCTCCGAGCCCTATACGATCGAGAAGGCCTCGCACATGAAGCCCAAGGTCTTCCTGCTGGCCGACGAGGGCTACCCCGGCTACGCGGCCATGGTGCTGGCCTCGCAGAGCGTGATCGACAAGAAGCCCGCCGCCGTGCGCGCCTTCGTCGAGGCCAGCGCGGTGGGCTGGCGCAACTATCTGCACGGCGACCCGAAGCCAGCCGACGCCCTGATCCTGAAGGACAATCCGGAGATGACCGAGGACGTCCTGGCCCAGGCGCGGGAGAAGATGCGGACCTACGGCATCGTCGACGGCGGCGACGTCGCCAGCCTTGGCGTCGGCGCCATGACCGACGCGCGTTGGGCCTCGTTCTTCAAGATCGCGTCGGGCCAGGGCGTCTATCCGAAGACGCTGGATTATCACAGCGCCTACACCCTGCAGTTCCTGCCCCAGCCGCCGGTGAAATAGGCTGGGTGTGATGGCCGAGCCCGTCGCTAGCCTCCACGCGGTGGAGGTGGACTATCACGGCCGCGGGCGGGCGCTGGGGCCGTTCGATTTCCATTTGGACGCGGGCGAGATCGTCGGCCTGGTGGGCCCCTCCGGCTGCGGCAAGTCCACCGCCATCCGCCTGATCGCGGGCTTGGAGGCGCCGACGCGCGGCGAGGTGGTGCGCGCGGCGGGACGCGGCGAGACCTCGGTGGTCTTTCAGTCGCCGACGCTGGCGCCCTGGCTCAGCGCCGCCGCCAACGTCGCCCTGCCGCTGGAGCTGGCCGGCGTCCCGCGCCGCGATGCGCGCGAGCGGGCGATCGAAGCGCTGCGGCGCGTGGGCCTGGCGGGCGCGGAGAAGGCGCGGCCAGCGCAGCTTTCCGGCGGCATGGCCATGCGCGCCTCGCTGGCCCGCGCGCTGGTCACCGAGCCCAAGGTGCTGCTGCTGGACGAGCCCTTCGCGGCGCTGGACGAGATCACCCGCCGCGCGCTCGCCGACGACGTGCTCCAGCTCTGGGCGGCGCAGCGGCCGGGCGTGGTCTTCGTCACCCACAATGTCGAGGAGGCGGTCTACATGGCCTCGCGGGTGGTGGTGATGAGTCCCGGGCCCGGGCGAGCGGCGGGCGAACTGGCCATCGAGGCGCCCGCGCCGCGTCCGCCCGGCTTCCGCACGACGCCGGAATTCCGCCACGCCGCTGAGCATCTGTCGGAACTGCTGGCGAGTGCGATGAGGCCGGCGGCGTGAAGAACGCGGCCCTGATCCTCGCGCCCGTCGTCTTTGTCGGCCTCTTGCTGGGCGCCTGGGAAGCCGCCTGCCGGCTCCTTGGCGTGCCGGCCTTCTTCCTGCCGACGCCCTCGGAGATCGGCCTGGCGCTGATCCAGAACGCGGCGCTGCTGTTCGTCTCGGCGGGCCGCACGCTCGGCACGGCGCTCAGCGCCCTTGCCATCGTCAGCGTGGTCGCCAACCTGGCGGCCCTGGCGGCCGCCTCGACGCGGGTCATCGAGCGCGGCTTTCGACCCTTGGCGGTGACCTTGCAGGTGACCCCGATCGTGGCGCTGGCGCCGCTCTTCCAGGTCTGGGCGGGGATCGACCATCCCGAGCGGGCGGTGATCGCGCTGGCCGCCATCATCGCCTTCTTCCCGATCTATTCGGGCGCGTTGACCGGCCTTGGCTCCGCCGATCCGGAGCTGGAGCGCCTCTTCGACCTTTACGGCGCCAGCGGCTGGCAGCGGCTGACCCGGCTGCGCGCGCCCTCGGCGGTGCCGCAGGTGCTGGAGGGGCACAAGGTAGGCCTGGGCCTCGCCCTGGTGGGCGCGGTGGTTGGCGAGATGAGCGCCGGCTCCGGCGGGGCCCAGGGCCTGGCCTGGCGGATCGTCGAGGCCCAGCACCAGCTGCATATGGCGCAGAGCTTCGCCGCCCTGGTGGCGCTGGCGCTGATGGCCGGCGTGCTGCACCTCATCTTCCAGGCGCTGGAGCGCGGCGCACTCAGCTGGTGGCGCGGCCGCTGAGCGTGCTGTTAGCGGTGGGTTAAGTCGCGGTTGTTAAGCCTGTGCGGTCGCAAACTTTCCTGGCGCCCCCGCATGCGTATCTGTCTGGCCTTCGCCTTCCTGGCGCTACCTCCGGTGGCGCTCGCCGCCGAGACAGCCGCCGTCGGCGACCGCTACGGCCCACCGCCCGCGCACGCCCAGATCGCGCCCTCCGCCGCCATCGCCGCGCCCATGTCGACCCCCGCGCCGACGCCCTATCGCGGCCCGTTCCTGCGCTGGGCCGGCAAGAACGAGGCGTCGGCGCCGCTGGCGGCCCCCGCGCCGGCCGCGCCCGCCCAACCGACCGTCGCGCCCGCGCCGACCAGCATCTACGC
>JBIOEF010000063.1:0-19873 GCA_044445785.1 Caulobacterales bacterium
GCGACGAACGACAGCTCCGGGATCGGCGCCTTGCCCTCGCGCAGCCGCTCGGCGGCTTTGGCGTAGCGCCCCGGCCCGAAGGCGCGCAGCAGCAGCCGCTCCACCGCCGGAGCGTCTTGGGGCCGCTCCGGGACGAGCGGCGGCAGGGCGGGAACGGTGGCGGCGGTCATCTTCAGGAGGGCGCGGGGAGTAGGGGTAAGGCGCGGCTTCGTCAACGGCTTCGTTGCGGCCGGGACGCCCAGCGGCTAGTGCCGGCCATGGCCGACCCCGCCCCGCCGACCAGCCGCAGCCTGATGCAGGAGCGGGATTACCTCCGCTTCTGGGTGTCGCGCTTCACCGGCGGCATGGGCACGCAGATGCAGAGCGTGGTCATCGGCTGGCAGATCTACAACCTGGCCCGCCGCTCGATGGACGTGAACCACGCGGCGTTCCTGGTGGGGATGGTGGGTCTGGCGACGTTCGCGCCGCTCTTCCTGCTGGCCCTGCCCGCCGGTGAGACGGCGGATCGTCACGATCGCAAGGCGATCATGATCATCTGCCTGGGGGTGGAGCTGGCCGTGGCCGCTGGCCTGGCCCTGGCCAGCCAGCTGAGCCTGGCCACCACCCAGCTGCTACTCGGCGCGGCGGCGGTCTTCGGCGCGGCTCGCGCCTACCTGTCGCCCGCCAACACGGCGCTGGGGCCCATGCTGGTGCCGCGCGAGCTGCTGCCCCGGTCGATCGCCTGGAACTCCCTGGCCGGTCAGCTGTCGACCGTCGCCGGTTCGCTGACCGGGGGCGTCCTTGTCGCCGTTTCGCCGGCGCTCGCCTACGGTGTGGCCGCGGGTCTCTACGCGATCTCGAGCCTCGCGATCCTCCTGGTCGGCGCCAACGTGCGTCCCGCGCCCCAGACCGCCTCGCGCCTGGAGCTGATCCGGCAGGGGCTCGTCTACGTCTGGCGCAACCGGGTGGTCTTCGGCGCCGTTTCCCTGGACCTCTTCGCCGTGCTGCTGGGCGGGGCGACGGCGCTGTTGCCGGTGTTCGCCATGGATGTGCTCCACGTCGGATCGACCGGGTTTGGCGTCTTGCGCGCCAGCACCACCATCGGCGCGGCGGCCATGGCGCTGTTCCTGGCCAGCCACCCCATCCGCCGTCACGCTGGGGTGATCATGTTCCTGGGCGTGGCGACCTTCGGCGCGGCGACGGTCGTGTTCGGCCTCTCCAGGTCGCTCTGGCTTTCAGTGGCCGCCCTGGCGGTTCTCGGCGCAGCGGACATGCTCTCGGTGTTCGTGCGCCAGACGCTGGTCCAGCTGGTGACGCCCGATCCCATGCGTGGCCGGGTGGCGGCTTTTTCCACCCTGTTCATCTCCGCCTCCAACGAGCTGGGCGAATTCGAGAGCGGCGTGGTGGCCAGGTTCCTGGGCCCAATCGGGTCGGCGATCTTCGGCGGCGTGGGCGCGCTAATCGTCACCGGCGTCTGGGCGCGGCTGTTTCCCGCCTTGCGCACCGCCGACCGCCTCGAATAGAGCTTTTCGCGAAAGCATTTTGATCAAGGGAGATTGAAACCATGGGCCTATTGGACGGGAAGGTCGTGCTGGTCACCGGCGGCGGCAACGGCATCGGCCGCGACTGCGCCCTGATCGCCGCGCGCGAAGGCGCCAAGGTGCTGGTCAACGATCTGGGCGGCGGACTCTCCGGCGGCGACGAAGGTTCGGCCGGGCCGGCCGAGACAGTCGCCCAGGAAATCCGCGCCGCCGGCGGCGAAGCTGCCTCCAACTCCGAGAGCGTAACCTCGCTGAAGGCCTGCCAGGGCATGCTCGAGCAGGCGCTGGACACCTTCGGCGGCCTGCACGCGGTGATAAATCCGGCCGGCATCCTGCGCGACGTGATGTTCCACAAGATGGATGAGAAGGACTGGGACCAGGTGATCGAGGTCCACCTGAAGGGCTCGTTCAACGTCTGCCGCGCCACCATCGAGCATTTCCGCAACCAGGAAGACGGCGCCTATGTGCTGTTCACCTCCACCTCGGGGCTCTACGGCAACATCGGCCAGACCAACTACGGCGCGGCGAAGATGGGCATCGCCGGCCTCTCGCGGATCATCGCCATGGAGGGCGCGGCCAAGAACGTGCGCGCCAATTGCCTGGCGCCGGTGGCCTGGACGCGGATGACCCAGTCGGTGCCGGTGAAGGACGAAGCCGCCGCCGCCCGCCGCGCGCAGATGGCCGCGGCGATCCGCCCCGACCAGCCGGCCCGGCTCTCGGTGGCGCTGATCTGCGAGGCGGCCAAGGGCGTCTCGGGCCAGTTCTTCGGCGCCAGCGGCGAGAATCTGATCCTCTACAGCCAGCCTCGGCCCATCGAGACCCTGACCAAGCCCGAGGGCTGGACGGTGCAGACCATCCTCTCCGAAGCCTTCCCGAAGATGGGCGAGAAGTTCTACCCGCTGGCCCGCGCGCCCCTGGCGCCAACGCCAGCGCCGGCTACGGCGGGCTGACCAGACGGCTCGCTCATTCGGCGATTGGCTGGGTGAGCGGGCCGCTTGAGCCTTAGGCCTTGGCGTCGCCGGCGTCGAACATCAGCTCGACGCGCTCGAAGGTCTCGGCATGCGGCGCTTCGGCCCGGGACGCGCCGAACGTGCGCCTGATCCGCGCTTCGATCAGCGCATGGCGGCGGGCGTCCTCGCCCTTGCGGTGCAGCCAGCTCTTCAAAGCCTCGCGCACCACCGCGCCAGCTGAGGTGAACTCCCCGGCCTCCACCAGCCGGCGTACGTGGCGCAGCTGGGCGGCGCTGAGCGCGACACTGATCTTCCCTGAGGTTTTCATGCGCAATCTCCGGGTCGTTGACTCAGCGTAACACGAAAGCGATCCCGATCCGAGGGCCGGTAACGTTGTTAGCGGCGTTCGGCCGACAATCTTTGGTGATGGCGGCGTGCGCGATCGAGGCGATCCGCGCCGCCGTTTCGCAGGAAGCAGCAGCCGCGAGCTAGCGCCGCAGCTGCAGGAACAGCGCGCCGCCGGCCTGGAAGCGGGCGGCGATGCGCCCGTCCTCGGCCGCCACGAAGGCGTCCGCCGCGCGCCTTGGGCCGTCGCCGAAAGCCCATTCGTAGTCGTCGAAGACGATCCAGCCGCCCGGCGCCACGTGTGGCGTCCAGAGGGCGCAGTCCTGCGCAACCTCCGCCTCGGCATGGTTGCCGTCGATGTGCAGGAGCGCGACGTGGCCCTCGTACCGCGTCCGGCCGAACGCGTCGGTCTCCACCGTCAGGCCCGGGCCATAGAGGGCGGCGGCCGCGGCCGAGCGGGTCCTGAGATAGTTCAGCCGGCCCTCGGCGATGGGCGCCAGGTTGATCTCGAAGATCCGCAGCGCCTCCTCGGTGTCGAGCTCTGCGCTCACCTCGTCGACCATCGGCGCGCCCTGGGCCAGGGCGTCGACCAGCCAGGGGTCGATACAGAGCGCCCGGCCGATCTCATAGCGCCGGGCCAGCCACACCAGCAGCGCCGCCGTGCGGCCCCACCAGGCGCCGATCTCCACCACGTCGCCCGTCGGGGCGTGGCGCATGGCCTCCATGAAGGCGACCATCTTCTCCTCGCCGCAGAGGCCGGGAATGGCGTCGGCCAGGCGGATGAGACCGGTGCGCTCCAGCGCGCTGAGCGGACGCCTTGGCGGCGTCGCTGGCCAGAAGCACGGCGCCTTGAGCGCCCCCACCCGCTCGCGCAACGCCCGATAGGCGCGCTCGTTGTCCTGCGGACCCTGGGCGCCGGTGAGCCGGGCGCCCGGCGCGATCTGGCCCAGGCGCTCGGAGAGGTGCTTCCAGATGATGAAGTGCGGGGCGTGGACCGCGCCCACGTCATGGCGGCGGACCACCTCGGCGAATGCCGCGTCGAAGGCCGGATCGCTGACGTTCGGCAGGTGCTCCCAGGTCTCGTAGCCATCCTTGGCCGGATCGCGCTCCAGCGAGGACGCACCGACCACCCGCAGGCCCTTCGCCTTGGCCTGGTCGCGGTAGGCCAGGCCCTCAGGCATGCCGGCCGGAAAGACCAGGACGGCTTCACCCATCTGAGACCTTCAATGCTTCCAAAAGGGCGTCGACGATGCGCCAGGAGTCGGCCTCGTCGAGGTCGATGAAATAGGGCAGCCCAAGCGTCGAGACCGCCAGGGCGTCGGTGACCGGCAAGGGCTCGCGCGGGCAGGCCGCGAACGCCGGGTGGGTATGGCAGCCGCCGCCCCACCAGCCGCGCGCCTCGACGCCTGCGCGGTTCATGGCCTTGGCGATGGCCGGCGCGGCGCCCTTCGGCGTTCCCACCACGCAGACGCTGGAGAACCAGCTGGTCCCCCAGCCCGGCTGGAACTCGATCTGCGGCGTCAACGCCAGCGCCACCTTCAGGTACTGGGCGGCAAAGCCGAAGCGGGCCCGGTCGGCCGGCCAGGCGTCCAGGCTGGCGAGGGCCACGGCGGCGGCGTACTCGGAGATCATGCCGTTGGTCGCCGGCGCGGCGGCCACGGGATCGCCAGGAAGACCGAGCGTTGTGAAATCGCGGACGCGCTCCACCAGAGCCTCGTCCTCGCAGGCCACGTAACCGCCTTCGCCCGCCGCGACGCTGGCCTGGGCGTGCAGGCTGATCGCCACCGGCACGGGCGCGCAATCCAGCGCATCGAAGGCGTCGGCGCCGTCGACCACCACCGGCAGCCCGGTCGCCTCGCCCACCGCCCACCAGAGCGGCAGGTGCGGCGTGAGGCCAAAGACGGCCACCGGCATGATCGCGCCGACCTCGCCCGGCGCGGCGGCCACGACGTCAGCCATTCGCGCAGGGTCGAGCATCCAGGTCGCCGGATCGACGTCGATGAAATAGGGCGTCAGGCCGGCGGCGACCGCGGCGTGGGCGCTGGCGACGAAGGTCCAGGCCGGCATGGCGCAGAGCGTCCCGGCCTTCGCGCCGGCGGCTTTCAACGCCAGCGTCAGGGCCTGGGTGTGGTTGGCGACGGTGGCGACCGATCCGGATTCGGAAAGCCGCGCGGCCAGCCGGCCCTCCAGTTCGCGCACCAGCGGCCCGGCGTTGGCGTAGCGGCGGGCCTCGTCGATCCGGTCGAGATAGGGCGTCAGGGCTTCGCGGGTCGGCAGGCGCGGGCGGGCGACCGGCACAGGTGCGGCCGGGGTTGGCAGTATGCTCCGCTTCAAGGCGGCCATGTTGAGCTTAAGCCCCTGCCCAAACCGAAGCTCACACACCACCACCCTATGGTTAAGGGCGCGCTAAGACCGGGCAGGCAGCGGATGGTCGCGGCTTGACCACGGGGCTGGCAGGCCCGAAAGCACTGCCCAACAACTGTTTGAACGTGGGAGGACGACATGGGCCGGCTTGACGGGCGCTCGGCGGTGATCACCGGCGCGGCCAGCGGCATCGGCCGGGCCAGCGCCCTGCTCTTCGCCCGCGAAGGCGCCGCCGTCGTCTGCGTCGACCGGGTCGAAGCGGTGGAAGCCACCGCGGCGGCGATCCGCGAAGCCGGCGGGCGCGCGATCGCGATGCAGGGCGATGCGGGCAAGGAGCACGACGTCCAGGCCTACATCGACAAGGCCCTCGCCGAGCACGGCGGCCTGGACGCGGTCTACGCCAACGCCGGCATTGGGGGCACGCCCGGCGCCGTGGGTCCCCTGGACCAGCTGACGCCGGAAGGCTGGCTGGAGGTGCTGCGGATCAACCTGATCGGCCCGTTCCTGGCGATCAAGCACGCCTCGGCGGTGATGCGCGAGCAGGGCAAGGGTTCGATCGTCTGCACCGCCTCGGTGGCCGGCATCCGCTCCGGCGCCGGCGGGGTTCCCTATTCGGCCTCCAAGGCCGGCGTGATCAACCTGGTGCAGACCTGCGCCAACCAGCTCTACGGCACCGGCGTTCGGGTCAACGCCATCTGCCCGGGCCTGATCGAGACCGGCATGACCCGCGGAGTCTACGATTACGCCCGCCAGCGCGGCACCGAGGCGCGGATCGGCCAGCTGAATCCCTTGAAGCGCGGCGGCGTGCCGGACGAGATCGCCCACGCGGCGCTGTTCCTGGCCAGCGACGACAGCAGCTACGTCAACGGCCACGCCCTGGTGGTGGACGGCGGCCTTTCCTCGTCACACCCCGTCGGCCAGCGGAAGGGCTAGGTCGCGCCGCGCGACGGATATAGGAGTTGGAACAACAGAGCCGCATTGCTCAAGCGGCCGGTCATTTGATGCATAGGGTGGATTGATGGACGAGCCTATTTCGCTGGGCGCTCGGCTGACCCAGCTGGCCGCAGAACGGCCGGACCGGCCCGCGGTCAGCGACAAGGACCGGACGGTCACCTGGAAGGAACTGGACCTGCGCTCCAACCGCATCGCCCGCGGCCTGGAAAAGGTGGGCGTGAAGCTGGGCGACCTGGTCACCATCGGCCTGCCCAACGGCGTCGATTTCATAGAGGCCTGCTATGGCCTGTGGAAGGTCGGCGCGACGCCCCAGCCGATCTCCTATCGCCTGCCCCGGCACGAGGCCGAGGCGGTGATGGATCTGGCGCAGACGCCGATCCTGATCGCCAGCGGCCAGGTGGAGGGCAACAAGCCGCGCTACGACGTCGCCGCCCTGATTGCGCTTTCCAATGACGAGAGCCCGCTGGAAGACCGCATCGCCCCGATCCTGAAGGCGCCGACCTCCGGCGGCTCGACCGGCCGGCCCAAGCTGATCCTCTCGGGAGGCCCTGGCGTGACCTTGGGCGGGACGGCCGGCGGCTACCGGACAGTAGAAGACGACGTGATGATCATGCCCGGGCCCCTCTATCACAACGGGCCCTTCACCTCGGGCTTTGGCGGCCTCAACGTCGGCGCGCACCTGGTGATCATGCCGCGGTTCGACCCGGAAGAGACCCTCAAGGCGGTCGATCGGCACAAGGGCACCTGGATGTACCTGGTGCCGACCATGATGAGCCGCATCTGGCGCCTGCCGGACGAGGTGAAGGCCCGCTACGACGTCACCTCGCTGAAGACCGTCTGGCACCTGGCCGCGCCCTGTCCGCCGTGGCTGAAGGAGCAGTGGATCCACTGGCTGGGACCGGACGTGATCATGGAGCTCTACGCCGGCACCGAGGCCCAGGCGGTGACCATCATCACCGGCGCCGAGTGGCTGGAGCATCGCGGCTCGGTGGGCAAGGTGGCGTTCGGCGAGATGAAGGCCTTCGACACCGACGGCAATCCCCTGCCCCCCGGCGAGATCGGCGAGGTCTATATGCGCCGCCCGCCGGAGATGCCGCCCTCGTACCACTATCGAGGCGCGACGCCCCGTACGCTGCCCGGCGGCTGGGAGAGCCTGGGCGACATCGGCTCGTTCGACGAGGACGGCTATCTCTACCTCGCCGACCGGCGCACCGACATGATCCTGGTGGGCGGCTCCAACGTCTATCCGGCCGAGATCGAGGCGGCGCTGGACGAGCACCCGCTGGTGCAGTCGAGCGCCGTTGTGGGCCTGCCGGACGAAGACCTCGGCAGCCGCATCCACGCCATCGTCCAGCCGCGCGAGGGCCTGACCGAGGAGGCCCTGCGCGACCACCTGCGCGGCCTCCTGGTCACCTACAAGCAGCCGCGCAGCTATGAGTTCGTCCAGGGCAATATCCGCGACGACGCCGGAAAGGTCCGCCGCACCCAGTTGAGGGACGAGCGGATCGCCAAACTAAAGGAGACCGAACGAGCCTGACCAACCGCCCCTAGATCAACCGCGGAGATCGCGGAGATACGCAGAGGGCGACCAGGCCCTCCGTCCGCTCCGCGTTTCTCCGCGATCTCCGCGGTTCATTCCTTACTTCGGCCGGCCTTCGGCCACTTTCCAACTCCATCCCTTTTTCGAGATCTGAAAATCATGAGCATCAAAGGCAAGGCTTACGTCGTAGGCGTCTGGGAGCATCCGCTCCGGGAGATTCCCCACCTCTCCACCGCCCAGGTCCACGCCGAGTGCGCCAGGGGCGCGATCGAGGACGCGGGCCTCAGCAAGAGCGACATCGACGCCTATTTCTGCGCCGGCGACGCGCCAGGCTTCGGCGCCATGTCGATGGCCGACTACATGGGCCTCAAGCTCAAGCACATGGACTCCACCGAGACCGGCGGCTCGTCCTACCTGATCCACGCCGGCCACGCGGCCGAGGCGATCGCGGCTGGCAAGTGCAAGGTGGCGCTGATCACGCTCGCCGGCCGGCCGATCGGCAGCCGCGCGGGCCTGGGCGACGGGCGCCAGGGCGAGCGCTTCCGTATGGCCCCGGCGGGCGGGCCAGGCGGCGGCATCAACGAGGTGCCGGAAGCCGGCTACGAGAACATCTGGGGCGGCACCACCCACAACACCTACGGCATGTGCGCCATGCGCCACATGTACGAGTACGGCACCACCTCCGAGCAGCTGGCCTGGATCAAGGTCGCCGCCTCGCACCATGCGCAATGGAACGAACACGCCATGCTGCGCCAGGTGGTGACGGTCGAAGAGGTGCTGGACTCGCCGATGATCGCCGATCCGCTGCACCGCCTGGACTGCTGCGTCATCTCCGACGGCGGCGGGGCGGTGATCCTGGCCGCGCCGGAGGTGGCCAAGAGCCTCAAGCGCCCGCTGGTGAAGGTGATCGGCCACGGCGAGGCGCCCAAGGGCCCGCGCGGCGGCAAGAACCTCGACCTCACCTATTCCGGCGCCGTCTGGTCAGGCCCCCCGGCCTGGGAGGAGGCGGGCGTCACCCCCAAGGACATCAAGTACGCCTCGATCTACGACAGCTTCACCATCACCGTCCTGATGCAGCTGGAGGACCTGGGCTTCTGCAAGAAGGGCGAGGGCGGCAAGTTCGTCGCCGACGGCAACCTGATCTCAGGGGTCGGCAAGCTGCCGTTCAACACCGACGGCGGCGGGCTCTGCAACAACCACCCCACCAACCGCGGCGGCATCACCAAGATCATCGAGACGGTGCGCCAGCTGCGCGGGGAAGCCCATCCGAAGGTGCAGGTCCCCAACTGCGACCTGGCCATCTCCCACGGCACCGGCGGATCGCTGGGCACCCGGCATGGCTCGGGCACTCTGATCATGGAAAGGGAATAGCGCCATGACCGACGTTCAAGACCGCACCGCGCCCACCACTCGCCGCGTTCCCGCCCCGGCCCAGAACCTGGAGAGCAAGCCCTTCTGGGACGCCGCCAAGGAAGGCCGCTTCCTGATCAAGCGCTGCAACGCCTGCGGCGAGCCGCACTGGTACCCGCGCAACATCTGCCCCTACTGCATGTCCAGCGACACGGTCTGGCAGGAAAGCCCGGGCGAGGGGGTGATCTACACCTACAGCGTCATGCACCGGAACACGCCGGTCCCCTACGCCATCGGCTATGTGACGCTGAACGAGGGCGTCTCGCTGCTGACCAACTTCGTCGACTGCGATTTCGCGGCGCTGAAGATCGGCCAGAAGGTGAAGATCAAGTGGACCCCCACCAGCGAGGGCAATCCGCCGGTGTTCACCTTTACGCCGGCGTAGTCAGCCTCGCGACGCCCATTCGTCGCGGGGTCGGTTAACCCTAGGGCAAAGCCTCGGGCGTAGGTTCCACCGCTTGCGGAGATGGACCCGGCCGATGGGCTTGCGCCTGACGTTCGACGACGAGGGCATCGACGCCCTGGCCAAGGACACGGTCAGGACCATGCCGTTCCGGCTGACCCTGTCCGCCGCCACCGGCCTGATGATGGCCGCCAACCTCGGCTGGCGGGTCGGCCTGACGTGGATGGTCGCGGCGCTGGCGCTCGACGCCTGGTCGTTCCTGATCAACCGCAATCCGTCCGAGACGCCGACGCGCGGCCTGCGCATCGCGCGGGTTGTCGGCACGGTGGTGATGAGCGCGCTCTGGACTACGGCCGCCGTGCTCTACTGGAGCACTGGCCAGCGGGCGCTCCAGATCGTGGCGATCGTGCAGCTGGCGACCCTCCTCGTCGTCGCGCAGAACATCTCTTTCCAGTCGCTGATGATGACCTTCGCCATCGGCACGCTGCCGGCGTTGGCGTTCCTGGTAATGCCGATCGGATTCGGCGGATTCGGCGGCCTGCAGATTTTCACCATCGCCATGGTGATGGCCCTGACCCTGCTCTACGTCGCCGTCGACGCGAAGGAGAATTCCGACCACGCCGGCGCCCTGCGCGCCGCCAAGGTCGCGCTCGAAGCGGAAACCGAGCGGGCGACCGCCGCCAACGACGCCAAGACCGCGTTCCTGGCGATGATGAGCCACGAACTGCGCACGCCGCTGAACGGCGTCCTGGGCATGGCTCAGGCCCTGACCCACACAGAGCTCGACGCGCGACAGTCGGAGCATGTCGACATGCTGGTCCGCTCGGGCGATGGCCTGATGACCATCCTCAACGACATCCTCGACATCTCCAAGATCGAGGCTGGCCGGCTGGACCTGGAAGCGATCCCGTTCGACCTGCACGAGCTCGAGGCGCGGGTGCGAAGCCTCTGGGCGCCGGCAGCGCAACGCAAGGGGATCAGCTTCGACTGCTGGCTGGATCCCGCCACCCCGCGGTGGCTTCAGGGCGACCCGACGCGGCTGCATCAGGTGGTCACCAATCTGGTCTCGAACGCGCTGAAGTTCACGGCCGATGGCGGCGTACGCCTGGAGTTGCGACCGCTCTCCGCCGGCGATGACCTCGCCCTGATCGAGATCGCCGTCTTCGACACCGGCATCGGCATGAGCCCCGAGCAGGCCGCGCGGGTGTTCGAGTCGTTCACCCAGGCCGACGTCTCGACGGCGCGCCAGTTCGGCGGCACCGGGCTGGGGCTCTCGATCTGCCGCAACATCGTCGGCCTGATGGGCGGGACGATCACGGTGGAGAGCGTGGCGGGCAAGGGATCGGTGTTCCGCGTGAACCTGGAGCTGCCGCTCGCCGATGCGCCCGCCATCGCCGAACCGCAGACCGACGCAGCCGATATCGCCGGCTGGCGCGTGCTGGTCGCCGACGACCACCCGATCAACCAAGCTGTCGCCCGCTCGATCCTGGAAGCGGCCGGCGTCCAAGTGATCTGCGCAGGCGACGGCGCCCAGGCGCTCAAGCTCCTGGCGACCCATCCGTTCGACGTCGTGCTGATGGACGTGCACATGCCGACCATGGATGGCCCTGAGGCGCTGAGGCGCCTGCGCGCCGGCGAGGCGGGTCGCTCCGACATGCCGGTGATCGCACTCACCGCCGACGCCATGGCCGGCGCCGACACCGATCTTCTGGCGCAGGGCTTCGACGCCGTGGAGCCCAAGCCGATCCGCCCGGCGCATCTGATCCTGGCGATCGCCAGCGTCCGGGGCGGCGAGCGCGGCGAGTCCCTCGCCGCCGCCGGCTGAGCCCTTAGACCAGCGAGCTGCCGCCGTTCACCAACAGGATCTGGCCGGTCGTGTAGCCGGCGCGCATCAGATAGAGATACGCCTCCGCCGCCTCCTCCGGCTCGCCGATGCGGGCGATCGGCTGGCGGGCGGTCATCTGGGCGAACTGCGCCGCGCGGCCCTCCTCAGGGATGCTGTTCCAGACGTCGGTGCGGATCAGACCCGGGCAGACGACGTTGACCCGGATCGGCGCCAGGTCGACGGCGAGGCCTTCGGTCAAGTGCTCGATGGCGCCGGCCATGGCCGTGCTGACCGGCGTTCCCTTGCGCGGACGATGAGCGATCATGCCGTTGGTGAGCGTGACCGAGCCGGTGGGCGGCATGCGCGGCGTCGCGTGCTTGATCGCCGCCAGCGCACCCCAGAAGCGCACACTGAACAGCGCCTCGGCGCGGTCGAACTCGGTTTCGGCGAGCGGCCGCGCGCCGCGTCCGCCCCAGTCGCCGGCGGTGAACGCCAGATGATCCAGCGCCCCGATCCGCTCGAAACAGGCGGCGACGTTGGCCTCGTCCTTCACGTCGATCGTCTGGCCCGAAGCGCCCTTCCCCAGGCGCCCGACCGCGGCCTCGACGTTGGCGGCCTGGCTTGAGGCGACGACCACCTCCGCGCCCTCCGCGAGCGCGCTCTTGGCGACCGCGAAACCGATGCCGGATGTGCCGCCGATGACGACGATGCGTTTGGCTTCGAGGGTCATGGGTCAGCTCACCGTCACGGGACGCATGACCACGCCGCAGATCTGCGTCGCGCCGGCCGCCACCGGCAGACCCTCCGCGCGGGCCCGTTCCAGCACGGCATGAGGATCGCGCACTTCGATGTCCAGGCCGACGACGCCGGTTCCGTCCTCGTCCAGCGGGCTGGCGAACCGGATGACCCCGCGCTCCAGAGTGATCTGCAGGCCATCGCCCTCGGTGCTGGCGCCCCGGTCCAGCAGCGCGCACCAGCGCTCGCAGGCGCCCACTGGATCGCGCGACTGGATGGTCACGGCCGAGATGCCCAGGCTCTGGTCGCTCTCGTGGTCGCGCCATTCGGGACCCGCCGGCGGCCAGTCGCTCTTGGGCTGGGTCCACGCGGCGTCGCCCTCGACGGAATCGATCGAGAGCAGCACGCCGGCGCAGTCCACCGGGTGGAAGTGGGTGTAGGTGTAGCGGCCCTCCCGGCTGGTGGCGATGACGCGTACGCCCTGGTCGGCCAGGCGCGCGCGGTGGGAAAGGGCGTCGTCATCCTGCAGGATCACCATGTAGCCGGCGTCGCCGCCGCGCCTGGCGAGATAACGCGCGCCGGACGCGTCCTCGCGGATCGGCTCCAGCACCTCCAGGAACTCCCCGCCCACCGGGCAGACGATGTTGGCGAGGCCGAAGTAGGCCACGCCCGGGTCGCGGAAGCCGACCTTGAGGCCGAAGACCGCGTCCAGCTGGCGCGCGATCGGATCGATCTTGCGGGACATCAGGGCGATCTGTCTCATGCGCATGGGCTTGTCTCCGGTTATGGGGCGACGGCGTTGGGGGTCGCGGTGCGATCGGCCGCCGGCCAGAGCTCCGCCGCCGCTGGCAGCTCGCACGCCTTGCCCGTGACCTGCTCAAGGGCGATCGCGTAGACGGTGATGTTGTCCAGGCGCGGGAAAAACCCCTTGGGCCGGCCCAGATCCTGCGGCTGGTACTTGGCCATCAGGGCCTGGCAGAACCTTGCCTTCAGCGCGCGGTCCTCGACGACGCGGATGGCGCCGAAGGCGACGACGCTGCGGTAGGCCAGGCCGCTGTCGCACTCGAAGCGGCCGTAGGGAAAGACCTGGTCCGGTTCCGACACCTCGAAGCAGACCTTCGGATTGGCGTCGACGTTGGCGCGCAGATGCCCGCGCGCGGCGGTGTTGTGGAGCACGATCTCGCCGTCCAGCATCACATAGAGCAGCGGCGTGACGTAGGGCTGGCCGGACGGATCGACGCTGGCCAGGTGGCCGCAGAATCCGCCCTCCAGCAGCCGCCCGGCCGCGTCGTCGGCCATCAGCCGCTGGGCTCGCCGCATCTTGGGCGGCGCGCTCACGCCTTACTCCGCCACATCGCTGGTCTCCAGTTCGGCCAGCACCTCGTCGGTGTGTTCGCCAAGTTGCGGCGGATGGCGGTGGATGTTGGCCGGGGTGGCCGAATAGTTCACCGGCGGCTTCATCACGAAGTATGGCCCGAGCGCCGGGTGCTGCAGGCGCTGGAAGAAATCGACGGCCATCAGGTGCGGGTCGCTCGGCAGATCGTCCAGCCGGTTCATCCGCACCACCGGGATCTGCAGCGGCTTCAGGAGCGCCAGCCATTCGTCAGTGGTGCGGGTCTGGGTGACTTCCTCGACCAGCGCATAGAGCTCGCGCACGTGCTGGAAGCGGGTCGCGTAGTCGCTGAAGCGCGGGTCGCGGGCGACGGTCTCGGCCCAGCCGGCGATCTCGAAGAACTGGTCCCACTGCTGGTCGGTGTAGGGCAAGAGGCCAATGAAGCCGTCCTTGGTGGCGAAGGGCTTGCGCATGGGATTGATCACCCGCGGATAGCCCCACTGGCCGTTGGGCGGATCGAACACGTGGCCGTAGAAGTGGTCGGCGAGGTTGAAGCTGGTGACGCACTCCAGCATCGGCACCTCGACGAACTGGCCCTCGCCGGTGCGCTGATGGTGGAACAACGCCGCCAGGATGGCCTGGGTCATGAAGTGGCCGGAGATCTTGTCCGCGACCAGGCTGGGAATCAGCCGGTGTTCCGGCCGGCCGTCGACACGGTTGATCAGATCGGCGAACCCTGACGCGGACTGGATCAGGTCGTCGTAAGCCGGCTCGCCCGCATAGGGCCCGGCGGCGGCGTAGCCAGCGCCATGGCAGTAGACGATGTCGGGCTTGATCGCTTTGACCGCCTCATAGTCGAGCCCAAGGCGCTTCAAGCCCTCGTAGCGGACCGAGGCGACGAACACATCGCAGGTCTTGATCAGCCGGCGGAGCGACCGCGCCGCCTTCTCCTCGCGCAGGTCCAGCAGCACCGAACGCTTGTTGCGGTTGATGGTCAGGAAGATCGGGCCAAGGCCCTCCGCGCCCTCGGGCGTGCGGCCGGCCCAGCGCATGGTGTCGCCGCCGCGGCCGCGCCGCCCGCCCGGGAACTCGACCTTGATCACGTCCGCGCCGAGGTCGCCCAGCATCTGCGTGGCGTAGGCGCCGAAGACGACGGCGGTCATGTCGAGGATGCGCACGCCTTTCAGCGGGCCGGTGCTCTCGCGCGCCAGCTTGGCGGTCTTGGCCAACTTCGACGTCTCCTTCCCTTGCGTCGCCGATGACGACGGTGTTCTTGCGACCTAGAATGCACCCAAGAATGGCGTGAACGCCACCGGTGGGAGGACCAGGCGCTTGGATTTCGAACTCTCCGAAGAGCACCGGATGCTCAAGGACCTGGTGGCCCGGTTCGTCAAGGACGAGCTGATGCCGCTGGAGCCCAAGGTGCTGGAGCGGGAAGCCAACGGCGAGGGCCTTGGCATCGGCGAGGCCGAGCGCAAGCGGATCGACGAGGTCTCCAAGAAGCTCGGCCTCTGGGGCCTGGACGCGCCCGAGGACATCGGCGGCAGCGACCTGCCGGCCATGGCCATGGTCGGGGTCGAGGAAGAGCTGGGGCGGACCGTCACCCCCTACACCCTGCCGCCGGACTCGCCGAACCTGCGGATGCTGATGGCCACCGTCAACGAGCGCCAGCGCGCCGCCTATCTGGAGCCCTACGTGCGCGGCGAGACCGTCTCGGCCATCGGCATCTCCGAGCCGGGGGCCGGCGGCGATCCGGCCGGCATGACCACCCACGCAGAACGGGACGGCGACGATTGGGTGATCAACGGGCGCAAGATCTGGATCAGCCGCGCCGCCGACGCCGACTTCACCATCCTGATGGCGCTCACCAACCGCGAGAAGCGCGCCAGAGGCGGCATCTCCGCCTTCCTGGTCGATAAGGGCACGCCCGGCTTCAACGTGCTGCGCCGCATCCCCATGGTCGGGGGCGCTGTGACCTATGAGATCGCCCTGGAAGACTGCCGGGTCGAGGGCTGGAAGCTCCTGGGGACCGAGGGCAACGGCTTTGCGCCGATGCAGCTTCGGCTCGGCACCCGGCGGATCCAGATGGCCGCCTGGTCGGTGGGCATGGCCCAGCGGGCGCTGGACATGATCGTCGAATACGCGCCCCAGCGGATCACCTTCGGCGTGCCGCTTTCCGAGCGCCAGGCGATCCAGTGGTGGGTGGCCGACGCCGCCACCCGCATCCACGCCGCCCGCCTGATGACCTACGACTGCGCCTGGAAGCTCGACCAGGGACGCGACGTGCGGCTGGAGATCTCAATGATCAAGTCCTTCGCCACCGAAATGGCCTGGGACGTGGTCGACCACGCCATGCAGACCTTCGGCGCCATGGGCATGACCAAGGAAATGCCGCTGCAGCAGATGGCCGCCAAGCTCCGCACCATGCGCATCTACGACGGCCCCACCGAGGTGCACAAATGGGTGGTGGCGCGAAACCTGTTGGGGACGAGACGTTGAAGGTACTTCCTCGTGGCGACGTCGAATGGCGCGGAAAGACTCTGCCGCGAGCATTTGGCGATCTCGGACTGCTGATGCACCAGGACGCCTCCATCTTGTACGGACGCAGCGAAAACGAACTCGTCGAAGGCGTCGTCGCCTTTCTCACCGCCGAGCAGAAGGCCGACCTTCTATCCTTCCTCGGCGAAGCTCTCGACGGGCGCTACACCAGCGCTGAACTCAAGGGCATGTGGAACAAGACCCGACCGCAGGTCTCCCTTCGCGACAGCAAGGGCGTTCGTCGTTTCCTGCAGGCCGTGCGAGACCGGATTGCTGTTGAAGCAGCAGGGAGGCCCCGATGACCGCTGCAGGCGACACGGTTCCCTTCTCCCCTTGTGGGAGAAGGTGGCCTGCGGATGCAGGCCGGATGAGGGGTCGGTCGTTGCTCCCGACTAACCTCACGCCGGCAATTCACTTCCGTTTCGTCGACCCCTCATCCGTCGGGCACCGCCCGACACCTTCTCCCGCCTGGGGAGAAGGAACCTCTGTCGAGAGAACCAGCGCATGAAAGCCCAATACGGCGACGTCTCGGTGCAGACCGCCAACCACGTCGCGCTCCTGACCATCAACCGGCCGCCGAACAACCACGTCTCGGTCGAGCTGATGCGCGACCTCGCCGACGCGCTGGACGCCGTCGACGCGGAGAAGGACCTGCGCGCCAGCGTGCTGGCCGCGGCCGGCAAGAACTTCTGCGCCGGCGCCGATCTGGTCTCGCCCACCGGCGTCGGCGGGCGGGGCATGCAGGGGATCAACCCGCTCTACGTCGAGGCGGTGCGCCTGTTCTCGGCCAAGAAGCCGATCGTGGCGGCGGTGCAGGGCGCGGCGGTGGGCGCGGGCCTGGGCCTGACGCTGGTGGCCGACTTCCGGGTCGCTTCGCCCGACGCCCGCTTCACCTCCAACTTCGTCAAGCTGGGTTTCCATCCGGGCTTTGGCGTCACCCACACCCTGCCGCGGCTGATCGGCCAGCAGAGGGCGGCGCTGATGTGCCTGACCGGCCGGCGGGTCAAGGCCGAGGAGGCGCTGGCCTGGGGCCTGGTCGACGAGATGGTCCCGCTGGAAGAGCTGCAGACGGCGGCCCTGCGCCTCGCCGGCGAGATCGCCGAAAACGCGCCCCTGGCCGTGCAGGCGACCCGCGCCACGCTGCGCGTCGGCCTCGCCGAGGCGGTGAAGGCCCAGACCGACCACGAGATGAAGGAACAGACCTGGCTGCGCGCCACCGCCGACTTCGCCGAAGGCGTGCGCGCCGTGAACGAGCGCCGCGCTGGGAACTTCGTGGGGGCTTGAGACCGCGAGACCGAGACAACCCCATAAGGTAACCGGAAAGGACCGTGCGATGCCCAAGCTGAACCGAGACGGCGTTGAGATCTACTACGAGGTGCATGGGGACGGCGTGCCGCTGCTGCTGACCCACGGCTATTCGTCGACCTCGCACATGTGGGCCGGCCAGGTGGCGCCCTTCGCCGAGGGCTACAAACTGATCACCTGGGACATGCGCGGGCACGGCAAGACCGACTATCCGGCCGACCAGGGCGCCTACACCGAGGCCGCCACCGTCGCCGACATGGCCGCGATCCTGGACGCGGTGGGCGCCAAGCAAGCGGTGATCGGCGGGCTCTCGCTCGGCGGCTACATGTCGCTGGCCTTCCATCTCGCCCATCCGGAACGGACGCTGGCGTTGCTGATCATCGACACCGGCCCCGGCTACAAGAAGGACGAGGCGCGGGAGGGCTGGAACACCACCTCGCTGCGCCGCGCCGACCGGCTGGAGGCGGAGGGCCTGGCGGCGCTGGGCGCCGGCAGCGCCGAGACCCGCACCGCCCCGCACCGCAACGCCGATGGCCTGGCCAAGGCCGCGCGCGGCATGCTGACCCAGCACACCCCGCGGGTGATCGAGAGCTTGCCGCAGATCAAGGTGCCCTCGCTGGTGGTGGTGGGCGCCAACGACACGCCCTTCCTTGCCGCCTCCGACTACATGGCCGCCAAGATCCCGGGCGCAAGGAAGGTGGTGATCCCGAACGCGGGCCACGCCGCCAACATCGACCAGCCCGCCGCCTTCAACGAAGCGGTCCTTGGCTTCCTCGCCGAGCTCAAGCTGGAGCCGGCCTGATGGCGGGGCGCCTGGCCGGCAAGATGGCGGTGGTGGTGGGCGCGGGCCAGACGCCCGGCGAGACCATCGGCAACGGCCGCGCCACCGCCATCCTCTTCGCCCGCGAAGGCGCCACTGTCTTCTGCGTCGACCGCCTCTTGGCCTCGGCCCAAGAGACCGTCGCCATGATCGAAGAGGAAGGCGGCAAGGCCAGCGCCCACGAAGCCGACATCACCGACGAGGCGCTGTGCGAGGCCATGGTCGCCGCCGCCAAGGCGAAGCTCGGGCGGATCGACATCCTGCACAACAACGTCGGCATCGGCCTGCGCGATCGCTCGATCACCCAGCTCGAAGGAGCCGACTTCGACCGCATCATGACGGTCAACCTCAAGGCCATGTGGCTGACCATCAAGCACGTGCTGCCAGTGATGCGCGAAGGGGGCGGCGGGGCGATCGTCAACATCTCTTCGATGGCCGCCGTCGCCTCGTCCAACCTGGTAGCCTATGGCATGTCCAAGGCCGGCGTGAACAAGCTGACCCACATCACCGCGGCCGGGAACACCCAGTACATGATCCGCTGCAACTGCATCATGCCGGGGCTGATGGATACGCCGATGGCGGTGGGCGGACGGGCGACAACGCAGGGGCGGCCGACCTCGGAGATCCGCGAGGCGCGCGACGCCCAGGTGCCGCTGGGGCGCAAGATGGGCACCGGCTGGGACGTCGCCTACGCCGCGCTCTTCCTCGCCTCCGACGAAGCCAAGTTCATCACCGGGGCCATCCTGCCGGTCGACGGAGGGATGGCGGCGGGGGTTGGATGAGCGCGTTCGAGGGCGTCCGCGTTCTGGACTGTTCGAGCGGCCTCGCCGGGCCGATGGCGGCGATGCTGCTGGGCGATTTTGGCGCACAGGTGCTGAAGCTGGAGCCACCGGAGGGCGATCCCGCCGCCGCCAGGCCCGGCTACCAGATGTGGAACCGCAACAAGGCGCGCCTGACGCTGGACATCGCCGGCGAGGGGCGCGAGCGCCTGGAAGAGATGCTGGCCGGCGCCGACGTGGCGATCTTCGACTTCAGCCCGCGCAAGATGGAGGCGCTTGGCCTGCTGGACGCCGCCGAGCGGCATCCGAAGCTGGTGCGCATCTGGATGCCGCCCTACGGGACGAGCGGGCTCTGGAGCGAACTCGACGCCCACCACGGCTCGCTGATGGCGCTCACCGGCGGCGCCTTCCGCCAGTCCAGCTACGCCGACCAGCCGGTGTACCTGGTCGCGCCGTTCCTGCACTACGCCCAGGCGACCATGGCCGCCGGCTCGGCGGGCGCGGCCTTGCTGGAGCGCGCCCGCAGCGGCCGCGGCCAGGCGGTGACCGTGAGCGGCCTCAACGCCGTCGGGCTGGTGGGCGGGGGCTCTGGCATGATCCTGCCGCGCAGCCGCCGCCCGCTGGGCGCCTCGCCCTCTTACCGGACCTATGAGTGCGGCGATGGCCAGTTCCTCTTCCTGGCCACGCTCTTCAGCTACTTCTTCCAGCGCGCGGTGCAGGCCATGGGGCTGGAGATCGCCCTGGCCGAAGACGTCTTCCCGGAAGACGTGACCGAGATGATGGAGGCCAGGTTCCGGCAGAAGACCCGCGAGGAATGGCTGGCGATCCTGCGCGCCGCCGATGTGCCGGCCGGCCCGGTGGGGCGACGCGAGGACTGGCTCGCCAGCGAGCTCATCGCCAACAACGCCATGCGCGCGGTGGCCCAGCATCCCACGCTTGGCCCCATCGAGATGCCCGCCGTTCCGGTCAAGCTCGCCCGCACGCCGGGCGCCGTGCGCGGCCTGGTGCGCGACGCCAGCAACGCCGACGTGGAGGCGTTCCTGTCCTCCCCC
>JBIOEF010000064.1:0-19552 GCA_044445785.1 Caulobacterales bacterium
CTATGGCCCCGACGTCGATCCGCTGGAGGCGCTGGAGGCCAAGGACCGCGCGGTGATCTCGGTCTACGCTCAGGGGGACGACTACCACGACCTGATCAAGAAGCGCCTGAAGCGGCTGGCGAGCTGGATCCAGGCCAGGTTCGGCGGCCAGGTGAAGGTGTTCGTCGACACCGCGCCCCTGATGGAAAAGCCGCTGGCCGCGGCTGCCGGGATCGGCTGGCAGGGCAAGCACACCAACCTCGTCTCCACCGAGTTCGGCTCCTGGCTGTTCCTGGGCGCGGTGCTGACCACGCTGGAGCTGGCGCCGGACGCCGCCGGCGAGGACCATTGCGGGTCCTGCCGCGCGTGCCTGGACATCTGCCCCACGAACGCCTTCCCCGCGCCTTATCAGTTGGACGCCCGCGCCTGCCTCTCCTACCTGACCATCGAGCACGCCGGCCCGATCCCGGTGGAATACCGCGCGGCGATGGGCAACCGCATCTACGGCTGCGACGACTGCCTGGCCGTCTGCCCGTGGAACAAGTTCGCGCGGGCCGGCCACGAGACCCAGCTTCACGCTCGCCAGGCGCTGCAGGCGCCGGCGTTGGCGGACCTGGCGGCCCTGGACGATGCCGCCTTCCGCGCCCTATTCGCCAGCACAGCCGTCAAGCGCATCGGCCGCGACCGCTTCGTGCGCAACGTGCTCTACGCGATCGGCAACTCGGCGGACCCGGCGCTGATCCCGGCGGCGCAGGCCAGACTCGGCGACGACAACGCAGTGGTGCGGGAGGCGGCGGCGTGGGCGATCGGCGAGCTGCGCCGTTTGACGCCGATCAAGGCGGACGCCTCGCCCTGAGCGGAAGGTCCGGGCCTTGGAACCCATCATCGAGGCTGCGAATGCATCGGACCAGACACCTCGCCCTAGCCGCCCTGGCGATCGTCGCCGTCCTCGGCGCGGGCGCGGCCGCCTCCGCCCAGTCTGTCGCCAACGGCCGAGCCCTGGTCGTGCGCAACTGCGGCATGTGCCACGCGGTCGGCGCCACGGACGACAGCCCGAACCCGGCCTCGCCGCCCTTCCGCGATCTGCACAAGCGCTATCCAGTGGAGAACCTCGCCGAGGCTTTGGCTGAGGGCATCCTCACCGGCCACCCGCAAATGCCGGAGTTTCGCTTCGCGCCCAGCGAGGTCAACGACATCATCGCGTTCTTGAAGAGCATCCAGTCCGAGCAGCACGCCCGGTCGGACAGCCGCGCCCCCTCGAACGGAGGCCATGCGTCCTAGTCTGGTTAGTCGCCGAGCGCCTCGATCAGCCGGGCCATGAACGCCGCGCCCCGCTGCAGCTGAGTGATGTCGACGTATTCGTCGGGCTGATGCGCCTGGTCGATGGCGCCCGGACCGCAGAGGACGGCGGGGAAACCCGCATGCTGGAACTGGCCGGCCTCGGAGGCGAAGGCGACGGCGCGGCGCGGGCCGTTGTCGCCGGCCAGGCGCCGGGCGAAGGCTTCTGCCGGGTTGGCTTCCTCCGCCGCCAGCGCCGGGACGTCGGCCAACTGCTCGATGGCGACGCCGCCCTCGGGCGCGCGGGTCTTGATCTCGCCGTCCAGCCGGCGGGCGAGATCGAAGAAGCCGGCGAGTTCGGCCCTGGCGTCAGCGCCCGGCAGGTCGCGCAAGTCGAACTGGAAAACGCACTCGCGGGCCAGGATGTTGCCGGCCGTGCCGCCGGCCACCGTGCCGATGGTCAGCGTCGCGCCCTTGGGCTCGAAGGGCGACCCTGGATGGGCGTCTCGCTCCAACCGATCGGCGATCTCCACCAGCGCCGCCATCAGCCGCGCCGCCGTCATCACCGCCGAGACGCCCAGGTGCGTCTGGGCCGAGTGAGCCTCGTGGCCGGTCACCGTCACGCGCCAGACGGCGATCCCCTTGTGCGCGGAGATCACCTCCATGCTGGTGGGTTCGCCGACGATCACCAGCGCCGGGCGCGGCAGCTCGCGGGCGATCACCGAGATCATCGCAGGCGCGCCGAAGCAGCCGATCTCCTCGTCGTAGGAGAGGGCCAGGTGCGCTGGCCGCTTCAGCGGCGCGGCCAGCATGTCCGGGACGGCGGCGAGCGCCAGCGCGATGAAGCCCTTCATGTCCGCCGAACCCCGTCCGTAGAGCCGTCCGTCCCGCTCCGTAAGCGCGAAGGGATCGCTGGACCAAGCCTGGCCCGCCACCGGCACCACGTCGGTGTGGCCGGAAAGGACCACGCCGCCCTCGACGGCCGGCCCTACCGTCGCCAGCAGGTTGGCCTTGGCCCCGTCGGCGCTGGCGATCCGCCGCGCGGCGACGCCGTGTTCGGCCAGGTACCGCTCCACCCAGTCGATCAGGGCGAGGTTGGAGAGGTGCGAGGTGGTGTCGAATGCGACGAGCCGCGCCAGGATCTGAAGGGCCCGTTCGCCCAGACGCTCCTCGGGTCCGGCCAGCGCCATCAGACCGACCGGGGCGGATAGCCCTCGGCGCGCAGGGCGTCCATGATCTCCTGGGTGTGCTGGGCGTCGCGGGTCTCGATCATGATGTCGAACTCCGCGCCCTTGGCCGGCACGTCGAGCGCGATGCGGTTGTGGGCGACCTCGATGATGTTGCCGCCGAGGCTCCCGATCACCCCGGAGACGGTGGCCAGCAGGCCCGGCCGGTCGTCGCTGACGATGCGCAGGGAGACCAGCCGCTGGGCGCGCACGAGCTCGCGGGTCAGCACCGAGGCCAGGAGGCGCGGGTCGATGTTGCCGCCGGTGAGGATCAGGCCGCAGGTCTTGCCGCGGAACTTCTCCGGATAGGCCAGCAGGGCGGCGAGCGAGGCCGCGCCAGCGCCCTCGGCGATGGTCTTTTCGACATTGCAGTAGAGGGCGACGGCGCGCTCCAGGTAGGGCTCGTCCAGCAGGATCACGTCCTCGATCAGCGGCCTCGCCACCTCATAGGTGAGTTTGCCGACGTCCTTGACCGCGATGCCCTCGGCGATGGTCTGGCCGCCACAGGGTGCATTGGTCCCGTGCATGCGGGCGGAGAACGAGGGGTACATGGTGGGCTCGACGCCGATGACGCGGATCTGGCTGTTTAACGCCTTGGCCGCGGTGGCGACGCCGGAGATCAGCCCGCCGCCGCCGATAGGCACCGGCAGGACCTCCAGGTCCGGCACATCGGCCAGCATCTCCAGGGCGACGGTGCCCTGGCCGGCCATGACGTCGAAGTCGTCGAAAGGGTGGACGAACACCAGGCCGCGCTCGTCCCGTAGCCGCGCGGCGTACTGGGCGGCCGCGTCGTAGCTGTCGCCGTCGATGATCACCTGGGCGCCGAAATCGCGGGTCTGCTGCACCTTCACGAAGGGCGTGCCGCTGGGCATGACGATGGTCACCGGCACGCCAAGTCGCTGGCCGTGGTAGGCGAGGCCCTGGGCGTGGTTGCCGGCGGACGCGGCGATCACCCCGCGCCGCTTCTCCTCGTCGGTGAGCTGCAGCAGCTTGTTGAGCGCGCCGCGCTCCTTGTACGAGCCGGTGAACTGGAAGTTCTCGAACTTCACCCACACCTTGGCGCCGGTAATCTCCGACAGCGTCCTCGACTGGCGGCACGGGGTGCGTTCGATGTGGCCGTCCAGCCGAGCGGCGGCGGCCTTGATGTGGTCGAGGGTGAGGGTCATGACGGAGGCTGGGTGAAAAAGGCGCGCAACCTAGCGCGCGTTCAGCAAAAGTGGGAACTGGTTTTGCGTCCGAACGCGCGCTCACTAAACAATCTGGAGCACGATGCCAATGCGCATCGTGCTCGGGGGCCCGGCTCGTTCACCGCAATCCGCGCAGCATGTCGACCCGGCGCATGGCCTTGCCCGGCAGCTCGGAAACCGCGCCCAGGGGCAGGGTCTCGGCCATCTGCCGGAAGCGATAGGCCGCGCCGCGCATGAAGCTGGCCGGCGAGGGGATGCCGACGAAGCCGTGGACCACCCCCTGCTTGGCGTTGGAAAGGTCGCGCTTGAAGCGGTAGTCACCGTAGCCCAGGTCCAGCCGATCGTAGGGCTCGTCGTCCATCCACTTGAGGATCTGCTGGAAGAGCAACAGGCCCGGCGAATAGCGCTCATACGCCTCGTCGTGGGCGATCAGCCAGGCGTGGACGGTCCTCTCGCCCATGATGTGGAACTGCGCGGCCGCCAGCTCCTCGCCGATGTGCAGGGTGAAGAGCGCCCCGCCGAAGTCCGCCTCGCGCGTGGCGAAGAGGTTCTGGACCAGGCGTACGGGCCAACTGGCGGCGAAGATGTCGGTCTGGCCCGTGGCCACGTGCTGGGCCCGCTTCAGCTCGATCAGCCGTTCCAGGTCGGCGCGAGACGTCGACCGGGCGGTGAAGGTCACCGGCCCGACCTCGCGCTCGACCTTGCGCTTCTTCTTGTCCAGGTCCTTGAAGGTGGTGACCCCGGCCTCGCGCCGTTCGGCGGCGTAGGCGGCGTAGCCCTCCGGCAGGTCGACGATCCAGGAGTCGGCGCGGCCCTTCACGTAGGGCGCGAAGGCGCTCTGGCTCTCCAGCATGTGGGCGAAGTCCAGGCGGTGGATGCCGAGCGCCGGGGCCAGACGCTTGGGGTCGATGGTGACGCCAGGCTCGGTGACCAGGCCCTGGTAGTCGCACATGGGCGCGCCGGCGGCCATGGCGGTGACGGCGCCGGCCCTGACGGCCATGAACCCGCAGGACCGTCCGCCTTCGTGCAGCACCAGGACGCGGATACCGGGGTCCATGCCCTCCTGCGCCCGCTCGACAGCCCTGGGCCAGGATGGCGACAGGAAGGGCGAGTCCCAGGCCTTCTCAAGGCTCTGCAGTTCGCGCCAGCGCGCGATCATTTCCCGCGGCATGAACTGCGGTCGAATTACATCGATTTCCACGGCGGCGGTGTCCCTAACGCCCAACTGGAAGGCGAGCATACGGATCAAGCGTTGTGGAATCGTTGAGCGGCCTGCGTGGTTCGAGACGCGCTCTGGCGAGCGCTCCTCACCATGACGAGATCTTGGGAGACCGCTTCACTTCGTCATCCTGAGGAGCCCGCGCCAACGGGCGTCTCGAAGGACGCAGGATCGTCGGCCGGCTAGGCGTCGAACTCGCTGACCAGGTGGCCGGGGGCGAACTCCTGCAGCTTGGGCACATAGACCGGCGCGGAACGGTCGGCGCTCAGCTTGGAGGGCAGGAACCGAAGGGCCGAGCGGGGGTCGAGTGGGCTTGGCGGCTCGCCGTCCAGGCGAACCCGCTGGCGGTTGCGCTCGCGCGCCGGATCGGCGATCGGGGCCGCCGAGAGCAGGGCCTTGGTGTAGGGGTGCTGGGGCGAGGCATAGAGCTGGTCGCGGTCGGCCTCTTCCATCACCCGGCCAAGGTACAGCACCAGGACCCGGTGGCTGATCTCGCGCACCACCGCCAGGTCGTGGCTGATGAACATCATCGCCAGGCCCATGTCCTTCTGCAGCTCGATCAGGAGGTCGATGATCTGGGCGCGGATGGAGACGTCGAGGGCGGAGACCGCCTCGTCGCAGATCACCAGCTGGGGCCGGAGGATCATCGCGCGGGCGATGCCCACCCGCTGGTTCTGGCCGCCGGAAAGCTCGTGCGGATAGCGGTTGACGAGGTCGGGCGAGAGGCCGGCCTGGCGCATCATCTCCGCCGCCGCGGCCTGGCGCTCGGCGCGGCTCATGCCGGGGCGGAACACCTGCAAGGGCTCGGCGATGGAATCGCCGATCGTGGCCCTGGGGTCGAGGCTGGCCAGCGGGTCCTGGAAGACGATCTGCAGATCCTTGCGCGCCGCGCGCATGGCCTTCTGGTCGGCGTGGGTGATGTCGCGTCCCAGCACCGTCACCGCGCCGGCGGTGGCCGGGATCAGGTTCAGCACCGCCCGCGAGAGGGTGGACTTGCCACAGCCGCTCTCGCCGACCACGCCCAGCGTCTCGCCCTTGCGGATCTGGAAGTCGACGCCGTCCACCGCCCGCAACTGCTTGCGGGCGCCAAAGAGGCCCTCGCGCACCGGGAACCAGACCCGCACGTCCTCGCCCTGCACCACCACCGGCGCGCCGGCCGGCACCGGGCTCAGGGTCGGGCGCCCGCCGCGGTCGTCGCGGTCAAGGCGCGGGATCGCCGCCAGGAGGTCGCGGGTGTAGTCGGTCTGGGGCGAGGCGAAGAGCTCGAGCGCATCGCCCTCCTCGACATAGCGCCCGTCCTTCATCACGCAGACCCGGTCGGCCAGCCGGGCGATGACGCCCATGTCGTGGGTGATCAGCACCATGGCCGCGCCGGTCTCGCGCTTCAGCTCGGCCATCAGATCGAGGATCTCGGCCTGGACGGTGACGTCCAGCGCCGTGGTCGGCTCGTCGGCGATCAGCAGGTCCGGTCCGCAGGCCATGGCCGCGGCGATCATCACCCGCTGGCGCATGCCGCCGGAAAGCTCGTGCGGATACTGGCGCAGGCGCCGGCCCGCGTCGGGAATACGCACCTTCTCCAGCCAGAGCTTGGCGTGGTCCATGGCGTCCTGGGCGCCCATGCCCAAGTGCAGGCGCAGGGGCTCGGCGATCTGCTCGCCGATGCGCACGTGCGGGGTCAGCGCCGTCAGGGGATCCTGGAAGATCATGGTCATCTTCGAGCCGCGGATGCGGTTGAGCTCCTCGGTCTTCATGCCCAGCAGCTCCTGGCCCCGGTAGCGCGCCGAGCCGGCGGCCCCGCCGTTGCCGGCCAAGAGGCCCATCACCGCCATGAAGGTCTGGCTCTTGCCCGAACCGGACTCGCCCACCACGCCAAGGCACTCGCCGCGAGGTACGCTCAGCGAGACGCCGCGCACCGCCTCCACTTCGCCGTCATAGGTCGAGAAACGAACCGTCAGGCGGTCGAGGGCGAGGATCGGTTGGGCGTCAGTCATCGTTGGCTTATGGCTCCACGAAGTCCTAGAGCCTTTTGGCCTCAAGTGGAGTCACTTGAGGCGGCCAAAAGGCTCCAAACTTAAAGTGTTAGAGCGCGATGGGCGCCGAAAGTAGTTCCCACTTTCGGCTATCGCGCTCTAGAGAGCCGCGACCATAGCGGGCGAGGGGGCGCACATGAAGGGTGGCGTGACAATGGACGCGGCGGCGGCATGAGGCGCGGGCTGATCCTGGCCGGCGGGGCGGGCACGCGCCTGCATCCGCTGACGCTGGCCGTCTCCAAGCAGCTGCTGCCGGTCTACAACAAGCCGATGATCTACTACCCGCTGTCGGCGCTGATGCTGGCCGGCGTGCGCCAGATCGCGCTGATCACCACGCCCGAGCACCAGGCGGCGTTCCAGCGCCTGCTGGGGGACGGCTCGCAGCTGGGCCTCAAGCTCGAGTACCTCGTCCAGCCAAGGCCCGAGGGTCTCTCGCAGGCCTATCTGATCGGCGAGGACTTCGTCGCGGGCGAACCCAGCGTGCTCGTGCTTGGCGACAATATCTTCTACGGCTCTGGCTTCACCGGCCTCTTGCGCGCCGCCGCCAACCGGACGAGCGGCGCGGTGATCTTCGGCTACCCGGTCGCCGATCCCAGCCGCTATGGGGTGGTGGAGGTCGACGCGCAGGGCCGGGTGCTGAGCCTGGAGGAGAAACCGGCCGCGCCCAGGTCCAACGTGGCGGTGACTGGCCTCTATTTCTTCGACGGCCGGGCGAGCCGGTTCGCCAGGGAGCTGAAGCCCTCGGCGCGCGGCGAGCTGGAGATCGTCGACCTGATCGGCCGCTACCTGGCGCTGGGCGAGCTGGAGGTCCAGACGTTCGGCCGCGGCTTCGCCTGGCTGGACACCGGCGCCCACGACGCGCTGATCCAGGCCGGCGAATTCGTGCGCACCATCGAGGAGCGCCAGGGCCTGCGCCTGGGCTGCGTCGAGGAGATCGCCTTCCAGAACGGCTGGATCGACCGCGCCCAGCTCATGACGCTGGCCAGGGCCGCTGGCCCGTACGGCGATTATCTGGCGGCGATCGCGGGGGGCGGGCCGTGAGCCTGCCGCCGGCGGCCGCCGCGGCGCTGCGGCGGCTCAAGCGCTGGCTGACGCAGGACGCCTATCCGATCTGGTGGACCGCGGGCGCCGACCGCGTCGGCGGCGGCTTCTTCGACCGACTGCGCCTCGATGGGACGCCGGCCGACGTGCCCAAGCGCCTTCGCGTCCAGGCTCGCCAGGCCTACGCCTACGCCCTGGCGGGCAAGCTCGGCTGGACGGGTCCCGCCGAGGCCGCCAGCCGACATGGCCTGGACCTCGTCCGCGCCAGCCGACAGGCGGATGGCCTCTATCGTCTGGGCGCCGCCGCGGGCGATGCGCCGCTCGACGGCATGGGGACGCTGTACGACCAGGCCTTCGTGTTGCTGGCGCTGGCGACGCACAAGGCCGCGTTCGGCGGCGCCGAGCTTGAAGCCGAGGCCGTGGCCCTGCGCGAGCGGCTGGCCGATTTCGCCCATCCCCTGGGCGGCTTCGCCGAGGCGCCTGGTCTGGCGGCGCCGCTCTTCGCCAACCCGAACATGCATCTCTTCGAAAGCTGCCTGGCCTGGGCGGAGATCTCGGACGACCCGGCCTGGCGTTCGCTCGCGGACGCGCTGGGCGAATTTGCGTTGACGCATCTGATCGATCGCCAGACCGGAGCGCTTGGCGAGGTGTTCGGCGCGGACTGGACGGCGGCGACCCGCGCGGAAGATCGGATCGTCTGGCCGGGCCACCTCTTCGAATGGGCCTGGCTCATGATGCGCTGGCGTCCTGGCGACCCCGACTGCCTGGCGGCGACACGCAAGCTGGTGGCGATCGGCGAGCGCCGTGGCGTCGATCCGGTGCGCAACGTCGCCATCTTCGCCCTCCGCGCCGATCTGGATCCCCTCGACCGCGGGGCGCGGCTCTGGGCCCAGACCGAGCGGATCAAAGCCTTGGCCCTCGCCGCCGGGATCGCTGGCGACGAGGGCTTGTGGGCGGCGGCGGGGGAGGCTTGCGAGGGGCTTGAAGCGTTTCTGGAGGCGCCGACCGCGGGTCTCTGGCGCGACTGGATGGCGGCGGACGGGGCGTTCAGGGACGAGCCCGCGCCCGCCAGTTCCTTCTATCACATCGTCTGCGCCATCGCCGAGCTGGAGCGGCTGGCCGGCGCCGGCTGACGCGCCGGCTCTTCCAGGCACCCCATGTCCGCCAGGCTCGCCCGCAGCGCCACGTCCAGCGCCGTGTGCGGCTCGGCGCCCAGGAACTGCGTCAGCTTGTCGTTGGCCAGGCCGATCGGCCGCCTCCAGAGGTAGCGCATCTCGTAGAGCTCGCGGAACATCTCCACGATCGGCGACAGCGCCCAGACCATCGGCCAGGGGAACGGCCGCACAGGGACCGGCCGGCCGGCGACGCGGCCAATGGCCTCGGCGAGCTCGCCGTTGCGCTCCAGGTAGTGGCCGCGGAAGTTGAACACCTCGAAGGCCGCCAGCCGCGCTTCCTCGTCCGCTAGCCGGGCCATGGTCTCGGCCAGATCGGGCAGGTAGGCGTAGAGGTGGCCGACGTCGGCGGGGCCGGGCTGGTAGACGCCGGTGAGCTTGCCGCGGCGGCGGAGCGTCAGCCAGTTTAGGGCGCTGTTGGGCGCGGCCGGTCCGAAGAAGTCGCCGGCGCGCAGGATCAGCACCTTGGCGCCGTCCTCCGTTGCGGCGCGGAGGGTCTCTTCCATCGCCACGCGGATGTTGCCCTTGCGGGTCGCCGGCGCCTGGGGGGCGTCCTCGCCGATCGCCGGGCCCATGTCCGGGGCGTAGTTGTAGACGTTGCCCGGGAACACCAGCCGCGCGCCCACCGCCTTGGCGGCGGCCAGCGAGCCTTCCAGCATCGGCAGCACCGTGCCTTTCCAGTTGTGATAGCGGGCGGGGTTGGCGGCGTGGACGATCAGCTGCGCGCCTTGCGCGGCGGCCAGGGTGTCGGCGCCGTTCATGGCGTCGCCCTTGATCCAGGCGATCGGCGTACGCGGGCCCAGCTTCTCGGCGGCCGACGCCGGGTCGCGGGCCAGGGCGCGGATGGTCCAGCCGTGCTTGATGAGGGCCTGGACGGCGTGGGCGCCGAACGAGCCGGTGGCGCCGATGATGAGGGCGGTCTTGGGGGTGCTCTGGGGGGTGGTCATGGGGACGCTCCGTTGTCTGTGGAGCGGTTATGCGCCCTTCGATCGATATACGTAATTGTCAGAGTTCGATGATCGTATATACATATTTGTATGGCCGATTGGGACCTCTACCAGACCTTCCTGGCGGTGCTCGAGGACGGCAGTCTCTCAGGCGCCGCGCGGCGCCTGCGGCTCTCGCAGCCGACGGTCGGGCGTCACATCGAGGCGCTGGAGGCGGCGCTGGCGGGTGCGGCGCTCTTCACCCGCTCGGCCGCCGGCCTGCAGCCCACCGAGGCGGCGCTGGCGCTCAAGCCCCACGCCGAGGCGATGGCCGCCGCCGCCGAGGCGCTCGTCCGCACTGCGTCGGGCGAGGCGGAGGCCGTGCGCGGCGTCGTCCGCGTCACCGCCAGCGAGATCGTCGGCGCCGAGGTGCTGCCGCCGATCCTCACCGCCTTCCACGAGGTCCATCCGGAGGTGGCCATCGAGCTCAACCTCGCCAACCGCCAGGAGGATCTGTTGAGGCGCGAGGCGGACATCGCCGTGCGCATGGCCCGTCCGAGCCAGGGCGCGCTCACCGCCCGGCGCGTGGGCGACGTGCCGCTGAAGCTCTACGCCCACCGCCGCTACCTCGAGGCGCACGGCTTGCCCACACGGATCGATCAGGCGGGATTCGCCGCCATCGGCTTCGACCGCGACCTGCAGAACCAGCGGGCCATGGAGGAGCGCCAGCTGCACCTCACCCGGGAGTTCTTCGCCTTCCGCTCCGACAATGACCTGGCGCAGCTGGCGGCGCTGCGCGCGGGGTTTGGCATCGGCGCCTGCCAGACCGGCATCGCCCGCCGCGACCCGGACCTGATCCCAGTGCTGGAGGACTACTTCCACTATGACATGGAGGTCTGGGTGGCCATGCACGAAGACCTCAAGACCAGCCGCCGCATGCGCCTGATGTTCGACTGGCTGGTGGAAGGCCTGAAGGACTACGTGGCCGCGTCGCGGTAGCAGCTCCCTCCCCTTCATGGGGAGGGTGGCCGACTCCCGCGAAGGCGGGAGGAGGTCGGGTGGGGGAGTCTCGGGGCCATGCGCCCACGCAGCGTATCGTTGACGCGCCTGAGTTCTCCACCCTGACCGCCGCGCGGTCTGTCCCTCCCCACGGAGGGGGAGGGAGGCAGACTACCCCTCCGGCGTCTCTTCCGCCTCTTCCTTGACCAGGCCCATGACCCGCTCGGCGATGCGGGCGGATTTCCCGCGGCGGTCGCGCAGGTAGTAGAGCTTGGCCCGGCGCACCGCGCCACGGCGCTTGACCTCGATTGATTCGATCATCGGCGAGAGCACCGGGAAGACCCGCTCGACGCCTTCGCCGAAACTGATCTTGCGCACCGTAAAGCTTTCCTGCAGCCCGCCGCCGGCTCTGGCGATGCAGACGCCCTCGAAGGCCTGCACGCGCTCGCGCTCGCCTTCCTTGATCCGCACATTGACGCGCACCGTGTCGCCGGGCGCGAAGGGCGGGATCTTCTTCTTGGCGGCGAGCCGGTCCGACTCTTCTTTCTCGAGTTCTTCAATCGTGTTCATCGTCATCTCCTACTGGGCTTGACGCGCCCTTTGGCTGTTGATTGGCGAGATGCGCCGACCAGAGGTCCGGCCGCCGCTCCCGCGTGGCTATCTCCCGCTGTTCCCGCCGCCATCTGGCCACCGCGCCATGGTGACCGGAGGTGAGCACCTCGGGTATCTCGAGCCCCTCGAACGTCCGCGGCCTCGTATAGTGCGGATGTTCCAGAAGCCCGTTCTCGAAACTCTCGTCACTCAAACTCTCGGCCGCCCCAAGCACGCCTGGCAGCAGCCGCACGCACGCCTCGATCACGACCAGGGCCGCCGCCTCGCCGCCGGCGAGGACCGCGTCTCCGACCGAGACCTCCTCGAACCCGCGGGCGTCGATCACCCGCTGATCCACCCCCTCGAAGCGGCCGCAAAGGACGATCAGGCCAGGGCCTCTCGACCAGTCGCGCACCCGCGCCTGGGTCAGGGGCTGTCCCCGGGCGCTCACATACAAAAGCGGCCGTCCCGCCCCCGCGACGCTATCCAGCGCCGAGGCGATCACGTCCGCCCGCATCACCTGGCCAGGCCCACCCCCGGCGGGGGTGTCGTCCAGGAAGCCGCGCTTATCCTTGGAAAAGCCGCGGATGTCCACCGTTTCGAGCCGCCACAGGTCCTGCTCGCGCCACGCCGTCCCGATCAGCGAGACCCCGAGCGGCCCGGGGAAGGCCTCGGGAAACATGGTCAGGATGGTGGCGGTGAACGGCATCGCGGCTCGCGTCGGTCGCGCGAGGCGGAGAGTCAAGGGTCCTCCTCGCCGACTTTCCCTCGCGTCTACATTGCGCGGGGCCTGTTTTCGGGCCTAGCATTGTTGCGAATGCGGGTCAGTAGAAGCCCGCTGAGGATCGATGGAGGATACCGATGGCCACCGCCACCATGACCGAAAAGCCCGCCTATCTGGGGCTGCTGAACGCAATCTCTCTCGGCGAAACCAACGCCGGCATCTATCTGACGGCCTGGGCCGACGCGACGCCGGACCCGGATCTGGCCTGCACGCTGCGCCTGGTCGCGGCGCGTGAGACCAGCCATGGCGACCTCTTCCGTCGCCGGCTCTGCGAGCTGGGCTACGAGCTGATCCGCAAGCCCGATCCCGCCTCGGCCGCGCGCCACGCCAAGTTCGCCGATCCGAAGATCAGCGACCTGGAAAAGGTCGGCGCCGAGCGCGAAGAGTCCGACCCGTTCCGCGAACTGGAATCCCGGCTCGCGGCGGGCGAATTCGACACCATGACCTGCAACATGCTCACTTGGTACATCGGCGAGGAACGCGACAGCGGCGCTCGCCTGCGCGAGGCCTATGACTGCGTGCGGGCCAAGGCCAAGGGCGGCCGCAAGGCCAACGGCGCCAACGGCCACGCCGCGACCATGGACGCCGGCCCCAGCGCCGACGCCCAGGCGATCATGGCCTGCATGACCGCCGGCTTCGCCAAGCTGGAAAAGACCCTGGAAAAGGTCGCCCGCGCGTCCAAGTAACACCCGATCATCCCGCGAAAGCGGGAACCCAGGCGGAGGACGCGGAGGTCGCGCAGAGTTCGCGGAGATGAGTTTGGCGGTCCGGTGAGCTCGAACTCCGCTTAGCCTCCGCGTCCTCCGCCTGGGTTCCCGCTTTCGCGGGATGAGCGGGATTGGGGGAGTGGCTGAGGTGTGTTAAATCACACACTCCATCGCCGTGGAGACTCCCATGCCCCAACGATTCTACCCCGCCGTCCTCGAGCGGGGCGACAAGGGCGTGGTCGGCATCTGGTTTCCGGATTTCCCCGGCTATGCGGTGGGCGGGCGCTCGCAGGAGGAGGCCATGGCCAAGGCCTCCGACGTGCTCGAAGACGCCATGCAGGCGATGGCCGAGCGGGACGAACCTTTGCCGGAGCCGACGGCGGTGGACGCCAACGCCCTGCCGGACGGCTGCGATTTCGTCACCTTCGTGGCGGTGGGCGCGACCCCGCCAGATCCCTCCGAGCGGGTGAACATCTATCTCCCCAAGAGCCTCATCGACCGCGTCGATCGCGAGGCCGCCGACCGCGGCATGAGCCGCTCCAGCTTCTTCGGCATGGCCGCCAGCAACCTGCTCATGCGCGCCAGCCCGCAACCCGGGAACGAGCCAGGCTGGCTGGTGCGCACCGCCCGCAGCGGGGCCAAGAAGAAGTCGGTGCGTTAGCGTTCGCCACAAAGAAAAGGGCGGAGCCTCGCGGCTCCGCCCTTTCCAGGTCTCGCTGAACGCGTGGACTAGAAGTCCATGTCGCCCATGCCGCCGCCCGGCATTTGCGGGGCGGGGCTGTTCTTCTTCGGCGCTTCGACCACCGCCGCTTCGGTGGTGATCATCAGGGCGGCCACCGAGGCGGCGTCCTGCAAGGCGGTGCGAACCACCTTGGCCGGGTCGATGATGCCCGCGGCGATCATGTCGCCGTAGACTTCGGTCTGGGCGTCGAAGCCGTAGTGCAGGGACTTGTTCTCCAGCACCTTGCCGACAACGATGGAGCCTTCGACCCCGGCGTTCTCGGCGATCTGGCGGATCGGCGCCTGGAGCGCGCGGCGCACGATGGCAATGCCCGCATCCTGGTCGTCGTTGTCGCCCTTGAGCCCTTCGAGCACCTTGGTGGCCTTCAGCAGGCACACGCCGCCGCCGGCGACGATGCCTTCCTCGACCGCGGCGCGGGTGGCGTTGAGCGCGTCATCGACGCGGTCCTTCTTTTCCTTCACTTCGACTTCGGTGGAGCCGCCGACCTTGATCAGGGCGACGCCGCCGGCCAGCTTGGCCAGCCGCTCTTGCAGCTTTTCCTTGTCGTAGTCGGACGTGGTGTCCTCGATCTGGCGCTTGATCTGGCTGATGCGGGCTTCGATGTCCTTCTTGACGCCCGAGCCGTCGACGATGGTGGTGTCGTCCTTGGTGATCGAGATCTTCTTGGCCTTGCCCAGCATCTCGATGCCGACGTTCTCCAGCTTGATGCCGAGGTCTTCGCTGATCAGCTGGCCGCCGGTGAGGATGGCGATGTCTTCCAGCATGGCCTTGCGGCGATCGCCGAAGCCCGGGGCCTTCACCGCCGCGACGCGCAGGCCGCCGCGGAGCTTGTTGACCACCAGGGTCGCCAGCGCTTCGCCTTCCACGTCCTCGGCCACAATCAGCAGCGGACGGGACGATTGCACCACCGCTTCCAGGACCGGGAGCAGGGGCTGCAGCGAGGAGAGCTTCTTCTCGAACAGCAGGATCAGCGGATCCTCGAGAATGGCCTCCATCTTGTCGGCGTTGGTGATGAAGTAGGGGGAAAGGTAGCCGCGGTCGAACTGCATACCCTCGACCACTTCGAGTTCGAACTCGAGCGCCTTGGACTCTTCGACCGAGATCACGCCCTCGTTGCCGACCTTGGCCATGGCTTCGGCGATCTTCTGGCCGACTTCCTTGTCGCCGTTGGCCGAGATGGTGCCGACCTGGGCGATCTCGTCGTTGGTGGTGACCTTCTTGGAGACCTTCTTGATCTCCTCGACGACCTTGATCACGGCCTTTTCGACGCCGCGCTTCAGGTCCATCGGGTTCATGCCGGCGGCCACCGACTTCAGGCCCTCGATGACGATCGCCTGGGCCAGGATGGTGGCGGTGGTGGTGCCATCGCCCGCCTTGTCATTGGTCTTGGAGGCGACTTCCCGGATCAACTGGGCACCCAGGTTCTCGAACCTGTCGACCAGTTCGATTTCCTTGGCGACGGTGACGCCGTCCTTGGTCGAGCGCGGCGCGCCGAAGGACTTTTCCAGGATCACGTTGCGGCCCTTGGGGCCCAGGGTCACCTTGACCGCATTGGCCAGGATGTTGACGCCGCGAAGCATTCGATCGCGGGCGTCGGTGGAGAAATAAACGTCTTTGGCAGCCATTTTAGTCCTGCTTCCGTCGTGGAATGGGAGGTTGTTGGGAGGAAGGTCCGGCCTAGGCCGCCTTCGCCTTCTTCACGGGCTCGAGCACGCCCAGGATGTCGCTTTCCTTCATGATCAGCAGATCCTCGCCATCGAGCTTGACCTCGGTGCCGGACCACTTGCCGAACAGGATGCGGTCGCCGGACTGCACGTCCAGGGGATGGACCTTGCCAGCTTCGTCGCGGGCGCCTGGGCCCGTGGCGATCACTTCGCCTTCCTGTGGTTTTTCCTTCGCGGTGTCGGGAATGATGATCCCACCCTTGGTCTTCTCTTCTTCCTCGACGCGGCGGACGAGGACGCGGTCGCCAAGCGGACGAAACGCCATGTTGATTGTCTCCGTAGAGCTACGGTTTGAATTGATGTTCGCGCCGGATCGCCCAAGCGGGCTGGACTGTTAGCAGTCCGCCTACCCGAGTGCCAGGCGCGGACTGCAAGTAAGGACGGGCGCTGCGAGAGTCAAGGAATCCCGTTCGGCGTCACGTCAGACGCCGGTCCCGCCGCGGGCGGTACGCGTCGGCGGTCGCCCGACAACGACGGGATCTGGTGAGTCTATGATGGCGAGACGCGTTCGTGTTCAGCTATAGAAATCGCGGTGGTTCTACAGTCAGGAGCGTGCGTACTTAGCAGCGGAGCGGTATGACTCAGGGTGTATTTGGTTAAGCTCGATTTTCCACGATTTTTAGTTTAGCGGTAAGGGATTCCGTGTCCCTCTTCACAACACGCGCGGGGCGTTTGAGTGAAGGATGGGGTAATGAAAATCAGCAATCTAATGGCGTGCGCGCTCGCGGGCGCATGTCTGGTGGTCGGCGGCGCTGTCGCCGATGAGATGGGCATCAGCCACGACTTCGAATTGCCGCGCGACGTGGTTTCAGCGGCGACGGCCTTCGAGAACTACATGAACAACGCCGCCTCGATCGGCCGGTTCTCCGGCAGTTCGGAAGTGGCGCAGAGCGTCCGCACCGGCGCGGGCTATGAGCCGGCCCAGCTCGAAGAGGGCATGATCGGCTATGGCGCCATCGCCGCCCTGCAGGACGACCGGTTCGTCTACGGCGTCGACCGCGCCGCCGGTCGCGGCGAGGACCGGCGCGCCTTCGCCGAGCGCCTGATCGAAGATCCGTTTGAGGCGACCCAGATCGATGGCGCGGCCAGCGCCGCGCGGCGGGTCGAGGCGGCGCTCGCCTCGCGCGCCGCACCCCTGATGTCGGCCGCCAAGGACGTGAAGGCGGCGGCCTATTCGGTTCAGCACCAGGCCTGGTCGAAAGTGATGGTCGACGACGCCCAGGGCCGGCTGGCCGAGATCAAGCGGCTCTCGAACGTGCGGCTGGACCCCAGCGAGTCCGACAACCAGAAAATGATGGTCAATGTCGCCATCGCCGACAGCCGCATGGCGGCGGACGATGCGCCGGCCGGCTTCAGCGCCATCGAGGCCAAGGCGCTGGCGCTGGCCGCCGAGTCGGTGCTGGGCCACGCCCACGGCGAGGACCGCGCGCGGCTCGCGCCCCTGCTCACCGAGACCAGCAGCGCCCAGTGCTTGAGGATGTCCAAGCTCAACCTCTATCAGTGCATGGCCGTGGCCGGGCCCGAGTACGAGGACATCTTCTGTCTTGGCCAGCACGCCATGATGGACACCAGCGAATGCGTCGATCACGCGGCCCACGCCGTTGCGCCCACCCGCGTGGCGACCGCTTCGTCCGCGGCGGCGCGCGGCGCCTACGCCGTGCCGCTGGTCGCCCATCACAGCCTCAGAATCGACCCGAACTGACCAGGGTCGCGGACTTGCGGGCTCCCCACCGCAAGACCAAAGCTTGGCGCTCCTAAAGTCTCCTAAGGAGCGCCAAGCCATGCTCGATCACGTCTCGCTCGCCGTCGCCGACTTCGCCCGCGCCAGGGCGTTCTACGACCGGGCCCTAAGCCCCCTGGGGATCGCCGCCGTCATGACGGTCTCGGCCGAGGAGAGCGGCGGCCAGGCGTTCATGGGCTACGGGTCCGAAGGTCAGCCGTACTTCTGGATCAGCGGCGGGCCGCCGCTCACCGGACGCCTGCACGTGGCCTTCACGGCCAAGGATCGGCCGACCGTGGACGCCTTCTACCAGGCGGCCATCGCCGCCGGCGGGCGGGACAACGGCGCTCCCGGCGTGCGCCCGCACTACCATCCCAACTACTACGGCGCCTTCGTCCTCGACCCAGACGGCCACAACATCGAGGCGGTCTGCCACGCGCCGGGTTAGGCAGCGCCGCCGCGCGGGGCTGACAGGATGGCTTGTCTGAACGCAGGCGGCGTGGCAGTAAGTGAACGACCGTTCATAATCATGCCCCGCCCGAAGCTGCTCAGCGACGACGCCGTTCTGAAATCCGCCATGCGGGTCATGGCGCGCGCTGGGCCGGCCGACTTCACCCTCGCCGAAGTCGCCAGGGAGGCGGGCATCGCCGCGGCGACCCTGGTGCAGCGGTTCGGCGGCAAGCAGCATCTGATCGTCCGCGCGTTGAAGCAGGACAACCTGCGCTTGGAGCAGATCCTGGACCAGCTGCCGGAGGGCCAGAGCGCCGCCGCCGTCATCGCCCTCTTCCGCATCCTGACGCCCGAAGTGGGCGACGCGGCGACCCAGGCCGACCAGTTCCATTGGCTGGGGCTGGATATGCGCGACCCGGAGCTGAACGCCCTGGCCCAGGATCGCTTCGCCCTTCTTCGCGCGGCGGTGGCCAGGCGGCTGCCGCCGCTGGGGCTGGCCCCAGACGACGCGGCGCGGCTGGTCGAGGCCCAGTGGCAGGGCGCGCTGGCGCAATGGGCCGTCGACCGCCAGGGCGCGCTCGCGGACTACGTCACCCGCAGCCTCGCCAGCTGGTTCGCGCTCGCGGCGCGTTGAGGCCGCCCGCTAGCGCTGACGCGCTGGCTAGTCCCGCGTCAGGCGCACAAAGCGGCGCTTGCCCTCGGCGTCGAGGCCCAGCAGGCCTTCGACGGCGTCCAGATCGATGATCAGGCCGACGCCCTTGCGCTCCGGGTCGGCCTTGCGCTCCACCTCCGGCGCGCTCTCGAACACCCGGTCCCGTTCGGCCGGATCGCTGGCGACGCGGGCGCGGCCCTGGAACTGCAGGATCGTCGGCCCGGCGGGCGCCCGCAGCATCAGCGCCACGTGCGGGTTCGACTTGACCGCGGTGATGGTCGAGCCCTCGGCGTTGCGCGCCCACAGCCCCAGCTGGTCGTCGCTGTAGACCTGGATCGAGCCGCGGAAGCTGAGCCGCGGCCGGCCGCCGGCGTCGACCGAGGCCAGCAACATCGGGTTGCCGCCCATCAGCGAGCCGTTGACCAGACCGGCGATCTCCTCGGTGAGCTTGAGGCTCACCGCATGCCAACCGGCACGCGCTCGGCGTCACGCTCGGCGCGGATCTTGGCGTGCAGATCGCCGTACTTGGCGAACTCCATCCGCGCGATGGTGCGGTTGTGCACCTCGTCCGGACCGTCGGCCAGGCGCAGGGTGCGCTGGCTGGAGTACATGCGGGCGAGGCCAAAGTCGCTGGTGACCCCGCCGCCGCCGTGGGCCTGGATGGCGTCGTCGATGATCCGCAGCGCCATGTTCGGCGCGGCGACCTTGATCATCGAGATTTCCAGGCGGGCGACCTTGTTGCCGGCCTTGTCCATCATGTCGGCGGCCTTCAGGCAGAGCAGTCGGGTCATCTCTATGTCGGTGCGGGCCTGAGCCACGCGCTCTTCCCACACCGACTGCTCTGAAATGTACTTGCCGAACGCCTTGCGGCTCATCAGCCGTTTGCACATCTTCTCCAGGGCCACCTCCGCCGCGCCGATGATGCGCATGCAGTGGTGGATCCGCCCCGGCCCCAGGCGCGCCTGGCTGATTTCGAAGCCGCGGCCTTCGCCGAGCAGCAGCGATTGCGCGACCGGCACGCGGACGTTCTCGAGCAGCACCTCGCCATGGCCGTGCGGGGCGTCGTCATAGCCGAACACCGACAACATGCGCAGCACCTTCACGCCGGGCGCATCGAGCGGCATC
>JBIOEF010000065.1:0-18886 GCA_044445785.1 Caulobacterales bacterium
ACCCCCAACCCCTCCCCGCGAGGGGGAGGGGCTCGCGCCCTCGCCGGTCAGCCGCGCGATCGGCGTATTGACCTTCACCTCCTCGGTCCCTTCCGGAACCAGGATCGCCTCGACCACGCCCTCGTCGACCGCCTCTACCTCCATGGTCGCCTTGTCGGTCTCGATCTCGGCGATGACGTCGCCCGATTTCACCGTGTCGCCCGCCTTCACGTGCCACTTGGCGAGCGTGCCCTCCTCCATGGTGGGCGAGAGCGCTGGCATCAGCACATCGATGCTCATGGCGCCTCCTTGGAGAGGTGCGTCAGGCTTTGGGCGTGGGCTTCCCAGTTGCGCCCGTCGAACTCCCCGATCTCCAGCGCTGGCCGGCCGGCCTCGTCCAGACACCTGGCGTTCACCGACCAGCCGTCCGGGTTGGAGCGTGGGCGATAGAAGCTCTTCACGCCGCAGACGGAGCAGAAGAGGTGCTTCGCCGTCCTGGTGTTGAACGTATAGGTCGTCAGCTCGTCCGCGCCCTTGATCAGCCGGAACCGGCTCTCGGGCACGATGATGTGGATGAAGCCGGTCATGGCGCAGACCGAGCAGTTGCAGCTCTGCGCCTCCACGGCGTCCGGCAGGGCCGCCTCGAAGCGCACCGCCCCGCAGTGGCAACCCCCGCCGCGCCAGGTGAGCGCGTCGCTCATCGGTAGCAGACCGCCTTCACCGCGCTGACGATCTTTTCGACCGACGGCAGCGACAAGGCTTCCAGGTTGGCGGCGTAGGGCATCGGCACGTCTTCCTGGCAGACGCGCAGCGGCGGGGCGTCGAGGTAGTCGAAGGCTTCCTCCACCACCCGCGCGGCGACTTCGGCGCCGACGCCCATGGGCCCCCAGCCCTCCTCGACGGTGACCAGGCGGTTGGTCTTCCTGACGCTTTCGACGACGGTGGCGTGGTCGAGCGGGCGCAGGGTGCGCAGATCGATCACCTCCGCCTCGATCCCCTCGCCGGCCAGAGCCTCGGCGGCGTGCAAGGCGAATTCGACCATCCGCGAATGGGCGGTGATGGTGACGTCGGTCCCGGCGCGGCGGACCTTGGCCTTGCCGATCGGAACCAGCCAGTCCTCGGTCTCCGGAATGTCGAACTCCAGGCCGTAGAGCATCTCGTTCTCGAGAAAGACCACGGGGTTGGGATCGCGGATGGCCGATTTCAGCAGCCCCTTGGCGTCGGCGGCGTCGTAGGGCGCGACGACCTTCAGGCCCGGCACGTGGGCGTACCAGCTGGAGTAGTCCTGGCTGTGCTGGGCGGCGACGCGGGCGGCCGCGCCGTTCGGCCCGCGGAAGACCACCGGGCAGTGCACCTGGCCACCGGACATGTAGAGCGTCTTGGCCGCGGAATTGATGATCTGGTCGATCGCCTGCATGGCGAAGTTGAAGGTCATGAATTCGACGATCGGCCTCAGCCCCGCCATCGCCGCGCCGACGCCAAGGCCCGCGAAGCCGTGCTCGGTGATCGGGGTGTCGATCACCCGCTTGTCGCCGAACTCCTGCAGGAGGTCACGGCTCACCTTGTAGGCGCCCTGGTACTGGGCGACCTCCTCGCCCATCAGGAAGACGTTCGGGTCCCGCCGCATCTCCTCGGCCATGGCGTCACGCAGGGCGTCGCGGACGGTGATCCGCACCAGCTTGGCGCCGGCGGGAATTTCGGGATCTGCGGCGGGGGCCGGGGCGGACGGCCTTGCGCCCCCTCCACCATCTGCGCTGCGCGCAGACGGTCCCCCTCCCCCGCGTTGCGGTGGAGGAGCGGCGCCCTCGATGTCCTGCTCCCCCGCATGCGGGGGAGCTGTCGGCTGCGCAGCTGACGACTGAGGGGACGCAGGGCGGCTGGCGCCGTTCCCATCCCTCATCCGCGCGATCGGGGTGTTGACCTTCACCTCCTCGGTCCCTTCGGGGACCAGGATGGCGTCGACGACGCCCTCGTCGACCGCTTCCACCTCCATGGTCGCCTTGTCGGTCTCGATCTCGGCGATGACATCGCCTGACTTCACCGTATCGCCCGCCTTCACATGCCACTTGGCGAGCGTCCCCTCCTCCATGGTCGGAGACAGCGCCGGCATCAGCACGTCGGTCACGCCGCCGTCTCCGTGTAGACGTCGGTGTAGAGTTCGGCGGGGTCTGGTTCGGGCGCGGTGCGGGCGTATTCGGCGGCGTCGGCGACGATCTTCTTCACCTCCGCGTCGATGGCCTTCAGCGCCGCGTCGTTGGCCAGGCCCTGGGACTCCAGCAACTCCTGCACATGGTCGATGGGGTCGCGGTGCTTGCGGACCGCATCGACCTCCTCGCGGGTGCGGTACTTGGCCGGATCGCTCATGGAATGGCCGCGGTAGCGATAGGTCTTCATCTCCAGGATGAACGGTCCCTTGCCCGAGCGGGCGTGCTCGGCCGCCTTCAGCGCCGCCTCGCGCACCGCCATCACGTTCATGCCATCCACCTCGGCGCCCGGGATATTGAAGCTGGCGCCGCGGCGGTAGAGGTGGGTCTCGGACGAGGAGCGCTCCACCGAGGTCCCCATGGCGTACTGGTTGTTCTCGATCAGATAGACCACCGGCAGGCGCCAGAGTTCGGCCATGTTGAAGCTCTCATAGACCTGCCCCTGGTTGGCCGCGCCGTCGCCGAAGTAGCAGAACACCACAGAGCCGTTGTCGCGATAGCGGTTGGCGAGCGCGATGCCTGTGCCAAGGCTCACCCAGGCGCCGACAATGCCGTGGCCGCCGTAGAAGTCGCGATCGACGGCGAACATGTGCATCGACCCGCCCTTGCCCTTGGAGACGCCGGCGGCGCGGCCGGTGAGTTCGGCCATCACCGCCTTGGCGTCGATGCCGGCGGCCAGCAGGTGGCCGTGGTCGCGATAGCCGGTGATCACCTGGTCGCCGCCCTGCCTGGCCGACTGCACGCCGACCGCGATCGCTTCCTGGCCGATGTAGAGGTGGCAGAAGCCGCCGATCAGGCCCATGCCGTAGAGCTGGCCCGCCCGCTCCTCGAAGCGGCGGATGAGCAGCATCGAGCGGTAGAACGAGATGAGTTGATCCTTGTCGGCGGCCTTCTTTTGCGGGGCCTTCGCCGCCCTGGCCATCACGACTCTCCCGTCGATAGTTCAACCTCGAACCGCATTCGAACCCGCCGAGCGTGTCCGGCTCAGCGGGGGTCGGCGGGCGTGCGGATCACATAGTCCCTCGGGTCGGCGAAGCCTAGCAGGACGTGCGCCCTTTCCTCCAGGAGGTCGGTGGAGAGGCTGTCTTCGCGCAGCAGCCGCGCGTGGCGCTCCAGATCCATCCGCTGGGCGTGCAGAGTCTTCAGCTGCGCCTCGTCGTCGGCCAGCCGTTCCTCCCGCTGGCGGGTGGTCAAGAGGCCCCGATCGCCGGTCAGCGCATTGAAGCCGAAGTAGAAAATCAGCCCCGCCAGGATCGCCGTCGGGATGTAGGTGAGCAGGCGGGAGAACATGGCGCCATTGTGGCCGGACGTGCTTAACGATCCCTTCCCGCGGCCGCCTGAACCGGGCGCCGTTTCAGCGCGCCGGCGCCGGCGTAAATGGCCTGGTCGTCCAGCTGTTCCTCGATCCGCAGCAGCTGGTTGTACTTGGCCAGGCGATCGGAGCGGGAGAGCGAACCGGTCTTGATCTGACCACAGCCGGTGGCCACCGCCAGGTCGGCGATGGTGGAGTCCTCGGTCTCGCCCGAGCGGTGGCTTATCACCGCGGTGTAGGCGGCGCGGTGGGCCATATCCACCGCATCAAGCGTTTCCGACAGGGTGCCGATCTGGTTGACCTTTATCAGGATCGAATTGGCGATGCCGTCCTCGATGCCCTTGGCCAGCCTCGCCGGATTGGTGACGAAGACGTCGTCGCCGACCAGCTGCACCTTGGCGCCGAGGGTCCTGGTCAGCAGCGCCCAGCCCTCGAAGTCGTCCTCGGCGCAACCGTCCTCGATCGTTGCGATCGGAAATTTGGCGACCAGGCCCGCCAGGTAGTCGACCATGCCGGCCTGATCCAGCACCTTGCCCTCACCGGTCATCCGGTAGCGGCCGTCCTTGAAGAACTCGCTGGCCGCGGCGTCGAAGCCCAGCAGGAAGTCCTCCCCCGCGCGATAGCCCGCCGCCTTGCCGGCCTTCATGATGAAGGCGAGGGCCTCCTCGGCGGTGGCCAGGTTGGGCGCAAAGCCGCCCTCGTCGCCGACGTTGGTGGAATGGCCGGCGTCGTGCAGCGCCTTCTTCAGCGCATGGAAGATCTCCGAGCCCATCCTCAGCGCTTCGGCGAAGGTCGGCGCGCCGGTGGGCAGGATCATGAATTCCTGGATGTCGATCGGGTTGTCGGCGTGGGCGCCGCCGTTGATGATGTTCATCTGCGGGACGGGGAGCACGCGAGCGGAGACGCCGCCGACGTATTTGTAGAGCGGGAGATTCGCCGCCTTGGCCGCCGCCTTGGCGTTGGCCAGCGAGACGCCCAGGATCGCATTGGCGCCCAGGCGGCTCTTGTTGGGCGTGCCGTCGAGCTCGATCAGGATCCGGTCGAGCCGGCGCTGATCCTCGGCTTCGGCGCCGGAAAGGGCGTCGAAGATCTCGCCCATCACCGCGTCCACCGCGCCAAGGACACCCTTGCCGCCGTAGCGCTTGGCGTCGCCGTCCCGCCGCTCCACCGCCTCGTGCGCGCCGGTCGAGGCGCCCGACGGAACCGCGGCCCGGCCGAAAGAGCCGTCGTCCAGCGTCACGTCCACCTCGACGGTGGGGTTGCCCCGACTGTCCAGGATCTCGCGGGCGATGATGTCGGCGATCTCGGTCATGATAGGTCCGCAAGCTCAAAGCGAAGGGGCGTGGCTTAGCGGCGCGGACCCCCGCGGGCAACAGGCTTTGGCGGCGGCGCGCCTGTCATCGATCCGTCGCAGACTTGCGCCAGTTTGCCCCGCCGACCCGGGGCTGAAGCATCGGGCGAGAATTGGGAAAGCCCGTGCTGGCGATCGAAAAAGTGGACCGCGTGGCGGTGGTGACGCTCAATCGCAACGAGACCGCGCAGGCCTCGCCTCATACGCTGCGCGAGGCGTTGCACGACGCCATCGTCGCCGTCGCCGCCGACGATTCGGTGAGCGTCGTCCTGCTGACTGGCCAGGAGGAAGGCTTTCCCGACGGCCTCGACATCGCCGCCCTGGGCGCCGAGCCCCTCACCAGCCACAACGCCCCGCCGACCCACAATCCGGCGACCGCCATCCGCCATTGCGCCAAGCCGGTCATCGCGGCGGTCACCGGCGCGGCGATCGCCGGCGGTTTCGAACTGGTGCTGGCCTGCGACCTGGTGATCGCCTCCACCAACGCCCGCTTCGCCGACACCCACGTGCAGGTGGGCGTCGATCCTGGACCCGAATTCGTCCGCCGGCTGGTGCAGATGGTCGGCCCCCAGCGCGCCACGGAGCTCTCGCTGACCGGGGCGTTCCTGGAAGCCGAGATGGCCTATGAGTGGGACCTCATCGGACGGATCACGGCGCCGGAGGACCTGGCCTCCACCGCCCTGCACATCGCCCATGAGATGGCCCGCGCCCCGCTGGCGAATCTGGTGAAGCGCAAGGCGGCGAACGCGGCAGCCTGCGCCTAGAGCAAGATCGGTTCAGGCTGAAACAGCCTGAACCATGAATCTTGCTCTGAATCATAGAGTTAGCGCACGCTCGGACGCAAAAGCAGCGCCCACTTTTACTGATCGTGCGCTAGTCTTCCTTGGGCGTCAGCACCTGGCGGCCGCGGTACATGCCGGTCTTCAGGTCGATGTGGTGCGGGCGGCGCAGCTCGCCGGTGTCCTTGTCCTCGACATAGCTGTTGGCTTCCAGCGCATGGTGCGAGCGGCGCATGTTGCGCCTGGACGGGGAGGTTTTTCGCTTCGGAACGGCCATGAGGGAACTTCGCGGGTCAAAATGAGCGCGGGTCTATGCAGCAAAGACCGGCCGAATTCAAGGTCCGCGCGCCAGCCCGAGGGGCGCGGCGCCCATTCGGAGCGCGAGCGCCTCGATCGGGCGCCCGGCCGGTCTACACCAGCCGGCTCTGCTCCAACGCCGCGGCGATGAAGCTGGCAAAGAGCGGGTGCGGGGCGAAGGGGCGGCTCTTCAGCTCCGGATGGAACTGGACGCCGATGAACCAGGGATGGTCCTCGCGCTCGACGATCTCGGGCAGCAATCCATCAGGAGAGATGCCGGTCATCTTCAGGCCGGCGCCCTCGAAGGCCGCGCGATAGCCGATGTTGACCTCGTAGCGATGGCGGTGGCGCTCGCTGATCGCCGTCGCGCCGTAGATCTGGGCGATCTTCGAGCCCGGCGTCAGCACCGCTTCATAGGCGCCCAGGCGCATGGTGCCGCCCTTGTCATCCTCGCCGGTGCGGACCTCCCGCTCGTTGCCGCGCACCCACTCGGTCATCAGGCCGACGACCGGCTCCTTGGTGGGGCCGAATTCGCTGGAGGTGGCGCAGCCGATGCCGGCGACGTTCCGGCAGACCTCGATCACCGCCATCTGCATGCCAAAGCAGACGCCGAAATAGGGCACGGAGCGCTCGCGGGCGAACTTGGCCGCGCGGATCTTGCCCTCCGAGCCCCGCTCGCCAAAGCCGCCTGGGACCAGGATGCCGTGCACCCCCTCCAGCCGGGTGGCCGCCGCGCCCTCCTCACCCTCGAAGGCCTCGCTCTCCACCCAGTCCAGGTTGACCTTCACCCGGTTGGCGACGCCGCCGTGGATCAGGGCCTCGATCAGCGATTTGTAGGCGTCCTTCAGCACCGTGTACTTGCCGACCACGGCGATGGTCACCTCGCCGTCCGGGTGGTTGAGGCGTTCGGAGATCTCGGTCCAGCGGTCGAGATTGGGCTCGGGCGCGTCGCGGATGCCGAAGACGTCCAGCACCTCCGCGTCCAGTCCCTGGGCGTGATAGTCCAGCGGCACGGCGTAGATGTTCGACGCGTCCATCGCCTGGATCACCGCCGAGGGCCGCACGTTGCAGAAGAGGCCGATCTTGCGCTTTTCCTCGGGCGGGATCGGCTGCTCACAGCGGCACAGCAGCACGTCCGGCTGGATGCCGATCGAGCGCAGCTCCTTCACCGAGTGCTGGGTCGGCTTGGTCTTCATCTCGCCGGCGGTCTTGATGAAGGGCAGCAAGGTGAGATGCACGAAGCAGGCATGGCCGCGCGGCAGCTCCTGGCCCAGCTGGCGGATCGCCTCGAAGAACGGCAGCCCTTCGATGTCGCCGACCGTGCCGCCGATCTCCACCAGCACGAAGTCGACGCCGGGACCTGGGTCGGCCAGGACGAAGCGCTTGATCTCGTCAGTGACGTGGGGAATGACCTGGACGGTGGCGCCCAGGTAGTCCCCTCGCCGCTCCTTCTCCAGGATGGTCTTGTAGATCTGGCCGGTGGTGATGTTGTCGGCCTTGGTGGCGGAAACGCCGGTGAACCGCTCGTAGTGGCCAAGGTCCAGGTCGGTCTCGGCGCCGTCGTCGGTGACGAACACCTCGCCGTGCTGATAGGGGCTCATCGTCCCCGGATCGACGTTCAGATACGGGTCAAGCTTGCGTAAGCGAACGCCGTAGCCGCGCGCCTGCAACAGCGCTCCCAGGGCCGCTGAGGCCAGACCCTTTCCCAAGGAGGAGACCACGCCGCCGGTGATGAAAATGTACCGGGCCATGGGCGTTCAGATTAGCCCCGATTCGCCGCGGGCGTCGCCCCGCCGATCTTTCCGGTAGCGCTTGATCTAGGGCGTTCCTGTCTTGACCGGCGCATTGGGGTCGGCCTTGGGCTCCGGCGCGGACGGCAGAGGCGCCGGCGCCGGCGTGACCTCCACCGGCGGCGGCGCGACTTCGACCTGGGCGGGCGCGGCGGCGCTGACGGGCGCGGCCACCGTCGGCTTCAGCTTCAGCGACGCGGGTTTCACCGCCTGGGCCTTTGCTGCGGGCTTGGCCGCGGGGATGATCACCGCCATGTCGGCCTTGGACGCCGGCGCGGTGGCGGGCGTCCGCGACGCTGGCGCTGTCGTCGGCGGCGCCGTCACAGGCGGGGCGACGAAGGGCGCCGTCGGCAAGGGCGCGGTGGGGAGCGGCGTCGTCGGCAAGGGCGCGCTGGGCGGCGGCGCCTTTTGGCTCAGCGCGTTGGGGTTGGCCTGCTGCAGCTTCAGCTTGTCGAGCACCGAGGAGCTGGCCCGGTCGTGGGCGCCCAGCAGGGTGAGCGCGAGGCTCAGCGCCAGGAACAGGCTGAAGAGCACCCAGGTCGTGCGCGTCAATAGGTCGCCGGCGCCTCTGGCGGTGATCAGGCCCGTCGGACCTCCGCCCATGCCCAGCGCCCCGCCTTCGGATCGCTGCAAAAGCACCACGCCGATCAGCGCGACGCACACGAGGATGTTGAGAGTAAGCAACAGGCCGGACAGCATTTAGGCAATTGACCTCGAACCGACGCCGATCAGCGCCTCTGGGACCCGCGGCGCTCTAGCATCACGCCGCCGCTCGCGCCATAGCTAGGGACGCCGCCCTCCAGGTCCAAGTCCCGTGATTCTCGAAACCGAACGCCTCGTCCTTCGCCCGGTTCAGGCCAGCGACTGGCGCGCGCTCTACCCGATCATGAGCGACCCGTTGGTGATGGCCCACTGGGACAGCCCCGAGATCGTCGATCCCGAAGTCAGCGAGCGGATGGTCGCCGCCGAGGTCGAGGAGATGGAGGCGGGTCTGGCCCTTTACTGGGCGGTGGAGCGCGCCCGCGCGTTCGTCGGCGCCTGCGATCTTTCCGACATCGACTGGCGCCACCGCCGCGGCGAGATCGGTTTCGTCTTCGCCCGAGAGGCCTGGGGTCAGGGCTTTGGCCTGGAGGCGGTGAGCGCGGTGGTCGCTCAGGCCGCGGCGCTGGGCCTCAAGCGCCTCTGGGCGCGCACCCACGCCGGCAACGACCGCTCGGTCAACCTCTTGAAGAAGCTTGGGTTCGAGGAGGAAGGTTACCTGCGCGGCCACATCCAGCGGGCCGGCGAGCGACGCGACTGTCAGATCTTCGGCCTGCTGCTCTAGGCCGCCCGATCTGGAGGCTCAGGGCGCGGCCCGCTGCAGGGCGATCGACTTCACCATCCGCGCCTGGCGCGCCGGCCGCATGTCGCCCTCGATCACCAGGCGGTAGGGCCCCTCGTTCGCCGGCAGGGCGGCGCCGTCGCAGCGGTCGGCGAGGACGATCTTTTCGGTGCGGAACATGGAGTCGGTCTCCGCCAGCGCCAGCACCACGCGGTAGCCGTCGTTGGCGCTCACCACCACCAGGTCGGCCAGCTCAGGCCCGCGCAACGCCTTGCCGGCCGGCGCGCCGACGCCCTGCAGCAGCCGGCTCAGCAGGACGCCCTCGCACGCCTGGGTTCGACCGCCTTCGAGATGCAGCGTCACCTGATCGTGAGGCATGGCGGCAAGTTGCGAGGCGGTCGGGGTGAGCGTCTGACCCGAAAGCCCGGTCACCGACAGGTCCTGGCCGCTGGCCCCGCCGGCGATCGCCAAGCCGAACGTCAGGACCGCCGCCAACGGAACCGGTTTCATCACGCCCTCCTCCAAGCCGTCGTCCTGTTCAGAATTCCTACTAATGTGGTAGGGATTTATCGATTGCCCCGAACGGCCGCCCGTCGCCACTGTGTAGCCTTGCGTTATGTAGTCAACCTACATAAGGCCTGATCGGCGCAAACTGGGCGAGGGGAGATTCATGTCCATCGGATCGCAAGGCAGAGACTTGATGCGTGCGGGGCTGCTTGCTCTCCTGTTAGCCAGCGCTTCCACCATCGCCATGGCCAGGCCCAAGCCCGCGCCGGCTGCGCCCGCGGCGCCGGACCCTCGCGAGGCGCGGATCGAGCAGCTGGAGGCGGAGGTCGAGCAATCCACCGCCGAGGTGCGCCAGCTCTCCGCCGAGGTCCAGGACCTCTCGACGCAGGTGCAGACCCTCAAGCGCGGCGAGGCCAGTGAGATCCAGACCCTGTCGGAGGTGCAGACCAAGCAGGCCAACCCGCCGCCGCAGCTTGCCTCGATCACCGCCGGCAAGCCCTCCATCGCCAGCCCGGATGGGCGGTTCTCGGCCAACGTCCACGGCATCCTGCAGTTCGACGCCGCCGAGTATAATCAGGCCGCGCCCGGACCCCTGGCCACCGACCTGCGCCGCAGCGGCCCGGCGCTGGGCGCCTCCGCGTCCAACGTCGACCTGACCCACGCGCGCGAGCTGAAGGACGGCGATGTTTTCCGCAGAGCCCGCATCGGTCTGGACGGCGTCCTCTACGGCGACTGGGACTACCGGCTGATCTTCGACTTCGCCGGCACCGGCGTGGAGAACACCGGCCAGTTCTACGAGGGCTGGGTGCAGTACTCGGGCTTCAAGCCGTTCCACCTGAGGGTCGGCGCCTTCCCGCCCAACATCGGTCTGGAGGATCAGGGGACGACCAACGCCATGCCGCTGCTGGAGCGGTCGGCGGCGGCGGACATCGCCCGGGGCCTGGCGGCCGGCGACACGAGAAGCGCCGTGGAGCTATGGGCGGCCGCCGATCGCTGGCTGGTTTCCGTTGCGGTGACCGGGCGCACGGTCGGCGTGCTCAACACCGGAACCGCCGCGGCCGTTCCGCAGACTTACGGCGACCAGCTGGGTCTGGTCGGCCGCGTGGCCGGCACGCCCTTCCGCGGATCGGACTGGCTGATCCACGTCGGCGTCCACGGCAGCTACGTGATCAGCCCGGCCAACACCGCCGGTCCGAACTCGGCCGGGGTCAATCCGATCGCCGACAACGTCATAGCCCTCTCCAACACGCAGGAGCTGCGGGTCGACGGGACCAAGCTGATCAACACGGGAAACATCGACGCCCACAACGCCTGGTCCGCCGGCGCGGAGTTCGCGGTGCAGAAGCAGAACCTCTACCTGCAAAGCGAATACGAAGACTTCGGCGTCGGCCGCTCGGATCCCGGTGTCAGCAGCCCCAACTTCCACGGCTACTACGTCGAAGGCTCGTGGGTGATCACCGGCGAGGCGCGCAGGTACAACATCCAGACCGCGGCGTTCGACGGTCCGAGCGTCGACCACCCGTTCACCCTGAGCGGCGGCGGCCTTGGCGCGTTCGAGCTGGCCGCGCGCTTCTCGGACATGGACCTCAACTACCAGGCCGGCCTCTTGGGGACCGCGCCGGGCGCCGACGCCATCCGCGGCGGCGAGGAGCAGAACTGGACCATCGGGCTCAACTGGTACCCGAACTCGGTGATCCGCTTCATGCTCGACTATCAGAACGTCCGGGTCATGCGCCTTTCGCCCTGCACCAACGTCGGCGCGGGCGCGGCCAACACCTGCACCGGCACGGCGCTCTGGCAGACCCCGGTCGGGGCCCAGATCGGCCAGAGCTACAACGCGATCGCCATCCGATCGCAGTTCGCGTTCTGAGCCGCGTGCGCCCGTCTCTTTCATCCCGAACTGGAACCGGAGCCATGCTCATGTTGAAGGCGATCAGGACCGGGTGGGCGCTGGCCCTCTCCACGCTCTGGCTGGCGGCGTTGACGGCGCCGGCTTTCGCGGGAGACACGCAGGTCGCGGTGGCGGCCAACTTCACCGCCCCGGCCAAGGAGATCGCCGCGGCCTTCACCGCCAAGACCGGCAATCATGCGACCTTAAGCTTCGGCTCGTCCGGCCAGTTCTACACCCAGATCACCCACGGCGCGCCCTACGAGGTGTTCCTCTCGGCCGATCCCGACCGGCCCAAGCGCGCCGAGCAGGACGGGGTTGGCGTTCCCGGCACCCGGTTCAGCTACGCCATCGGCCGCCTGGTCCTCTGGAGCGCGACGCCCGGCCTGGTGGACGATCAGGGCCGGGTGCTGAGCGCCGGCGCCTTCAACAAGATCGCCATCGCCGATCCCACCGCCGCGCCCTATGGCGTGGCCGCGATCCAGACCATGACCAAGCTCGGCGTCTACCAGAAGCTCAGCCCCAGGATCGTCAAGGGAACCTCGATCACCCAGGCCTACGACTTCGTGCGCACCGGCGCCGCCGAACTGGGCTTCGTGGCGCTCTCGCAGGTGATCAACGATCCGAGCGGCTCGCGCTGGCTGGTGCCGCAGGCCGATCACGCGGTGATTGACCAGCAGGCGATCCTGCTCTTTACCGGCGACAAGAATCCGGCGGCGCGGGCGTTCCTGGAGTTCCTCAAGGGCCCCGAGGCGCGCGCGATCATCAAGCGGTACGGCTACGAGGTGCGGTAAGGCGTGGGCGACGTCCTCCTGGTGACCGCGAGCCTGGCGTCGGTCACCACGGTCCTGCTGCTGATCATCGCCACGCCGCTCGCCTGGTGGCTGGCCCGCACGCGTTCGTGGCTGACCGAGGCGGTGGGCGCGCTGACCGCCCTGCCGATCGTGCTGCCGCCCACGGTGCTGGGCTTCTACCTGCTGATCGCGCTGGGTCCCAAGAGCCCGCTGTTGGTCCTGCTGCACCCCTTCGGCGTGCGCACGCTGGACTTCACCTTCACCGGCCTGGTCATCGGCTCGATGATCTATTCGCTGCCCTTCGCCGTGCAGCCGCTGCGCAACGCCTTCGCCGCGGTGGGCGCGCGGCCGCTCGAAGTGGCCGCGACCCTCAGAGCCTCGCCGATGGACGCCTTCTTCAGCGTCGCCGTTCCGTTGGCGAGGCGCGGCTTCCTGGCCTCGGCGATGCTGGTCTTCGCCCACACGGTCGGCGAGTTCGGGGTGGTGCTGATGATCGGCGGCTCGATCCCGGGCAAGACCGAGACCCTCTCGATCAAGATCTACGAGTTCGTCGAGGCGCTGCAGTTCGACGACGCGCACCGTCTGGCGGCCGGTTTGCTGGTGTTCGGGTTCCTGGCGACGCTGGCGATCTCGCTGGTCGGACGCCGCTTCGATCCGATCGGATCATGACCGCCGCCTCACCCGCTGGGCCGACGATCGAAGCACGGTTCGAGGGCCAGCTTGGCGTGTTCCACCTGAACGCCGCCTTCACGATCCCGGCCAAGGGCATCACCGCGCTCGTCGGCCCGTCGGGCTGCGGCAAGACCAGCCTGCTGCGCTGCATCGCCGGCCTGACCCGGCTGCCGGGATTTCTGCGCGTGGGTGACGAGGTCTGGCGGGACGAGCGGCGGTTCCTGGCGCCCCACCAGCGGGCGATCGGCTACGTCTTCCAGGAGACCAGCCTGCTGGCCCACCTCTCGGTGCGCCGTAACCTGATGTTCGGGTTCGCGCGAAGCCGGGACCGCTCGAAGATCGGCTTCGAGGAGGTCGTATCGCTGCTCAGCATGGGCGAGCTGCTGGACCGTTCGACCGAGCGCCTCTCCGGCGGCGAGCGCCAGCGCGTGGCGATCGGGCGGGCGCTGCTGAGCCAGCCGGCGTTGCTGCTGATGGACGAACCGCTCTCCAGCCTGGACGCGCAGAGCAAGGGCGAAATCCTGCCCTATCTGGAACGGCTGCATCAGGCGCTTTCGATCCCCGTCATCTACGTCAGTCACGACGTGTCTGAGGTCGCGCGATTGGCCGACCGGGTCCTGACCATGGAGGACGGCCGGGTGCGCGTCCCCGAGGGCGACTCCCGCCTGCCGCCAGCAAGCCAAATGCTAAAGGGACTGGACCAGGACCAGATCGCGCGACTGGCGATCGCCGCGCTGCTGGCCGGACTTGGGCCCGCCGAGCCGACGCGGAACGGCGACTGAGCCAACGATCGCGCGCCGCGCGTCAGTCCACCGCCAGGATCACGTGCGAGGCCTTGATCAGCGCCTGCGCCGTCTCGCCTACCTTCAGGCCCAGCGTCTCGCCGCTGCCGTGGGTGATGGTGGCGGTGATGGTCTTGCCCTGGCCAAGGTCGAGGACGACCTCGTCGTTGACCGCGCCCGCTTCATGGCGGCTGACGACGCCGCTCAGGCAGTTGCGCGCCGAGGTGCGCACCGGCGCGCCGCCCGGCGCCAGGATGACGAAGCTCGACTTGATCAGCGCCATCGCCTCGCGGCCGGGGACGAGCTCGAGATCGGCGACGCTTTCCCTGGTGACGATGGCGACGATCTCGACGCCGTCGGAGACGCGCAGGGTGACTTCGGAGTTGACCTGCCCCGCTTTCACCGACGTGACCACGCCGCGCAGGGCGTTTCGGGCGCTGGTCTTCATGCTGAGGCTCCTGATCACCTGCTCCAGCGGACTGCCGTCGCTGAGATACTGTTCCAGCTTCTCCACGACCTGGGTCAGTTCCCCTTCGACCTTGCGGAACGCCAGGATCACCGCCTGCCCCGCAGGGGTCACGATCGCCGCGCCGCCTGTGCGCCCCCCGGTGTGGGCGGCGACCAGCGGACGCTCGAAGAGGTTGTTCAGCGCCTGCACCGCGTCCCAGGCGCCTTTGTAGCTGAGCCCGAGCGCCTTGGCCGCGGCCGAGATCGACCCCTGCTCGCCGATCACCTCCAGCAGGCGGATGCGCTCGGCGCCGACGCGGGACTGGCCGCCCTTGCGCAGCTGAAGAAGAGCTCTGGCGGCGGTCTGGGACTGCATCGCCCCGATGCTGCCACGCGCGCCCCCTGCCCGCCATCGCAATGTGAAGTGAGACTGCCGAACGCCCGGGCTTGAGGCTTCGCCACGCCCCGACTTCCGCGGCGACAGTTAACTACACCGCAACGTGAACGGTCACTCGACCGCCGGACTAGCTTGTAAGTTGCCAAGGCGAAGCGGCGGGTTCCAAATGTCCGCGAGGGGCGAATTCCGCCTGTCGGTCTGGCTGGGTCGGCGGCGGCGCATCCAAGGAGCCTCGCGTCATGCCTGGCTATCGCTTCGGCAAGCATCCGCCGAAAATCGACTACCGCAGCCTGCGCCTGAAGACCTATCTCACCGCCGCCCTGCCGGCGCCGCCGGCCAGCGTCGACAACCTGCAGCGGGTCTATACCGAGCTCAGAACCAACGATCCCACCGCGCTCTTTCCCATGGACGGCAACGACACCCTTGGCGATTGCACGATCGCCGCGCTGGCCCACGCGATCACCCTCTACCGGGGGCTGACCGCCCAGCGGAAGATCATGGCCAAGACCGCCGTCACCAAGCTCTACTTCCACCTGACCGGCGGCGTGGATTCGGGGCTCAACGAGCTGGACGTCCTCAACTACTGGCAGAAGACCACGGTCGACGGCGACAAGATCCTGGCCTACGCGACCATCGATCCGAAGAACCACACCCACGTGCAGCAGGCGATCCAGCTCTTCGGCGGGGTCTATCTCGGATTCCAGGTGCAGCAGAACGCCATCCAGGAATTCGACGCGCGCCAGCCGTGGACGCCGGGGCCGCTGACCAACGACGGCCATGCGGTCTTCGCCACCGGCTATGACGGCGACGGCGTCACCGTGCTCACCTGGGGCAACACCCAGCAGGCGACCTGGGCCTGGTGGGACGAGTGCGTCGACGAGGCCTATGCGATCCTGCCGCCCGAAGCCGAGGCCAAGACCTTCGATCCGGGCTTCAACTTCGCGCAGCTGCAGTCGGACCTGGCCGAGGTCGCCAACTGACGGCGCCTCTCAGACCGCGCGGATGATCGGCAGGAAGTCGGCGGCGGTCAGCGAGGCCCCGCCGACCAGCGCCCCGCCGACCTCGCGGCCGGCCAGGATCTCGGCGGCGTTCGAGGCCTTCACCGAGCCGCCGTAGAGGATCGGCGTTTCCGCGCCATCCTCGCCCCAGCGGGCGGTGAGCGCGGCGCGGATGGCGCCGTGGACCGCTTCGATCTCATCGAGGCTGGGGGTGAGGCCCGTGCCGATGGCCCAGACCGGCTCATAGGCGATCGAGAACGCCTGGCCGGCGAGGCTCTGGGGCGCCGACTGGGCGAGCTGGCTCAGCACCACGTCCAGCGTGCGCCCGGCCTGGCGCTCGGCCAGGGTCTCGCCGACACAGACGATCGGCTCCAGATGGGCCCGGAGCGCGGCCTCGACCTTGGCCGCCACCTCGGCGTTGGTCTCGCCATAGAGCGCGCGACGCTCCGAGTGGCCGAGGATCACCATCGTGGCGCCGGCGTCGGCCAGCATCTCCGCCGAGAGGCAGCCGGTGAAGGCGCCGCTGGGTTCGGGTCGGCAGTCCTGACCGCCGACGGCGATCGAGGTCCCCGCCAGCAGCTCGGCCAGGCGCCCGATCAGCGTCGCCGGCGGACAGATCGCCACCCTGGCCGCCGGCGCCCGCTCGTCCAGCGCCCCGGCGATCGCCCGCGCTTCGCCCAGCGAGCCCGAGAGCCCGTGCATCTTCCAGTTTCCGGCGATCAGGTGGCGGGGCGGGATCAAACTTGAGCATCCTTCGGCGGCGTCTCGCCGACTAAGCCATGGCGCTCCCGCTGTCACCCGCTGGCGGCGCAAGCTTGCGGTGCATGGCGCCTCGCCACTATACCCCGCCGATGCTTGCACTCTTCCGCGCCTTCGCGAAGTCCTGGGCCGCCGCGATCCTGATGGGCCTCTTGATCGTGGCCTTCGCCGTCTTCGGCGTGCGCGACGTCTTCAAGGGCCGGATCGACAACGCCGTGATCCAGGCCGGCGACCGCGCGGTCACCACCCAGCAATGGGGCAAGATCTTCGACCGCGTCAAGCAGGACTACGAGACCCGCACTCAGCAGCCCTATCCCCTGGAAGAGGCGGTGAAGGAGGGCGAGGATAAGCGCCGGCTGGACGACCTGGCCTCCGAGACCGCCTATTTCGAAATGCTGTCGCGCTCGGGCGTGCAGCCGTCGGACGACGTCGTCGCCACCGAACTGCGCAAGGCGGCCGAGTCCGGCGAGCGGCCGGAGCTGGCCCAGGTGTTCGATTCGGTCACCGGCAAGTTCAGGCCCGAGGCCCTCGCCGACCTCCTGCGGCGCAATCAGGTCACGCTTGAAGACTTCCAGCGCGAGCTGCGCGACGACATCGCCAACCAGCAGTTCGGCAGCGCCATCCAGTCCGGTTTCCACACCCCGCGCATCTATTCGGCGATCCAGGCGACGATGCTGCTGGAAAGCCGCGACGTGACCTATTTCGTGATCTCCTTCGTCGGCCTGCCCAAGCCGCCCGCGCCCACCGACGCGCAGCTCAACGCCCTCATCCAGCAGTTCCGCGAGCGCCTGATGATGCCCGAGCGGCGCAAGGTCACCATCGTACGGTTCAGCGCCAAGGCGCTCGCTCCGACCATGCCGGTCGATCCGGGCAAGGTGGAGCAGCTGTTCAACGTCCGGAAGGACAAGTACGGCAGGCCGGAGACGCGCTCGGTGATCGAGATTCCGCTGAATGACGCCGGGACCGCCGCGCTGGTCCAGACCCGACTCGCCCGCGGCGATGATCCCGCCGCCGTGGCCAAGTCGATCGGCGTCAACGCCATCCCCTATGTCGACCAGCCGCTCACCGCCATCGCCGATCGAAAGGCGGGCGTCGCGGCCTTCGCCATGGCGGCGCCGGGCGTCAGCGGACCTGTGCAGGGCGACTTCAAGACGGTGATCCTGCAGGTCACCAAGATCACCCCCGGCCAGGCGCCGGACCTGAACGCGGCGCGGCCGCAGCTGGAGGCCGACCTTCGCCAGCAGGAAGCCGCCGAAGCGGCCGACGAGCTCGGCCAGAAGTACGACGACGCGCGCCAGAGCGGGGCCAGCATGGCCGACGCCGCGGCCAAGGTCGGCGTCACTCCGATCACGATCGGACCCATCACCGCCGACGGCAAGGACCTGGCCACCGGCCAGCCCGACCCGCAGGCGACCCAGAAGGTGGCCGCCGCGGCCTTCAGCACGGCCCAGGGCGCCGACAGCGACGTGGCGCAGGACACCGACAAGGGCGAGTACTTCGCGGTCCACGTCGACCAGATCACCCCGCCCAGTCCGCCGACCCTGGACGAACCCGGCATCCGCCAGGGCCTGACCCAGATCTACTACCAGCAGATCGTCACCGGCGCCCTGAAGAAGAAGGCCGACGCGGCCATCGCCTCGATCAAGGCCGGCGGCTCGTTCGAGGCCGCCGCGGCGGCCGCCGGCGGCCACGTCACCCACCAGCTCGGCCTGCAGCGGATCACCGTTCAGCAGTATCAGCAGACCCTGGGCGACGACTTCCTGGGACCGGCGTTCGGCGGCAAGGCGGGCGATGTCTTCGAGGCGCTCTCGCCGCCGCTGAAGGGCGAGGTGGTGGCGCGCGTCGACGCCGTGCGGCCGGGCGATCCGACCCAGATCGCGCGCCTGATCGACGCGGTGCGCCAACACGCCGATCCGCAGTACCTGCAGGCGATCGCCGCCACCGTGCGCGTCGCCGCGGGCAAGATGGTGAAGGTGCGCACTGACCTCACCCTCGCGCGCACCACCATCGGCGTCGATGCGGCGATGGTCGCCAAGGTCACCGCCAAGACACCGGCCAAGGGAGCGGAGCTGGCCAAGTGAGCTTCGAGCCGCCGTTCGACGGCTTCGAGCGCGCCTATCGGGCCGGACAGGTGCAGGTGGTGTACCAGCGCCTGATCGACGACCTGGAGACGCCGGTCTCGGCCTACCTGAAGATCGCCCACGGCAAGCCCTACAGCTTCCTCTTCGAATCGGTGGAGGGCGGCGCCTGGCGCGGACGCTATTCCGCCCTGGTGATGGCCCCCGATCTGGTCTGTCGCTGCGGGGGCGGCGCGGCCGAGATCGCGGAGGGCGAGGCGATCGACGCCGGCGTTTTCCGACCCGACGGCGAGGGCGCGCTGGAATCCCTGCGCGACCTGGTGGCGCGTTCGCGTCTGGACCTGCCGGCCGGACTGCCGCCGATGGCGGCGGGCGTCTTCGGCGTCCTGGGCTACGACATGATCCGCCTGGTGGAGCGGCTGCCGGACATCAATCCGGACCCGCTGGACCTTCCCGACGCGGTGCTGATCCGGCCCTCGATCGTGGCCATCTTCGACGGCGTCGCCCAGGAGATCATCCTGGTCACCACGG
>JBIOEF010000066.1:0-18339 GCA_044445785.1 Caulobacterales bacterium
GCTGCGCGGCGTCCACCCTCCCCACGAGGGGGAGGGAGAATCCTCGACGCTCGTTCAGGAGCGCGTATGAAAGGCGCCGTGACCGCGCAAGTCTCCCTCCAGGCCGCAGGGCCCAGAGCCCGGCCAGCCGCCGCGGCGGGTCTCGAGCTGACCGTGGTCGCGCCCACATTCAACGAGAGGGAGAACGTCGCGCGCCTGGTGGAGAAGCTCGATGCGGCGCTGGAGGGCGTGCGCTGGGAGGTCGTCTTCGTCGACGACAACTCGCCGGACGGCACCGCGGGCGTGGTCAAGGAGATCGCCGCGCGCGATCCGAAGGTGCGGTGCCTGCGCCGGGTCGGCCGGCGGGGCCTCGCGGGCGCGGTGATCGAAGGGGCGCTCTCCAGCGCCGCACCGTTCGTGGCGGTGATCGACGCCGACATGCAGCACGACGAGACGCTGCTGCCGAAGATGCTCGGCGTCTTGCGCGCCGGCGAGGCCGACGTCGTCATCGGCAGCCGCTACCTGGAGGCGGCGGGGTTGGAGGAAGGGCTCTCCGCGTTCCGCAAGTTCGGTAGCCAGGTCGCCACCGCGCTTGGCCGCCGGGCGCTTGGCGTTGAAGTCACCGATCCGGTGAGCGGCTTCTTCATGATCCGGCGGGAAGCGATCGACGCCGTCGCCGCCAAGCTCGAACCCACCGGCTTCAAGGTGCTCTTCGACATCCTGGCCTCCCAACCAAAGCCCCTGCGGGTGAAGGAGCTGCCTTATGCCTTCCAGGCCAGGGCGGCGGGCGAGAGCAAGCTCGATGGCCGGGTGGTGATGGAGTACTTTGGCCTCCTTGCCGCCAAGCTTTCGGGCGATCTGGTTTCGCCCCGGTTCCTGTTCTTCGGCCTAGTGGGCGTGAGCGGGCTCGTCGTGCATATGAGCGTGCTGCTGCTGGCGGGGGGGCTGGTCTTCAACCGGGCCCAGACACTGGCCGCGCTCACCGCCATGACCTCCAACTACCTGGTGAGAAACGCGCTCACCTATCGCGACCGGCGCCTCAAGGGGTGGCGATTCTTCACCGGCTACGTGCGCTTCTTCGCCGTCTGCGCGGTGGGGCTGGCGGGGAACGTGGCGGTGGGCTCGCTCCTGCACGAGCACGGGGTTCCGCGCCTGCTCGCGGGCCTCGCCGGCGCCGGCTGCGGCGCGGTCTGGACCTATGTCAGCACCTTCCTCGGCGTCTGGTAGTCCGGCCGCGGCCGGCCGGGTCAGCCCGCGCGCGGCGCTGACTGCGATCATCCTTGTAGGCCTCCTCGTCCGGCTCGCGGCCGGGGCGTCGGCCCCGCTGACCGAGGACGAGGCCTACTATCGGCTGTGGTCGATGCGCCCGGCGTTTGGCTACTTCGACCACCCGCCGATGATCGCCTGGAAGATCTGGCTGGGCCGCCATATCGCCGGCGACAACCCGCTGGGCGTGCGCCTGATCCCCATCGTCGGGACGGCGGTGACGACGCTGATCACCTTCGACCTGGCGCGGCTGGCGGGGCTGGGCGAGCGCGTGGCGGTGCGTGCGGCGCTGTGGCTGAACGCCACCGTCCTGATCGGGCTCGGCGGTTTCCTGGCGGTGCCGGATGCGCCGAACACGCTCTTCTTCACCGCCGCGCTCTGGTGCGTCTTCAAGGCGCGCCAAGGCGCTGGCGCCTGGTGGCTGGCCGCCGGCGCGCTGGCGGGACTAGCGTGCCTTTCGAAATACTCCGCGCTCTTCCTCGCGCCCGGGATCCTGCTGTGGCTGAGCCTCACACGCGAGGGCCGGCGGACCTTGACGACGCCCTGGCCGTGGCTGGCGGCGGCGATCGCCGTGGCGGTCTTCGCGCCCAACATCGCCTGGAACGCCGAGCACCATTGGCTCACCTTCGCCAAGCAGTTCGGCCGCGCCCGTGTGGGCGGGCTGGCGCTCCAGCATCTCCCCGAACTGATCGTCGACCAGTTCCTGCTCATCAATCCGCTGATCGCGGTGTTCCTGGGCGCAGCCGTGCTACGGCGGACCGCCTGGCCGCTGCTGGCGGTGAGCGCGCCATTCGCCGCCTATCTCGTGGTCCACAGCCTGCACGACGCGGTGCAGGGCCAGTGGCCGGCGCCGCTCTACCCGGCGCTGGTCATCGCCGCCGCGGCGGCCGCGGAGGATGTACGCGCCGGCGGGGTGCTCGCCCGCCTGCGGACCCTTGCGCCGGTCCTGGGCCTAGGCGTCGTCGCCGCCGCCTTCACGGTCATCCTCGCGCCGCTGGATGGACGCCTGCCCTTCCCCGACCCGGCGGCGCGCCTGCGCGGCTGGCCGGCGTTTGGTGAGGCAATCGAGCACGCGAGAATGGGCGCCGGCGCGGCCTGGGTCGGGACCGAGAGTTATGGCCTGGCCGCACAACTCGCCGCCGAGCCGCCGCTCCGCGCCCCCGCGGTCGAAATCGGCGAGCGCGGACGCTACAGCTTCGAGACCGACGTCAACCGCGCGGATTTCGCCAAGCCCGGCCTCATCATCGACGAGCCGCGCAAGCTGAACGCCGCGGGCCTGCAGCACTGTTTCGCCCGCGTCCAAGCGCTCCCCGAAATCGATCGCGGCACTGGATCAAGGACGCCCTACCGGGTCTATCGAGTGGCCGGCCCGCTCCGTGACATCGCACGCGAAGGTTGTTAACTTGCTGCCTACGTCAATAGACGCGCGTGGTCCGCGCTCTCGCCGCACGTCGGTGGCTTTGTGGGGGAGCTATGTCTGAGCAACGGGCTTGGATTCTCGGGTTCACACTGTTCGCAGTGGCTTGCGGTCTGAGCGACGCGGCGTTCGGTCAACCATCCGTGGCGCCCGTCGAGATACCTCGATCGCAGGCGCCGAGCATGTGGGCGTGGATATCCAGCGTGCCGCCCGGAACCGCCGATTGCATCTGGTCGGTTACGCCGCAATCGATCCGAAATGCTTTGGTCGCCCAGGCGCGGGCTGGCGATAAACTGGGTTTCCCCGATCCGCGCCTAGGACTTCAAGACGCAAGCGCACTGGAACTGAGCTGCCACGTTCCAGAAAGTCAGGGCTGGCCTAGGCTAGCAACCGCCGTGGTGCCAGCGAAGTCTCTGGAAACTTGGGCCGCGCTTGAACTTCAAGCTCAATACAAAATGCCTCAAGCCAGGCTGGAGGTCGCCTGGCGCCACCTGCCTGCTGAGGTCCGGAAGCAAATGAGAAGCCGCTTCGTCAACGGAGGAGGTCCGTCAGAGACTGAAATCTCGGGCCTCACCGCAATGTCGAAGGAGCTTGGTCTCTCCGGCGCAGGCAGCGGCAAACTGATCGCATATTGGGTCGGCGGGCGCGCTCAGTTTGAGCTATTCGGCGGAAGCCACTAGGCACGGGCCCAGTGCGCCCGATCGGGCCCCAATCTCCTCAGCCGAACCGCTGGTCGAGCCAGGGTGGCAGGGTTTCGGCGAGGCCGTCGAGCGGGCCGGAGGAGAGCAGCAGCACGACTTCTCCGCCGCTCAGCGTGCGCGCCAGGTCCTCGACTACCGCCGCGGAGCCCGCAACGCCCTCGGCGGCGATGCCGGCGGCGCGCACCCGGTCCACGATCTCGGCCTGGCCGAGTTGGCGGTGGGTGGCCGCGCCGTGCGCGGGCGGCGGCAGGATGAGGGTGCGGGCGACGCCCTCGAACACCGTGTCGTACCAGGAAAGCGCCTCTTCGTTGCGCCAGCTGAACGTATGCGGTTCGAACACCACCACCGAGGGCCGGTCGGGGAAATGCAGCTGGATCGCCTCGATCGCCGAGCGCGCCTTTTCGTAGGACGAGCCGAAGCCCTCATAGGCGGGGACGGACGAGGCGCGGGTCTTCTTGTCCAGCCGCCGCGCGACGCCCCGGAACCGGCGGACGCCGGCGGCCAGTTCGTCCGGCTTCAGCGCGCCCCATTCGATGAGCAGCGCCGCCGCGCCGGCGATGTTCTCGATGTTGTGCAGGCCAAGGAGCTCGGTCTCCAGCGCGATCGTCCCGCCGCCCGGCAAACGTAGGTTGAAGCGGGTGATCTCGCCAATCTGGATATCGAGGGATGAGTAGCCGGGCCCTTCGCCAAGGCCGTACCAGACCACGCGCCGGCCGGCCGTCAGGCGCTCCAGCGGCTCATAGCCCCGCGCGCAGACCAGCAGGGCGTCCGCAGGCAGGCGCTCTATCAGCTTGCCGAACGGCGCCTCGTAGTCGGCCATGGTCGGGAAGGCGTTGAAATGGTCGTGGACCAGCGAACTGATCAAGAGGGCCTTGGCGTCGTAGAGCAGGAACTTCGAGCGGCGGTCCTCGGGGCTGACGATGTATTCGTCGCCCTCCAGCAAGAGCCACGGGTCCTTGCCCGCGTGGCCGGTGGTCGGCAGGTCCAGCGGCACCGCGCCGATGAAATAGCCGGGATCGCGCCCGGCTTCGGCGAGCAGCACCGCGCAGAGGGCGGTGAGCGTCGACTTGCCGAAGCTGCCGGCGATGACGGCCGTCTCGCGCGTCTGCGAATAGCGGCCCAGATACTCGGCGAAGCTGAGGCGCGGGACGCCGCGGCGGACGATCTCGGCCAACTCCGGATTGGTCGCCAGGTCCAGCGCCGCGCTGGAGCCGATGATGGCCAGGTCGAGGTCGGCCGGCACATGCGCAGCGTCGAACCCGCGGTGGAAGGGGATGCCCAGGCGCTCCAGATAGGTGCTGACCGGCGGATAGACCGCCCCGTCCGAGCCCGAAACCGCATGGCCTTCGGAGGCCATCAGCGAGGCGAGCGCGCTCACCCCTGCGCCGGCGATCCCCAGAAAGTACACCTTCATGGCCGCTCCTAATGGCCTGCGTTGGCGCGCAACGGAAGGTTCGAGTTCCCAGCGCGGCCGGGATTGGCGGGGCGCCGTGCGGTCGCAGCCAGGCTCCGAAAGGTTGCCTTCGTAACGGAAGGTCGGCAAACCAGGACTATTCTCCTCAGCTCCGCGCCGATTGCGGCGTCACCGTCCATTTTGAAAGCCAACGACCTTTGACCGTTCAACTTCCCAAGAGCCGCGCCCAAGCCTCGCCGCTCGCCTCCGTAGAGACCATCATCGAAGGGCTGGCCGGCGTCGGCTACATCGCCTCGCGCCGCATCGCCACCGCCCTGTTCATGGCCCAGCACCTGCAGAAGCCCGTCCTGGTGGAAGGCGTCGCCGGGGTGGGCAAGACCGAGCTGGCGCTTTCTACGGCAGCGTTGCTCGACCTGCCGCTGATCCGCATGCAGTGCTACGAGGGCCTGGACGAGTCCAAGGCCCTGTACGAGTGGAAGTACGGCAAGCAGCTCCTTTACACCCAGATCCTGAAGGACCGGATGGGCGAGAGCCTGGCCGATGCGCCGACCATGGACGCGGCCATGAACCGGCTGCATGGGATGGGCGACCTCTTCTTTTCCGAAGCCTTCATGGAGCCCAGGCCGTTGATGAAGGCGCTGCGCCAGGAAGGCGGCGCGGTCTTGCTGATCGACGAGATCGACAAGAGCGATGAGGCGTTCGAAGCCTTCCTGCTGGAGATGCTGTCGGCGTTCCAGGTGTCGGTCCCCGAAATCGGGGTGATCAAGGCCAAGACCATCCCCATCGTCTTCCTCACCTCCAACAACGTCCGGGACCTGGGCGACGCGCTGAAGCGCCGCTGCCTGCACCTGCACATCCCGCTGCCGGACGCGCGGCTGGAGGAGAAGATCGTCGCCACCCGCGTGCCGGGGGTCGAGGCGCATCTGACCCGCGAACTGGTGGCCTTCGTCCAGACGCTGCGGGGCCTCGACCTGCGCAAGCTCCCCTCGATCTCCGAGACCGTGGACTGGGCCAGGGTGCTGGTGCTGCTGCACGCCAAGGCGCTCGACGCCGACCTGGTGCGCGACACCCTCAACGTGCTCCTCAAGTACGAGCAGGACATCGTCGCGGTGGAACCGAAGATCAACGACTTCCTCGGCCGAGCCTCCGAGGCGGCCGGAGGGGAATAGCCGTGCCGGCGATGCAGCACGCCATGGAGGACTTCCTGCGGGCGCTGCGCGCCTCGGAAGTCCACGTCTCGCCGGCGGAGGCGATCGACGCGCACCGGGCGCTGATGGAAGTCGGCTTCTCTGACCGGGACCTCCTGAAGGACGCCCTCTGCATCACGCTGGCTAAGTCCGAGGACGAGGTCGAACGCTTCGACGACTGCTTCGAGACCTTCTTCCGCCGCGAGGAATTCCGCGAGGACTCTCCGCCGCCCGCGGAGTCGCAAACCGGCCGACCGGAAGGCGGGCAGACCGACCTGGCGCTGGCCGAAATGCTGCTGGCCAACGACGCCACCGGCCTCGTCCAGGCGATGGAAGAAGCGGCCGCCAGGGCCCGGGCCAGCGACGTGCGGCTCAACACCCAGCGGGGTCTGCTCTCGCGCCGGATCCTGGACGAGATGGGCCTGCGCGAGCTGGAGGAGCTGATCAACGCCCTGCGCGAACAGGGCCTGCCGCGCGACGCGGCCCTGGCCGACCGTCTGGCCGAGCGGCGCGAGGCGCTCTTCGAGGAAGCCAACCGTTTCGTCGACCGCCAGCTCACCCTCTACGCCAGCGAAACCGGCCGGCGGATGCGCGAAAAACTGCTGGCCGAGCAGAAGCTGACGGCCATCGAGCCGGAGGACTTCAAGTCCATGGAGGCGCTGGTGAGGCGCATGGCCAAGAGGCTCGCCACCCGCTACAGCCGCAAGCGCCACCGGGCCAAGAAGGGCAAGCTCGACGTCCGCAAGACGATCCGCAAGAGCATGGGCTACGGCGGCGTTCCCTTCGACATCGTCTGGAAGAACGAGACCATCGAGAAGCCGAAGATCGTCGCCATCTGCGACGTCTCCCGCTCGGTGGCCGCGGCCGCGCAGTTCCTGCTGCTGTTCCTCTATAGCCTCAACGAAGTCGTCGAGCGGCTGGAGGCCTTCGCCTTCTCCGACCGGATGGCGGCGGTGGGCGACATCCTGGACGCGGAGGAGCTGGACGCCGCGGTCGTGCTGATCCTCAAGCGGATCGGCTTTCGCCCCACCGACTACGGCCGCGCGCTGGCGGACTTCTGGGAGACCCACCGCGAGAGCCTGGACCGGCACACCACCGTCATCATCCTGGGCGATGGGCGCTCGAACTACGTCAACCCGCGCCTGGACCTGATGAAGGAGATCGCCCACCGCTCGCGGGCGGTGATCTGGCTCAACCCGGAGCCGGAGACCTACTGGGGCCAGGGCGACTCACGGATGGACGACTATCGCCGCTTCTGCCATGTGGCCAAGGTCTGCAACACGCTGAACCAGCTTGAACGGATCATCGAGGACGTGCTCAGGACCTACCTGCCGCGCTGAAGAGCGGGACCGGATGCGTTCGGAGCGCTTCGAAGGGGGATGGCCCGGCGCGAGAGGACTGCTATTGCCTAGCGGACAGTATGGCGGGCCTGCGGCCGCCGCTTGGAGACGACGATGGCCGGGCATGAACAGGAACTGATCGAGATCATCGCCAAGGAGGCGCTGGTCGATCCCGCCAAGCTCGATCCCGCCGCCAGGCTGGAGGACATTGGCCTGGATTCGGTGGACCTGGTCAGCGCGGTCTTCGCCATCGAGGAAAAGTACGGCATCGAGATCGCCGAGGACGCCTTCGATCGCGGCGAGACGCTGGCGGTGCTGCTCGCCAAGATCGAAGCCTTGATCGACGCCAAGGGAGCCTGAAGCCAGCGCATGGCCGATCAGATTGTGGTCACGGGGCTGGGCGCCGTCTCGGCCCTGGGCCTCGACTTGGCGGAGACCTGGGCCGCCGCCAGGGACGGACAGGGCGGCATCGAGGCCCGCCTGATCGATCCTGGGCAGAACGGCCCGCCGCCGGTCACCACCCCGGTCGCCTGGGTCAAGGGCGACGCCCTGGGCAGGCTGGAGGCCCTGCTCGGGCGCCGGATCGGCAATTCCCTGGACCCCTTCGCGCTCTACGCCCTGATGGCCGCCCGCGAGGCGATCGAGCAGGCTGGCTTGCTCGGCGCGCCGCTCGGCCCCCGCGCCGCGGCGGTGATGGGCAACGGCATCGGCGGACTGGTGACGCTGGAGAAGGCCTATGAGCGCTTCTTCGGCCTGAAGACGCCAAAGGTGCATCCCCTCACCGTGCCCCGGGTGATGGTCAGCGCGCCGGTGAGCGCCATCGCCATGGAGTTTGGCGTCACCGGGCCGGTGTTCGCCACCTCCAGCGCCTGCTCTTCGTCCGGCCACGCCATCGCCCAGGGCGCCAGCCTGATCGCCCAGGGCCTGGCCGACATCGCCATCGTCGGCGGCAGCGAAGCCATGGCCAGCCCGGCGGGCCTCCGCTCCTGGGAGGGCCTGCAGGCGATGAGTTCGACCACCTGCCGGCCGTTCTCCGCCGGGCGCGACGGGATGATCATCGGCGACGGCGGCGCGGCGCTGGTGCTGGAGCGCGAGAGCCATGCGGCGGCGCGCGGGGCCAAGGTGCTGGCCAGGTACAGGGGCGCTGGCCTCACCTCCGACGCCTTCCACCTTACCCAGCCCAGCCTCGAAGGGGCGATGACCGCCCTGCGCCAGGCCTGCGAGCCGGCGGGGTTCCTCACCGCGGACCAGGTGCTGATCTCCGCCCACGGCACCGGCACCCCGCTCAACGACAAGAACGAGGCGGCGGCGATCCGGGGCGTCTTCGGCGACAACTACCGCCGCCATCCGGTGATCGCCACCAAGAGCGCCCACGGCCACGTCATCGGCGGCTCGGCGGCGCTGCAGACGGTGATTGCGCTCAAAGCGCTGGAGGTCGGCCTCGCCCCGCCGATCCTGGGCTACCTGGGGCCGGACCCGGACTGCGACCTCGACCTGGTCCTGGGCGAGGCCAGGCCGATCACCGCCAAGTCCCTGGTGGTCAACGCCTTCGCCTTCGGCGGCCTCAACGTCTGCCTGGCGTTTTCGGTCTAGGGCGGAACCACTCGACCGCCACATCCTCCGCTCATCCCGTCGGAAGACGGGACCCAGGCAAGACTTGACGCCAAGCCGCGGCGCCCAACGAATGACCACCAAGCTCACGAAGGACACCAAGGCGGTCCAGATCAACTGGCGCGCAGGGATCTTCTTCGTGCCCTTCGTGAACTTGGTGGTTCACCTTCCCTTGGCGCTTGCCTGGGTCCCGGCTTTCGCCGGGATGAGCGGGGTTGGTGGGATGGCCTGGTCTGACGGTTAAGGCTTGGGCGGTTTGCGCGCCTCTCCTGGCGCGTAGTCTTCCTGGATGTGGCCGGCGAGCTCAGCCTCGGTGAACAGCACCGGCTTCATCTTCATGCCCACGAACATCGGGGTCTGGTCGGCGTAGTGCGGTGACGTCGCATCCAGCGTCGCCGAGCCGAACTGGTGGATGCTGTCGGAGCTGAGCTTGCCGGCCTTGTCCCAGGTGACGAACATGATGAAGGTGTCGCCGGCCACGCCCTTCAGCCGCCCGTCCGGCTGCGGCTCGCCGTAGACCGCGCGATAGGTGTCCGGCCCGCCGTCGATGGGAAGATCCACCGTCCCGCGGATGATCCGGTTCACCTGGCCCCAGTTGGGATCGATCCGGCCGAAGTGGCTTTTCAGCCGGGCGATCGCCTCGCGCAGCGTGACGCGCGTGTCGGGCGCCGGCCTGCCGTCGTCCCACGCCGTTCCGATCGGCTGGGCGGTGAAGATGGCCAACGCCGCGGCGCGGCTATCCACATTGGTGCGAAGATCCCAGCCGCGGAGCAGCGTCTGGGCCGCGGCGATGTCCGGATCGTTCCTCGGGTCCAGCGCCAGCACCATCGCCACCACCTTGGCCACGTCCGAGCGGGTGCTGTAGGCGATGTCGAACTTGTAGGCGCGGAACGCCGCCTCGGTGATCCTGGTGTCGGCGCCGAAGGTCTCCTGCGCGCGCATGGCGCGGTTGCTCATGTTGGTCTGGATGCCCAGGGAGGCCGGGAAATCCGCCGGCTTCAGGTTGTCGGCGGGATCGGTCGCCTGGAAGGGCGTGTTGTTGGAGTTGAAGACGAACCCCGACTTGGGATTCCAGATCTGCGGTACGCGCGCGAACGGCAGGTACTTACGCCAGATCAGGTCAGAGCGGTCGCCGGGCGCTATGCCGGTCCCGGTCAAGCCAGCCGGCCGGTCCGGGAAGAGGCCGTTGTAGACGTAGCCGATGGTCCCCTTCTCGTCGGCGTAGACGTAGTTGATGCTGGGGAGCGCCTGCAGCGCCATGGCCGCGCGCCACTCGTCGAGGTTCCGGGCCTTGTTCAGCCGCAGATACTGCATCACCTGGCGCACTTCGCCCATGCCGGCGTAGCGGACGGCGAAGACGCCGTGGTCGGTCTTCAGCACCGGCCCTTGCTCGGACCACAGCACGTCCTTGTGGAAGGTCCAGATCAACGGGCTAAAGAGCTTCACGCGGATCGGCGCGTCGCTCTTCTCGAAGTCGCGCCATTTGCCGTCCAGCCGGTACTGGTTCGGGTTCGCCGGGTTGAGGGTCAGCTGGTAGATGTCATAGACGCGCGGGGCGTTGACGGTGTTGGCCCAGCCCAGATGCTCGTTGTGGCCGTGCAGCATCACCGGCGATCCGGGGAAGACGCCGCCGGCCACGTGCCAGCCCTCCCCGCTTTGCAAAACCACCTCGTACCAGGCGACGATGCCGGTGTAGGGCTGGTGCGAATTGACCAGCAGGCGCGTCGCGCCATCGGCCGAGCGGGAGGGCGCGACCGCCGCGCCGTTGGAGCCGATCGGCGGCATCGGCGCGCCGTGCGTGGCGGCGGTCAGCTTCTGCAGCACGCCGTCAAGGCCGTAGAAGAACGGGGTCTTGAAGACGAAGCCCGCGGCCACGTCCTTGCCTGTGAACGGCAGGAGGCCGCCGTGGACTTGCCCCGGATGGCGCGCGGCGTAGAGGTTGACGCCGTCGGCGTAGGCCTCCAGCACGCGGCGGACGTCTGGCGGAAGGTCGGTGTCGTAGCGGGCGTTCACCGTCTCCCGGACCCGCATCAGGCGAACGATGTAGTCGGTGGTAGCGCCCTTGGGGCCTTCGACGGCGGCCAGCGTCCCGCGGGCGGTGAGCGCCGCCTCCTGGATGTCGGCGAAGTCGTCCTCGGCGTGGGCGTATCCCAGCCCGAAGGCCACGTCGGCGTCGGTGGCGCCCAGGATGTGCGGCACGCCAAAGTCGTCGCGGCGGATGCGCACGTGATACTGAGCGGCCTTGGCGATCAGCGCCTGCGGATCGGGCGGCGCGGGCTGGCTCATCCGATCGACGAGAATCACCCCGCCAAGGACCATGGCGGCCAGCGCGACCAGGGCCGCCAGGCCAAGGCCCAGTCGCTGCAGAAGCTTCATGGTCGGTCCTTCCCACGCGCCCGTGGCCGGCGCTTGCGCGGCGAAGCTACGCCATCTCGCGCCCTCGGCGCAAAAGTGTATGATCGGCGTTCACTCAAATGCACTCCTTGAGGAGACGAGGCCATGGCGGACGGGGCGGTCCAGATCGATCCGGCGGCGCGCGCTGAGGCCTATTCCATGCCGCTGGAGGCGATCGACGTCGCCCGGCCAGAGCTCTTCCAGAACGACACCCACTGGCCCTACTTCGAGCGCCTGCGCCGCGAAGACCCGGTGCACCATGCGGTCAACGCCGAGCACGGTCCGTACTGGTCGATCACCAAGTACAAGGACATCATGGACATCGACACCAACCACCAGGTGTTCTCGTCCGAGCGCGGCATCACCATCGGCGATCCGTCGGAGGAGATGAGGATGCCGATGTTCATCGCCATGGATCCGCCCAAGCACGACGCCCAGCGCAAGGTGGTGAGCCCGATCGTCTCGCCGCACAATCTGGCGCAGATGGAGGGCCTGATCCGCTCGCGCGCCGCCAAGATCCTGGACGAACTGCCGATCGGCGAGACCTTCGACTGGGTCGACCGGGTCTCCATCGAGCTGACCACCCAGATGCTGGCCACGCTCTTCGACTTCCCGTTCGAGGAGCGCCGCAAGCTGACCTATTGGTCGGACATGGCGACGGCTATTCCGGGTACGGACAAATGCCCGACGCTGGAGTTCAAGCGCGAGAAGCTGATGGAGTGCCTGAACTACTTCATGGGTCTCTGGAACGAGCGGGTGAACAGCGAGCCGGGCAGCGATTTGATCTCGATGCTGGCCCACGGCGAGTCCACGCGCAACATGGAGCCGATGGAGTACCTGGGAAACATCGTCCTCTTGATTGTCGGCGGCAACGACACCACCCGCAACTCGATCTCCGGTTCGATCGTCGCGCTGAACGAGAATCCCGACCAGTACCAGAAGCTGCGCGACCACCCGGACCTGTTGCCTTCGATGGTCTCCGAGACCATCCGTTGGCAGACGCCGCTGGCGCACATGCGGCGCACGGCGCTGGTCGACTTTGAGTTCCGTGGACGGAAGATCAAGGCCGGCGACAAGGTGATCATGTGGTACGTCTCGGGCAACCGCGACGAAGAGGTGATCGAGAACCCGAACGCCTACCTGATCGACCGCGAACGCCCTCGCCAGCACCTGTCGTTCGGCTTCGGCATCCACCGCTGCGTCGGCAACCGCCTGGCCGAGATGCAGCTGAAGGTGATCTGGGAGGAGATCCTGAGGCGCTATCCGAAGATCGAACTCGCCGGCGATCCGGTGCGCGTCTACTCCTCGTTCGTGAAGGGCTACGAATACCTGCCCGTGCGGATCAACGCCTAGCAGAACCCTCCCCCCTGAGGGGAGGGTGGCGTCCACGGTACGCCGGGTGGGAGGCTTTCTCCGCAACAGCGGTGCCGGCGGCAAACCCCCTCCCCCTGCGGGGGAGGATTGAGAACTACAGCCCCAGCCGTTCGAACTGAGTCTTCGGGGCTTCCAGCTCGACCAGGGCCGCGCGCAGCTCATCGGCCAGCTGGGTCTCCAGCGCGCCGCCGATCAGGTTTTCGTCCTCGGCCGGATCGTTCTCGAGATCGAAGAGGTAGTGGCCGGTGGGCCTGAACCGCGCCCAGTAGGGGACGAGGTCGCCGGCGGCCCAGGTCTGGTGGATCACCGGCGTCTGGCTCCCCGGCATATGGTCCAGGAACGCGCGGTCGTCCGGCAGCGGCAGCGCCTCGTAGCGGGCGAGCGCCCCGTGGGTCGGCATGGTTGACCAGCGGTTGGAGAGCATCGAGAGCGGCGCATTGGCCGCCACCGGCCCACGCACGTACTTGTGCCGGCCGGTCACCAGGCAGACCTCCCGGCCCCAGACACCGGTGAGCAGGTGATCGCGCACGGATCGCGTCTCGCCCCGCAGCAGTGGCATCAGCGAGCGCCCATGGGTGCGCTGGCGCTGGGTGACGGCGAACACCTCAGCCAGGGTGGCGTTGAGGTCGACGTTGGTGGTCAGGGCCTCGCAGACGCCGGCCGCGACGCCGGGCGCGCGGATCATCAGCGGGATGTGGCCGATGGTCTGATAGATCGGCGCGCCCGGCTTTCCCCAGATGTCCTTTTCGCCCAGGTAGTGGCCATGGTCGGTGGTGACGATCACCGCCGTGTCGTCCCACAGCTGGCGCCGGTCAATGGCGTCCAGCACCTGGCCGAACCAGTGGTCGATCATCGAGAGCTTGGCGCCGTACTGGCTGCGGATCTGGCAGGCCTGGCGCGCGTCCAGCACTCCCCGCTCAAGACCGCCGACCACATAGGGCGGCCAGATCATGTGCGGGCCGGTCCAGTCGGGATCGTACTTGGAGGCCCAGGGCTCCGGCGTATCGAACGGCTCGTGCGGGTCGAACTCGTCGACGAAGAGCATGAAGCGCTGGTGCTGGCCGGCGTTCTCGTCGATCCAGCGGGCGGTGGCGGCCATCGTCCTGGGGCCCGGGAAGTCGGCCTCGCCCCTGAACCAGCCGCGGCTGTCGTCATAGGGCATGTGCGGGCGGCCGAACGACGGCGCGCCGGCCCAGCTGGGATCGGCCCTGGTCTTCCAGGCGTCGCCCTCGTGGCCGCGCTCATAGGCCCAGGCGGTGAAGTCGCAGTGGTAGTTCTCGCCGCCGGTCTCGAAGAGGTGCGGGTGGTCGCTGATCAGCTGGGTGACCACGCCAGCGCTGCGCAGGGCGTAGGTGATCGCGTCTTCCCAGATCTCCACCGAGCCCCAGGCGCGCCAGAGGAAATCCAGCGCCCCGCAGAGGATGTCGTGCCGCGCCGGCATGCAGGGGAGCGAGCCGGTGTAGTGGCGGGTGAAGCGCATGGCGCCGGCGGCGAAGCGGTCGAGGTTCGGCGTCTCGAACTCGGTCCCTCCATAGGCGCCCAGCATGTGCCGGTTGAGGCTGTCCAGGAGGATGACGATGACGTTGCGGGGCTGAGCGGCGTCCACGCTTCTTACGCCGCCTTCAGCCGCTCGAAGTCGGCCAGGGTCGGCAGATCCAGCAGCTTGAACATCTCGGCCCGATCCGGCCCGGCCTTGGGTATGGCGAGCGCAGCATTGGCCGCGCGGCCGCGCGCCCAGACCGCCAGCGCCTTGGCGATGGTCGAGGGCCTGCGCACCCAGTCGCGCGGCGGATCCAGCATATGGAAGGCGCGCAGGGCCTCGCGCAGCAGATCGACATCGGTGCGAACGGCGATGCCCAGGCCATCCAGCGCGAAGCTGGCGGCGAGGCGCGAGCGCAGGGACGGCCGGTAGTCCGGGTCCAGACCTTTCAGCGCCCGCCGCGCGGCGGAACGGTCCTGGTCGGCCATGTCGTCGTAGTAGGGGCGCAGCGCGCGGCGCACGTCGGCGCTGTAGCGCGCCAGCCGCTCGGCCGGATCGGCGGTCGCTTCGAGGACGTCGCGCAGCACGTGCGCCTCCACCGCCGCGAACGAGCAGCCGCGTCCGTAGAGCGGATTGGTTCGCACCAGCGCGTCGCCGATGGGGAAGTAGCCCAGCACCGAAGCCTGGCCGGCTGGCGCGAACTCGCGCCAGCGGCTCATCAGCTCGCCCATGCCGAACACCTTGCTGATCGGCTCGGCGCGCTTGGGATCGGTCCAGGGCGCGACGCCTGGCAGCGCCCGGCAGATGGTCTCGAACACCTCCGGCCTCAGCACCGCCATGCGCAGGCTCTGCTCCACCTCCGGCGCCGCCAGCGTGATCGAGAAAGTGTGGTTGTCGGCCCGGAAGACCCCGAACTTCAGATAGCCCAGGTCGCCGGTGCCGCCATGCGGTCCGCGCGGCGGCTCGTCCTGGCCGGCTTTGAAGCGATAGAAGCGGGTGTAGTAGAGGATGGCGCAGGGCTCGCCCTCCTCGTCGATGCGAACGCCGGCCTCGCACAAGGCGTCGATGCCGCCGGACGCGCGCCCGCCGCTGTCGACCACCAGATCGGCGGCGATGTCGCGCACGCCCTTGTCGTCCTCGACCTGCAGCCCAATGACCACGAACGCGTCGCCGGTGCGCTCGATGATCGGCTTGCGGACGAAGACGCCGGAGACGATCTCGATGTTCGGCTGGGCCTCGACGTAGCGGCGCATGACCAGCTCGACGGTGGTGCGGCGGGCGACGAAGGCGGTCAGCTCCTCGTCTTCGGGCTTTGGCTGGAACTTGGCTCTTAGCGCGTCTGGCAGGGAATCGGCGAGGCGGATGTCGCGCACGCCCGCGGCGGTCAGGTCCTCGATCAGCCCAGGATGCTCGCGGGCGAAGAGGCCGCGGATGCGCGCCAGGAACCCGTGGCTGTGGCGCAGATGGCCGACGCCGCGCCGCGCCCAGTGGTCGAACGCCTCCTCGGCCCCGCCCTCCGGCGGCGGCGGGTCGCGCTCATAGAGGGTGATCTGGCGGCCCGTCGGCCCGAGCGCCAGGGCCGTGCACAGCCCGGCCATCCCGGCCCCGATCACCGCCACGCGCTCGACCATCGATTCAAAGCTCCTGCGCCCCGGGGCTGCATGAACGCGCCGGCCGCAGCGGAAGGCAAGGCTCTTGCTTGCCGCGCCGCCAAGGCGCGCAATCTTCGGCGTTCGAACGAGGGGCGCGATGAGCGAGATCAAACACGACCAGATGGACGCGGGCGGCCTTTCCTTCGCCGTCGACGAAGCGGGCGCTGGCGATGCGGTGGCGATCCTGTTGCACGGCTTTCCCGAGAGCCGGTTCTCCTGGCGCCACCAGCTGCCGATGCTGGCGGACCTCGGATGGCGCGCCATCGCCCCGGACACCCGCGGCTTTGGCGGCTCGAGCCGCCCGAGCGGGGTCGCGGCGTACAAGATCGACGCGCTGATGGAGGACGTCGCCGGCCTCTTCGACGCCGCCGGGGCCAGGCGGCGGCTGCTGATCGGCCACGACTGGGGCGGGATCATCGCCTGGGCATTCGCCATCGCCGGGCGACTGCCGCTGGACGGCCTGGTCGTGCTGAACGCGCCCCACCCCTTGGTGTTCGGCCGACTCATGCGCCGCTCGTGGCGCCAGCGGATGCGGTCCTGGTACATGGGCGCGTTCCAGATCCCGATGCTGCCTGAGGCCCTGCTGACCGCGCGCGGCGCCAAGGCCGTCGGCGACGCCTTTACGAACGAAGCCCGCGACAAGGCGCGCTTCCCACCGGAGGTCACCGACGTCTTTCGCCGAAACGCCCTCATCCCGGGCGCGGCCACGGCGATGATCAACTACTACCGCGCCAACGTCTTCGACCTCGCCCGGCGGCTCGAAGCCGGGGCGCAGACCATCGCCGCCCCTACCCTCATGATCTGGGGCGAGGCCGACAGCTTCATGGGTGTCGAGGCCACCGAGGGCTACGAGGACTTCGTGCCCGACTTCACCCTGAAACGCCTCCCCGGCGTCTCTCACTGGGTCCAGCAGGAGGCGCCCGAAGCGGTGAATGCGATCATCGAGGGTTGGCTCGGCAAGCGGGGCCTCGCGCCAGCGCTCACCCCTTAGCTCCGGTCATCCCGGCGGAGGCCGGGACCCAGGCAAGCTTTGCTGCAGGGCGCAAGCGCGGAGGTCCTATTTCACCACGAAGGACACGAAGGTCGCGAAGGACACGAAGGCGCGCCCAAGGGCGCGCGGCCAATCACCCAGACTCGCGCCGTCTATCCGGCGCGCAGAGCGCGCCCTTAGTGTCCTTCGTGTCCTTCGTGGTGGACCTTTACGCTCTCTCCGCCTGCGTCCCGCTTGAGATCAAGTCCGGGGCGCGCGACGAGCGGGTTTTGGGCGCGCGGCGGGTTTCGCTATAGAGCCCGCCATGCGCATTCTGGTCACCGGCACGTCGGGTTCGGGCAAGACCACGCTCGGCAAGCGGCTGGGCGCCGAGCTTGGCCTGCCCTACGTCGAGCTGGACGCGATCAACTGGCAGCCGGGCTGGCGCGGCCTCGACAAGGACGATCCGCCGGAGTTCCTGCGCCGTGTCGACGAAGCCACAGCCGGCGATGGCTGGGTGTGCGACGGCAACTACGGCGGCGCGCGCGGGATGCTGTGGCGGCGCGCCACGCATCTGGTCTGGCTAGACTACGGCCGCTCGACGATCATGCGCCGGGTGATCGGCCGCTCGTTCCTGCGCGCGATCGACCAGAGGGAACTTTGGGCCGGCAACCGCGAGGACTGGCGACATTGGCTGCGCGCCAGTCACCCGATCCGATGGGCCTGGGACACCTGGGAACGCCGCCGCGCCGACTATGAACTTCGCCTCAAGCAGCCCGAGCACGCCCACCTGAAGGTCTTCCGTCTGACCCGCACGCGCGAGGCCGTGGGCCTTGGCGGGCGAATCCGTGGAGACTGGACGGACTGACCAGCCCCGGGGAGGCTTGATGTCCGCCACGACGCAGACCGAGGGTAGCCGCGGCGCGCAGTTCCTGCTCATCGCCGTGATCCCGCTGGCGATCCTGGCGGCGGTGAGCTTCGCCCCGCCGGTGCTCAATGACGGCGACACCTTTTGGCACCTGGCGGCCGGGCGCTGGATGATCGAGCACCGCCAGATCCCGCTCACCGATCCCTTCTCCTACACCTTCGCCGGCCGGCCGTGGGTGGCGCACGAGTGGCTGAGCGAGGTCATCATGGCCGCCGCCTTTGCGCTGGCCGGCTGGAGCGGGGTGATGCTGCTGACCGGCCTTTGCATGGGCGCGGCGGCGCTGATGATGGTCCGCTGGCTGAGGCGGTGGCTGGCGCCGCTATCGACCATCGCCACGCTGCTGGTGGGCCTGGCGTGCGTGGGGCCGAGCCTGCTCGCCCGCCCGCACATCATCGCCCTGCCGCTGCTGACCTTCTGGACTATCGCGCTCCTGGACGCACGGCGGCGGGGCGAGGCGCCCAGCCTCTGGCTGCTGCCCCTGATGGCGCTCTGGGCCAACCTGCACTCCAGCTTCATCGTCGGGATTGGCCTGGTGGCGGTGCTGGGCCTGGAGACGGCGCTGGATTTCAAGGCCTGGCGCTGGCGGGTGATCCTGGGCTGGGCGGGGCTGGGCGTCGGCGCCGTGA
>JBIOEF010000067.1:0-18235 GCA_044445785.1 Caulobacterales bacterium
CTGCCGCACCGTCCGCGCCCGGCCGACACCAGCGGGCTGGCCAAGAACCTGCGCCTTGGCGACGACGGCCGCTGGCGCTGGCACTGGGACCCGAAGATGATGGAGATGCAGCGCATGGGGCGCGAGGAGCGGCTGGAGGACTGCGCGCGGGCGCTGAAGGTCCCGACGCTGCTGATCCGCGGCCAGAAGAGCGACCTGCTGTCGCCGGCGGGCGCCAGGGCCTTCCTCGACCTCGTCCCGCACGCCGAGTTCGTCGACATCGAGGGCGCCGATCACATGGTCGCCGGCGACCGCAACGACGCCTTCAACGCCGCCGTCTTCGAATTCCTGCAGCGCCAGACCGCCAAGAGCTAGGGTCGGTGGCGTCCTAAGGGCTGACCACGAACCACACGAACGCGCCCGCCTGCCCTTTTGCCTGTCATCCCGGCCGGAAGTCCGCGCGAGCGGGCTGGAGAGCCGGGATCCCCTCGTAAAACGGCGTCAGGAGGTCCCGGATAGCCGCTGCGCGGCTTCCGGGATGACAGACATTTTGGGGGCGTATGTTCGTGTGGTTCGTGCGGTTCGTGGTTCAACCCTTGGGGCCGCTTGCGGAGCGAGTTTCCAATCGCCACCTATGGGTCCTTGGCCGTTCGCGCCGCCTAGCTTGAGGGGCGGGAACGGCAGAGTCGCTTCGTCCAAGGGCTCGCCATGAACCGTACGATCCTCTTCGACAGCCCGTTCCTGCTGGGCTTCGAGCACACCCGCACCCTCATCGAGCGGGCCGCCAAGGCGGCCGGCGAGGGCTATCCGCCCTACAACGTCGAAGAGCGGGGCGAAGGCGGCGTGCGGATCACCCTGGCGGTGGCCGGCTTCTCCGCCAGCCAGCTGCAGGTGAGCGTCGAGGCCAACCAGCTCAGCATCGTCGGCAAGCGGGATGGCGAGGCTGGCGAGGCGGACCGGGCGTACCTGCACCGCGGCATCGCCGCGCGCGGCTTCACCCGCAGCTTCATCCTCGCCGACGGCATGGAGGTGGAGGGCGCGGTGCTGGAGCACGGCTTGCTGCACATCGATCTCTTCCGTCCAGAGCCCGAGCGGCAGGTGAAGCAGATCCCCATCCGGACCGCGGGCTGAAGTGAGCCGCCGTCCGACGCGTTGACCCTTTCAAGGAGGTGGTCGCCATGACACCCGTTCTCTCAACCGAAGCCTTCGCCGCCCTGGGCGCGCCCGACCTCGTCTACGTGCGCCCGATCACCGGCGCAGAGGTGCTGGCCGACACGCCGGTGGAGGATATCCGCGGCTTTTCCATCGAGCCGGACCAGATCCTCTACGCCCTGCACGGCGCCGACGGCGCGCGCCTGGCGGTGATGACCGACAAGCAATCCGCCCTCGCCGCCGCCTTCGCCCACGAACTGGCCCCGGTCTCGGTGCACTAGGGCGTCGAGCGCCGAATTCTGACCCCAATTTACAGCCGGGGATGAGCGGATTGTTGGGTGCTTGCGTTCCGGTGTCAGGCGGCGCTGGGGCGCGCTTCGCGGGCCAGCAGGGCGTGGATGGCGTCGGCGCTGCGGGCCTTGCGCAGCTGTTCGCGCAGGTCCGCCTGGCGGAGCTGGCGCGAGACGCGGGCGAGCGCGCGCAGGTGCTCGCCGCTGGCCTCCGGCGGAGCGAACAGGGCGAAGATCAGGTCCACCGGCAGATCGTCCACCGCCTCGAAGGCGATCGGCTGCTCCAGGCGCACGAAGACGCCGCGCAGGCGCGTCAGGCCGGCCAGCCGCGCATGGGGCACCGCCACGCCGTAGCCGACGCCGGTCGAGCCGGCCGCCTCGCGCTCCATCAGCGCGTCGAACACCGCCGGCGCCTTCAGCCGGAACGAGCGGGCGGCGATCTCGGCGATCACCGACAGCGCCTGGCGCTTGGTTGGGGCGCTGACCCGTGGAGCGATCGCCCCGCGATCCAGCAGATCACCGATGTTCATCGAGCCTTGCGCTTTCACTTAAGGAGCCGTCGCCGGCCCTTGGGGGCCGAAAGTAAGCGTGGGAGCCGCCAGACGCTCCATCCACTATGACCTAGTGACGTCCGCCAGTTTCGCCATTCAGCCCCTTGGTTCGTTCCGGGTCGATCCAGCCGATATTGCCGTCGGTGCGGCGGTAGACAACGGATAACCCGCCGTGGGCGGCGTTCCTAAACACGATTGCTTGCTGTTCGGTCAAGTCGAGGTCCATCACCGCCATGGAAACGGTCATGGTCTTCAGTTCCGCCTGGGTCTCGGCGATGACCATCGCCGCGGGCGGTGATTCGCCGCCCGATTCGTCCCAGTCCTCGGTTTCCTCGACGCCTTCCGGCGCGCGCAGGACGAACGAGGAGGCGAGCTCGGCGGCCTTGGCCTCGGCGGCGACCGCATGGCTCTTCAGGCGCCGCTTGTAGCGCCGGATACGGGTCTCGATCTTGCCCAGCGCCTGGGCGAAGGCGCCGTGGGCGTCGCCCCCCAGGCCGTGGCTCTGCAGCTTCTGCCCGGAAGCCAGGGTCACCGAGCAGTCGATGCGAAAGCCGTGGCCGTCGCGGCTCAGGACCACGTCGGCATCGCCCCCGCGCTCGAAGTATTTGCCGATGCTGGAGATCAGTTCGTCGGAGACCCGCACGCGCAGGGCCTCGCCGACGTTGACGTGTTTACCGGAAACTTGGACTTGCATGGCGCCATCAACGCGCCGGCCGTGGGATGGTGTCAAGCGGCGCCGGAGGGCGCATTTTCGGGCGCTGGACCGCCGGCCGACCCGCGCGGAGGCGCGCCTAGCAGACCTCGCGCAGCACCCTTTTGCGCTCCACCGAGGAGGGGATGCGCATGGCCTCGCGGTACTTGGCGACGGTGCGGCGGGCGATGTCGACGCCGGCCTCCTTGAGGATATCGACGATGGCGTCGTCGGAGTGCACGTCGGTGGCGCCGCGCTCGCTCTCGATCAGCTGGCGGATCTTGTGGCGCACCGCCTCGGCCGAGTGGGCTTCGCCCCCGGAGCTGGAGGCGATCGAGGAGGTAAAGAAGAACTTCATCTCGAAGACGCCGCGGGGCGTCGCGAGATACTTGTTCGAGGTCACCCGGCTGACGGTGGATTCGTGCATGCCGATGGCGTCGGCCACGGTCTTCAGGTTCAGGGGTCTGAGGTGCTCGACGCCGAAGGCCAGGAACCCGTCCTGCTGGCGGACGATTTCGCTGGCCACCTTGAGGATGGTCTTGGCCCGCTGGTCGAGGCTTTTCACCAGCCAGTTGGCGCTGGCGAGGCAATCGGAGACGAAGGTCTTCTCCTGATCGCTCCTGGCGCCCGCCGAGACCCGCGCGTGGTAGCGCTGGTCGACCAGCAGCCGTGGCAAGGTGTCGGTGTTCAGCTCCACGTGCCAGAGCCCGCCAAGCCCCTCGCGGATGAAGACGTCGGGCACCACGCCCTGGGTCGGCTCGCCGCCGAACGCCGCGCCCGGCCGGGGCGTCAGGCCGCGCAGCTCGGCGATCATCTCGCGCAGGTCCTCGTCGTCGACGCCGCAGGCCTTCTTCAGCGCCGCCATGTCGCGGCGGGCCAGCAGGTCGAGGTTGGCCACCAGCGCGGCCATGGCCGGGTCGAACCGGTCCTTTTCCTTCAGCTGCAGCGCCAGGCACTCGGCGACGTCGCGGGCGAAGACGCCGGTGGGTTCGAACCCCTGCAGCACGTCCAGCACCTTTTCCGCCAGAGCGAGGTCACAGCCGAGCCGCTCGGCGATCTCGCTGACGTCGGCGCGCAGGTAGCCGCCCTCGTCCACCGCGTCGATCAGCACCGTGGCGATGGCGCGCTCGGCGTCGGTGAAGCCGGCCACGGCCAGTTGGTCGTTGAGATGTTCGGCCAGCGTCAGTTCGCGGGTTCCGCCGCCCTCGCGCTCGCCCTCGCCCTCGTCGAAAGAGCCGCCGCGGCCGGCTCTGGACCAGTCAATCGATCCGCCCGCATCCTCGCCGCCGCCCAGCGGTCCAGCATCGCCGGTGGCGCGGTCGCCGGGCGAGGCGCCCTCGTAGAGGTCGTCGGAGCTGACATCCATGTCGGCGGCGGCCGCGGCGTCGGGCACATGGTCGGTCTCAAAGGTGTTGGCCTCGGCCGCCGGCGCCTCGGTCTCGGGCTCGGCTTCCTTGTCCTCGCGTTGCAGCAGGGGATTGCGCTCGAGCTCGGCCTCCACGAAGGCGTCAAGCTCGAGGTTGCTCAGCTGCAGCAGCTTGATCGCCTGCTGCAGCTGCGGCGTGATGACAAGGCCCTGGCCCTGCCGAAGCTCCAGTCGTGGACTAAGCGCCACGCGCCCTCCAAAAGCCCCTGATCCCAGGAGCCTGTTTAGAGGCGGGACTGGTTCCGATTGGTTAATGTGGCGGGCGAGATTGTCGCAGCCCCGGCCGACGCTGGAGGCGGGTGCCGGCCAGGGCTGCTCCGGCGGGGTCAGGCGGCCGGCGGCGTTCGCCCGGGCGCGGCCGCGGCCTTGCCCTTTCGGCCCCTGACGCCCCACCAGACCAGTCCGCCCGCCAGGCCGAACGGCAGCAGGTAGGAGCTGACGGTCAGCAGCGCCGCCATCACGGCGATGACGTTGCCGAGGAAGGTGCGGCCGGCCTCGGCCAGCGGCGCGGTGATGCCGTCGGGCGCGACCATGGCCTTGGACTCGTAGCTGACGGTCACCGTCTGCATGACCACGCGGTTCCTCATCGCCGCCAGCTGCGAGGACGCCTGGTCCATGTCGCCCTGGACGCGGGTGATCTCCTTCTCCACCGCCAGGGTCTGGTCGAGGTCCTTGGTGTGGCGCTGCATCAGCTGGGTGAGCCGCTCCAGCTCGGCGGCCCTGGCGTGCTGGGCGGCCTCGGTGTCGACGATGGTTCCGGAAAGGTCGTCGCCCTCGGTTCCGGCGCCCTGGACCTTGCCGCCCAGGTCCTTGGCGTCGGCCTCTGCGCGGCTGCGGAACATCCGCATCCAGGCCGGCGTGGCGCGCAGGGTGAGCTCGGCCGAGGCGCGGTCCTTGCCCTCGGCGGTCGCGTCGGCCGCCAGCACCTGGCACTGGTTGGTCCCGGCGCGCTCGCAGGCCTCCTGATGGCTCTCCATCAGGGGGCGGACCTGATCGGCCGGCAGCACCAGGCCCAGCTTGTAGGCCATGGCCAGCTGCGGCGCCTCGGGCGAGGCGGCGGCGTCCGGCGCGGGCTGGCCATTTTCGGCGCCCACCGCGGCGGCGCTGTTGGACGAGACGTCGGCGCCGGTGACGTCGGCGGCCGCCGGCTGAGAACCGGCGACGCGCGGGACGCCTTCGTCGGTCTTCTTGCAGGCGGCGATGCAAAGGGTGAGCGCAAGCACGGAAACGACGGGGAGCACGGGTTTCATCACGACATCCTCACGGGTTGATCACATGACCGTGAGAGACGATCATGGAACCGTGAGGTCCGCACGTGAATACGCGTCAATCTTCCTCGTCTTCGTAGCCCACCAGGGCGAGCGGGCGGGCGGCGAGGCCGTTGAGATGCGCCCACCGGGCCAGCGCCTCCTCGCGCCCGTGGGTGATCCAGACTTCGCCCGGCGCCAGTTCCGCCAGGGTGCCGGTGAGTTCATCCCAATCGGCGTGGTCGGAGATCACCAGCGGCAGCTCCACCGCCCGCTGCCGCGCCCGGGCTCTCACCCGCATCCACCCGGAGGCGAAGGCGCCGACCGGATCGGCGAAGCGCCTGGCCCAGCGGTCGGCGAGCGCGCCCGGCGGGGCGATGACGATCTCGCCGGCGAACTCGTCCTTGCGCACGGCGTCGGTGGCGGGCGCGAGCGCGCCGAGGTCGACGCCGAACTGGCCGTAGAGGGCGTTCAGCCGCTCGAACGCGCCATGGACGAAGATCGGCCGCTCCCAGCCGGCCTCGCGCAGCAGGCGGATCAGCCGCTGCGCCTTGCCGAGCGCATAGGCGCCGACGATGTGGGTGCGCTCGGGGAACTGGGCCACCGAGCGCAGCAGCTTTTGGATCTCCTGCGCGTCGTCCGGGTGGCGGAACACCGGCAGGCCGAAGGTGGCCTCGGTGACGAAGACGTCGCACGGGACCGGCTCGAAGGGCGGGCAGGTGGGATCGCGCCGGCGCTTGTAGTCGCCGGAAACGACCACGGTCAGGCCCTTCCAGCGCACCACCACCTGCGCCGAGCCCAGGATATGGCCGGCCGGAACCAGGCTCACCTCGACGCCGTCACGCTCGATGGTCTCACCGTAGTCGAGCGAGCGCACCGCGCCGGCGAAGCCCTCGCCGTAGCGCACCGCCATCACCGCCAGGGTCTGCGGCGTCGCCGCCACATGGTCGTGGCCGGCCCTGGCGTGATCGGCGTGGCCGTGGGTCACCACCGCCCGAGGCACCGGCCGCACCGGATCGACGTAGAAGTCGCCGGGCGGGCAATAGAGCCCCGCAGGTCTGGGTGAGAGAAGGTCTTCGGGCCGGATCATCGAGGACTAGATAGCCCACACAGCGCAGGATTTTGACCGCAGAGGACAGGAGACGCCTCCGCGCCTCCTCCGCGACGCCCCGTTTTACCGCGGAGCCGCCCGCTGTCGCGGGCTACGCGGAGGAGACGCAGAGAACGCGGAGGGCGCGCCAGGCGCGCCGGACATTCTGAAGCGTCGGCGTCAGGAGATTTGCCGCGCGAAGCGCGCCTCCGCGTGTCTCCGCGCAAAGCCCGCGCAGCGGGCGTCTCCGCGTCCTCCGCGGTAGAAACCTTCTCACCGCGAAGCGGCCTCCGCGGTAGACCTTACTGGCTAGGCGCGCGCGCCGGCATCGCCCTATAAGCGCTCCCATGGCCGTCGATGTTGAGCAGCTGAAGGAGATCGCCGGGCGGATGACCACCGGGACGCCGCACTCGGTGGCGCTGGGGTTCGAGTTCGTGTCGGTGGAGGCGAACGTCGGCGTGCTCAAGGTCCCCTACCGCGAGGACCTGGTCGGCGATCCGGAGACCGGCGTCATCGCCGGCGGCGTGATCACCGCCCTCTTGGACCACGTGGGCGGCCTGGCGATCCGGGCGTCGACCTCGGACATGGGGGCCACCGCCACCCTGGACCTGCGGATCGACTACATGCGCCCGGCCATTCCCAGGCGCGACATCTTCGGGCGCGCCCATTGCTATAAGCTCACCCACACCATCGCCTTCATCCGCGCGGTGGCCTACGAGGACGATCCGGAAGATCCCATCGCCACCGCCCAGGGCGCCTTTGTCCTCTCCGGCGCGCCGGCGCCGGGCGCGGCCCGCGATGGCGCCCAATGAGCCAGCCGCGGAGCGAGCGGCTGGACGCCGTGCTGAGCGCCATCCCCTATGTGCGGTTCCTTGGCATGCGCGCGGAGCTGGCCGGGGACGAGATGACCGCCATCCTGCCCTTCTCCCAGCACCTGGTCGGCAACGTCATGCTGCCGGCGCTGCACGGCGGGGTGCTGGGGGCGTTCATGGAGCTGACCGCGCTCGCCCAGCTCTCCATCCGCGAGCCGCTGCGCCGCCAGCCCAAGACCATCGACATCACCATCGAATACCTGCGCCCCGGCCGCGCACTGACCACCTACGCCAGAGCCGACGTGCGCAAGCTCGGCCGGCGGATCGCCAACGTTCACGTCGAAGCCTGGCAGGAACACCGCGCCACGCCCGTGGCGGCCCTGCGCGGCCACTTCCTGCTGAGCGTCGTCGAACCGGCGGCGCGCGATTGACCCCGACCATGCGCCGGACTATCCCGCTCGCCCCATGCTGACCGGGCTTTCCCATCTGGCGCGAGAGGCGCGCGCCTGGCCGTTCGAGCAGGCGCGCGGCCTGCTGGCGCGGCTGCTGCGCCTGCGCCTGGAGAGCGACGCCGAGCGGGACCTGGCCTCCACCCTGATCAATTCGGGCAAGATCGACGAGGCGGTGGCGGCCCTGCCGGCGCTGGGCAGGCCCGTGGTCTTTCAGTGCGGCTACGGCGCCTCCGGCCTGCCGCACCTGGGCACCTTCGGCGAGGTGGCGCGGCCAACGATGGTGCGGAACGCCTTCCGCGCGCTCACCGAGAACGCCATCCCAACCCGACTGATCGTCGTCTCCGACGACATGGACGCCCTGCGCAAGATTCCGGACAACGTGCCGAACCTGGCGATGCTGCAGGAAGACCGCGACAAGCCGGTGACCAGCGTGCGCGATCCCTTCGGCGAGCACGAGAGCTTCGGCGCCCACAACAACGCCCGCTTGCGCGCCTTCCTGGACGGCTTCGGCTTCGACTACGAGTTCATGTCGGCGACCGACAACTACCGTTCGGGGCGGTACGACGAGGTGCTGCTGCGCATGCTGGAACGGTTCGAGGCGGTCCAGGCGATCATGCTGCCGACGCTGGGCGACGAGCGCCGGGCCACCTATTCGCCGTTCCTGCCGATCAGCCCCACTACCGGGCGGGTGCTGCAGGCGCCGACGCTGGAGCGGCATCTGGACCGCGGGACCATCACCTTCCCCGACGAGGACGGAACGCCCACCGAGGTTCCGGTCACCGCCGGCTATGTGAAGCTCCAGTGGCGTCCCGACTGGGCGGCGCGGTGGACGGCGCTCGAGGTCGACTATGAGATGTCCGGCAAGGACCTCGTCGACTCGATCCGCATCTCCAGCCGGGTCTGCCAGGCGCTGGGGGGCGAGCCGCCGGAGACCTTCACCTACGAGCTCTTCATGGACGAGCAGAACCAGAAGATCTCCAAGTCCAAGGGCAATGGCCTGACCATGGAGGAGTGGCTGCGCTACGGCGCGCCCGAGAGCCTGGCCTACTACCTGTTCGTCTCGCCCAAGTCGGCCAAGCGGCTCTATTTCGACGTCATCCCCAAGGCGACGGACGAATATCTGCAGCATCTGGACGCGCTGAACCGCAAGGGCGCGGCGAGCGACAACGCGGCCAACCCGCTGGACAGCCCCGCCTGGAACGTCCACGGCGGCGCCGCGCCAGACAAGGGCTCGCCGGTCTCGTTCTCGCTGCTCCTGAACCTGGTCTCGGCGGCCAACGCTTCGGACAAGCGGGTCCTGTGGGGGTTCCTCAGCCGCTACCTGCCGGGCGCGACGCCGGAGAGCGAGCCGCTGCTCGATCGCCTGGCGGGCTATGCGATCAACTACTACGAGGACTTCGTCCTGCCGGCCAAGCGCTTCCGCCCGGCCGACGCCAGGGAGCGGGCCGCCTTCGCCGACTTGCTGGCGCGGCTGAAGGCCCTCCCCGCCGGCTGCCAGGACGTCGAGGTGATCCAGAACGAGGTCTACGCCGCCGGCAAGGACGCCGGGTTCGATCCGCTGCGCAGCTGGTTCCAGGCGCTCTACGAAGTGCTGCTGGGCCAGACCCAGGGCCCCAGATTCGGCTCCTTCGCCGCCATCTTCGGCCTGGAGAACACCATAGGGCTGATCGAGAAGGCGCTGGCGTAGGGATTTTACGGCTCTCAGCGATCCTGCCGCACCACCCCTCACCGCACCTCTCCCCACCCTCCGGGCGGGGAGAGGGATACTGAAAGGGCGGTGCGTCGGGCCGTCCATCCGCCGCTCAACTCTCTAAGTATCCCTCTCCCCGTGCAGCGGGGAGAGGTGCGGTGAGGGGTCGGGCGACCGTCGCGCCCTATCCGATCGAAATCCCATCCCCCTCGCGCACGTCGCCGGCCTTGGTGACCTGGATGTAGATCCCGCAGAGGAGGTGGCCGTAGAGGCGGTGGAGTTCGGCGGGGATGTCGAGGTCGCGGATGGCCGTGGTCGGGTCGACCCCAGGGGCGGCGCAGCGGGTGATCGGCTGGAAGACCGACGCCTGCGCCTCGCCCAGGCGCATCGCGCGGCCGGTCCAGTCGTTTTCGGCCCACGCCGGCCAGCCTTCGACGTAGAGATTGGCGCGGAAGCGCAAGGGATCGAGCGGCCGGCCCAGCCGTTGCTCGAGGTCGCGAACGCTCGCAAGATTGATGATCGAGACATGGCCAAGCGGGTGATCAAGGAAACGGTGGCCGGCGCCGTCGAGGGTGCGCAGCGGGCCGCTGGCCGCCTCGCCAAGCAGCTCGCCCAGCCATTCAGCAAAGGCGGCGCGGCCGGCCGGCTCGGTCAGCTTGCCGGCGAAGGGCGCAAGGCCGTCGGCCGTGGCGTTGAGCACGCCCGTGGCGTCGTCAAACCGGGTCCGCGCCCGCGCCACCTCGGCGATCTTCGCGAGCACCGTGAAGCGGTTCTTCGGGATGTAACCCGGCGCGGCTGGATCGAAGCCGGACGGGCCGTCCTCGACGGCGTACAGGCGGTCGCCCGGGAACGCCTCGCCGGCGGCCAAATGCGCAAGCTTGACCTTTTCGGGCGTGAACCCCTTGATCGGATGCCGAAAAAGTGCGGCGATAGCGGCGGTCATGGCGCTCCCCTGCCCGACCGGATGAGCGAACACAAGCGGGCGCTTAAGGTGAGCGTAAGCATGAGCGATCCGAAGCCGGGCGCCAAACCAGGTTCTAATACCCGGCGGTCGAACGGCAGGGCGCCCTATCACCTGGCGCCGTGGGTCGCCGTCGTCGCCATGGCCGCCGCCGCGCTCTGGCCGAGGATGCGCCGGAAGCCCGCCGCTCAGCCCGCTCAGCCGCGCCTGCTCACCCCCGCCGAACTGGACGCCGCCGAGCCCGGGCGTGGGCGCAACGCCAACTGGCCGTTCCTGATCCCGCCGCTCGGCTGGAAGGATATCTTCTGGCGCACCTACCGGGAGATGGGCCGCGACCGCCTACCGGCGCTGGCCGGCGGGATCACCTTCTATGTGCTGCTGGCGACGTTCCCGGCGATCGCCGCCTTCGTCTCGCTCTACGGCCTCTTCTTCGACGTGGCCTCGGTGGAGCGGCAGTTCTCGCACATGTCGCCGATCCTGCCCGCAGAGGCGGTGCACCTGATCGGCGCGCAGATGGTGCGGGTCGCCGGCCAGCGTCACGCCGCCTTGAGCGCCGCCTTCGTGGTCTTCATCCTGATCTCGATCTGGAGCGCCAACGCCGGGATGAAGGCGCTGGTGGACGGCCTCAACATCACCTTCGACGAGAGCGAGAAGCGCGAGTACGTGCGCCGGAGCCTGTTCACCTACATCGCCACCTTCTTCGCCCTGGTCTTCCTGACCATGGTGATGGCGGTGCTGGTGGCCGCGCCGATCTTCTTCCACGACATCGGCCTTCGCCGGTTCGGCGTGTGGTGGGGACCGATCCGCTGGCTGGTGGTGTTCCTGATCGCGGCGGGCGCCTTCACCCTGCTCTACCGCTATGCGCCCAGCCGCATCCACGCCAAGTGGCGATGGGTGGGCTTTGGCGGGTTGCTGGCGGCGCTGGCCTGGATGGGCGTTTCGCTGGCCTTCTCCTGGTACGTCAACAACGTCGCCCACTTCGGCGTCACCTACGGATCGCTGGGGGCGATGATCGCCTACATGCTCTGGGTCTGGTTCTCGGCCATGGTGGTGCTGACCGGCGCGGAGCTGAACTCCGAGGTCGAGCATCAGACCGCCGTCGACACCACCATCGGGCCCCACCGGCCCACGGGCGAGCGCGGCGCGGTGATGGCCGACACCGTGGGCAAGGCCTTCACCGTCTCGCCGCGCGAAGCGGCCAACTGGTTCGCGGCCTTCTGCGGCCGCCAGGTCGGCTACACGATCAACTTCGTCCGCCGGCTGGTGAGGGTGTAGCACCGCCCGTCACCCCGGCCGCAGCCGCGAAGCGGCGAAGAGCCGGGGCCGGACGTGGATCAGTCAAGCTGGAACTCGTCTGGGCGCCGGCCCGGCCGGCCCCGGCTCTTCGCTGCGCTACGGCCGGGGTGACGGGATGAGATGAACCGCGGCCTGCGGGTCGATGATCAGTTCAGGCTCTCTTCCAGGCTGGCGAGGCGCGCGGCCTGGTCTTCGGCGATCAGGGGGTCGATGACGTCGTCCAGCGCCTCGCCCTCGATGATCTTGGGCAGGTTGTAGAGGGTGAGGTTGATCCGGTGGTCGGTGACCCGGCCCTGCGGGAAATTGTAGGTGCGGATGCGCTCGGAGCGGTCGCCCGTGCCCACCTGGCTCTTGCGCGCCTCGGACCGCTCGGCGTCCAGGGCCTCGCGCTTCATATCGTAGAGCCTGGCCTTCAGCACCTTCATCGCCCTGGCGCGGTTCTGGTGCTGGGATTTCTCCGATGAGGTGACGACGATGTTGGTGGGCAGGTGGGTGATGCGCACCGCCGAGTCGGTCTTGTTGACGTGCTGGCCGCCGGCGCCCGAGGAACGGTAGGTGTCGATGCGGATGTCGGCGTCGTTGATCTCGATATCCACGTCCTCGGGCTCTGGCAGCACCGCCACGGTGGCGGCGGAGGTGTGGATGCGGCCCTGCGCCTCGGTCTCGGGCACCCGCTGGACGCGGTGGACGCCGCTCTCGAATTTCATCCGACCGAAGACGCCATCGCCGCTGATCGAGGCGATGATCTCCTTGTAACCGCCCATTTCGCCCTCGGAGGCGCTCTCCACCTCCAGCTTCCAGCCGTGCAGGGTCGCGTAGCGCTGGTACATGCGGAAGAGGTCGCCGGCGAACAGCGCCGCCTCGTCGCCGCCGGTGCCGGCGCGCACTTCCAGGATCGCCGAGGCGTTCTCGTCGGCGTCGCGAGGCGCCAGCAGCAAGGCCAGGTCCCGCTCCATGTCCGGCAGCGCCGCGTCCAGCGCCGCCAGTTCCTCGGCGCCGTATTCGGCCAGCGCCGGATCGTCCGATCGGCTCAGTTCCTCGGCCTCGGCGCGGTCGGCGCGGGCCTTGGCCAGGCGCGTGGCCGCCTCGGCCACGGGGCGCAGCTCGGCGTGTTCCTTGGAGAGGCGGACGATCTCGGTCCCGTCGACGCCCGCGCCCATCCGCGCCTCCACCTCGTGGAAGCGGTCGAGCACCTGATCGAGTCTGGCCTGCGGAAGACGCACTGACGGAGGGGTCCATGAACGCGGGGACGGGACGGCTCCTCTAGCGCGATTGCGGGCGCCGCGTCACGCCGACCGGCACGCGCCTTGCTCCCGTCCCCTTCGACCGCCCTCGCGGACACCCGGCTCGGAGCGCCCTCGCAAATGCCCTCGATGTTGGCCAAGCTCGACCAGCGCTCCCTCTGTCCGGCCCAATTCCTGCGGCTGGAGCCGGCGCCCCACCCCTCGCGCATGACCGCGCCGAGGCTGCGGCCCTGGCATCTGAAGAGTCCCGGTTCTGAACAATCGGCGCCGCAGACGCCCAGGGTGAGCCTGGTCATCCCGACACAGCGGCGCCTGAGGGGCCTGGCCGCCGCGGCCCGGTCCACCTTCATCCAGGCCGGCGTCGATCCCGCACATCTGGAGCTGGTGATCGTCGACAACGACGAGACGCCCTCGGCCAGGCCGGTCGCCGACGCCCTGACCGCCCAGGCGCCGTTTCCGATCCACTACGTGCATGAGCCCAGGCCCGGCGTCGCCAACGCGCGCAACGCGGGCCTGGCCAAGGCCTCCGGCGCGCTGATCGCCTTCCTCGACGACGACGAGATCGCCTCAGAGGACTGGCTGGCCGCCCTGATGGAGACGCAGGCGCGGTTCGACGCCGACGTCGTCTTCGGCCCGGTGCGGCTGAAGGCGGCCGAGCGGCTGGGCGACCACGGCGTCTATCTGGAACAGTTCTTCTCCCGCGAAGGCCCTGGCGAGGCCGGCGTCATCGCCCACTACTACGGCTGCGGCGACAGCCTGGTCCGCCGCGCGGCCCTGCCCAACCCGCAGGCGCCGTTCTGCACCAGCCGCAACCACACCGGCGGCGAGGACGATCACCTGTTCGGGACCATGAAGGAGCGCGGCGCTCGCTTCGCCTGGACGCCCAAGGCGGTGGTCTATGAATCGCCCTCGCCCGAGCGGCTGACGCTGGGCTACGCCCTGGCGCGCGCCTTCGTCTACGGTCAGGGGCCGACCTTCGCCTGCGCCACCGCCAACCCGCCGGACCGGCGCGGCGTCGCCCGCTGGATGGCGTTGGGCGCATTGCAGGCGTGCGTCTTCGGGCTGATGGCGGCCGTCCACTGGCTGCTGCGCGCGCCGCACCGCGCCTTCACCCTCGACCGCGCGGCCAGGGGACTGGGCAAGCTCCTCTGGTGGGGGCCCTTCAAGCTGCATTTCTACGGACGGCCCGCGGCGCAGGCTGGCGAACGGCCCGGCGTCGCGAACCCTGATGACCGAACGCCGCCCAGGCTCTACCTTGGCGCTCTTCCAGCGCGAAAGGGCGATCGATGGCGGGCGGTGACGGAACGAAATCCGATCCCTGGACTTTGACGACGCCCGCGGGCGGTTCGGAATTCCAGGCCTGGCGGGACGAGACGCTGGACCCGCCGGCGCTGGTGATCCAGGTAGGCAAGACCCAGCTGCGCTACGCCCTGGGCTGCATCGACGACCTGGCTGACATGCTCAAGGCGCGCCGCGACTGGATCGCCCTGGGCGGCGCCGACGAGCAGAAGCCGGCGGCGGCGGACACGGTGGAAGCCTGGGGCCGCTCGCCCGACAACCCCGTGAGTGGCTGGTACGGGCTGAAGAAAGGGCTGCGCGGCCGCTTCGGCGTCTATGTGCCGCCGGTGATGGAGGCGCTGGGCCTGGCCGAGCTCGACCGCACGCCGCGCAGCGCCCGGATGCGCGTCAAGGGCTGAAATGGCCGTTGGCTGACGCGGCGTCGTTCCCGTATCTAGCCCTCATCGTTTTTTCTCTGGAGAGACTCCCATGGCAGACGCCGCCTACATCGTCGCGGCCACCCGCACCGCTGGAGGCCGCAAGGGCGGCAAGCTGGCCGGCTGGCACCCCATCGACCTCGGCGGCGCCGTGCTCGACTCGGTCCTCGACCGCACCGGCGTCGATCCGGCCCTGGTGGAGGACGTGATCATGGGCTGCGTCGGCCAGGTCGGCGAGCAGTCCACCAACGTCGCCCGCAACGCGGTGCTGGCCTCGCGCCTCCCCGAAAGCGTGCCGGCCACCAGCGTCGACCGCCAGTGCGGCTCGTCCCAGCAGGCCCTGCAGTTCGCCGCCCAGGCGGTGATGGCCGGCACCCAGGACATCGTCATCGCCGCCGGCGTCGAGAGCATGACCCGCGTTCCCATGGGGATCTCGGTGACCCTGGCGGCGCAGGCGGGCTTTGGCGTTCCCAAGAGCCCGCGGATGGAAGAGCGCTATCCGAACATTCAGTTCAGCCAGTTCGCCGGCGCCGAGATGGTCGCCGAGAAGCACGGCCTGACCCGGGACGAGATCGACCAGTGGGCCTACCAGAGCCACCAGAAGGCCATCGCGGCCACCCAGGCCGGCGCCTTCAAGGCCGAGATCACGCCGGTGAAGATCAAGGACGCCGAGGGCGCCGAGAGCGAGCACACGGTGGACGAGGGTATCCGCTTCGACGCCTCGCTGGAGGCCATCCGGTCGGTCAAGCTGCTGCGCGAGGGCGGGCGGATCACCGCCGCCAGCTCCAGCCAGATCTGCGACGGCGCTTCGGCGGTAATGGTGGTCTCCGAGAAGGGGCTGAAGGAACTCGGCCTCGACCCGATCGCCCGCATCCACCACCTGTCGGTGATCGGCGGCGACCCGGTGGTGATGCTGGAGACCCCGATCCCGGCCACGCTGCGGGCCCTAAAGAAGGCTGGCATGAGCATCGACGACATCGATCTCTTCGAGGTCAACGAGGCGTTCGGCTCGGTGCCGGTGGCCTGGCTGAAGGTGACCGGCGCCGATCCGGCGCGGCTCAACGTCAACGGCGGCGCTATCGCCCTTGGCCACCCGCTGGGCGCCTCCGGGACCAAGTTGATGGCCACCCTGGTCCACGCGCTGAAGGCCCGCGGCAAGCGCTACGGCCTGCAGACCATGTGCGAAGGCGGGGGCCTGGCCAACGTCACCATCGTCGAAGCGCTGTAGCGTCTCCCTCCCCTTCATGGGGAGGGTGGACGATGCGAAGCATCGGACGGGTGGGGCTGTCCGACGCGTCAACGATATCCGGCGACGCCGGCACGCTGCGTCAGAGATCCCCACCCTGACCGCTCCGCGGTCTGTCCCTCCCCACAAGGGGGAGGGAGGCGCGGTTTTTTCCGCTGTCGCACCCGCGGCGCGCCTGCTATTGGCCGGCCGACGATCCTGGGAGCGCGCAATGAAAACCTTCATGTCCAGCCAGACGATCTCCCGCCAACAGGACATGAAGCTCCATGCCATCGCACACCTTGGGGGCGCCGCGTGTAGACGCTAGGCGCCGCATCCGCCGGCCGTTTAACGCGCCCAACCATCCCCACCCGACGTCGCCTCGCGCGCGCCTGCTGAAAGGGCGCCGCCATGGATGACGCCCAGACCTTCGCAGAGGTCCTGCCCGGCGTCGCGGCGCCGACTCGCCCGCCCCGCCTGCGCGGCGCGCGCCTCGCGAAGCTGCTTTCCTACTACCGCCCGCACCGGTGGCTGCTGGCCGCGGACCTCGCCTGCGCCTTCCTGGTCTCGGCGACGGCCCTGCTGCTGCCGCTCTGCGCCAACTACGTCGTCCGCCGGCTGAGCGCCGGCCACGGCGATCCGGCGCTGCTGGGGCCAATCTATCTGATGGGGGCGGTGATGCTCGCCCTGCTGGGCGTGCAGGCGCTCTGCACCATCTTCGTCGACTACCAGGGCCACATGATGGGCGCGAAGATGGAAAGCGCCATGCGCCAGGAGCTGTTCGAGCACTACCAGCGGCTCTCGTTCAGCTTCTACGACCGCCAGCGGGTCGGCCAGCTGATGAGCCGGATCACCAACGACCTGTTCCAGATCGGCGAGGCCTATCATCACGCGCCCGAAGACCTGGCGATTTCGGTTCTGAAGTTCGCCGGGGCGCTGACCATCCTCTTCTGGCTCGATGCGCCGATGACCTGGGTGATCGTCGCCCTGCTGCCCTTCGCGGTCGCCTATTCGCTGTTCTTCAACATCCGCATGAACCGGGCGCTGCGGTGGAGCAAGGAGCGGATCGGGGCGATCAACGAGCGGGTCGAGGACTCGCTCTCCGGCATCCGGGTGGTCAAATCCTTCGCCAACGAGGACGTCGAGATCGCCCGCTTCGCGCGGGAAAACGACGCCTTCCTGGCGACCCGTCGGTACGGCTATCGCAGCGAGGCGTTCTTCTCCGTCGGCCTGGCGACCTTCGCCCAGCTGACCACCGTCACCGTCATCGTCGTCGGCGCGCAGCGGATCACCTCGGCCCAGCTCGATGTGGCGAACCTGCTGACCTACCTGCTCTGCGTCGCCATCCTGATCGATCCGATCCAGCGGGGGGTGAACTTCGTGCGGGTCTGCCAGGAGGGCCTGACCGGCTTCAACCGGTTCATGGACATCCTGGAGGTGCGCCCGGACATCGGCGACGCGGCAGGCGCCGAGCCGATGGAGAGGGTGCGCGGGGCGATCGAGTTCCGACGGGTCGGGTTCCGCTATCAGCCACACGGTCGCGCGGTCCTCAGCGATGTCACCTTGAGCATCGCGGCGGGGGAGTTCGTGGCCCTGATCGGCTACTCGGGGGTGGGCAAGTCGACGCTCTGTTCGCTGGTCCCCAGGTTCTACGACGTCACCGAGGGTCAGGTGCTGATCGACGGGCGCGACGTTCGGGAGATCGCCCTTTCGTCGCTTCGGCGCAGCATCGGCATCGTCCAGCAGGACGTCTATCTCTTCGCTGGCACGGTGGCGGAGAACCTGCGCTATGGCCGGCCGGACGCCACGCTGGCGGAGATCGTGGCGGCGGCCAGGCACGCCCACGCGCACGAGTTCATCACCGCCCTGCCGGACGGCTACGACACCGACATCGGCCAGCGCGGGGTGAAACTGTCGGGCGGACAGAAGCAGCGGCTGACCATCGCCCGGGTGTTCCTGAAGGACCCGCCGATCCTGATCTTCGACGAGGCCACCAGCGCGCTCGACAACGACAGCGAGCGCGCCGTCCAGCAGGCTCTGCAATCGCTGGCCCGCGACCGCACCACCCTGGTCATCGCCCACCGGCTCTCGACCGTCAGGCACGCGGACCGGATCGTCGTCCTGACCGACGACGGCGTCGGCGAGCAGGGATCCCACGATGCGCTGCTGGCGGCCGGCGGCGCCTACGCGGCGCTCTACAACACCCAGGCCAGCCTGTGACGATGGTAGAGCCTCCCTCCCCTTCATGGGGAGGGTGGCGGAGCGTAGCGACGCCGGGTGGGGAGGTCGGACGCGTCAACGATACGCTGGCGCGCCTCACCAGACTCCCCCACCCTGACCGCTGCGCGGTCTGTCCCTCCCCACACGGGGGAGGGAGGCTACTTCAGCTTGATCTCTCTTAGCCGCTCTTCCAG
>JBIOEF010000068.1:0-18140 GCA_044445785.1 Caulobacterales bacterium
GCATGTTGGGGATGCGCAGGCCAGGCTCGTTGTCGAGCGTCACGCCCCACATGGCGTCGAACGCGGCGCGGGTGGGCTCGTCGGAGATGTGCCGATAGCCGGTGAGCTCATGGGGGAACGAACCCATGTCGCACGAGCCCTGGACGTTGTTCTGGCCGCGCAGGGGGTTCACCCCGCAGCCGGGCTTGCCGAGGTTGCCGGTGGCCATGGCGAGGTTGGCGATGGCCATCACCGCGGTCGAACCTTGCCCGTGCTCGGTGACGCCGAGGCCATAGTAGAACGCCGCATTGCCGCCGGTGGCGTAGAGCCTGGCGGCGGCGCGGACCTCGGCGGCCGGCGCGCCGGTGTGAGCCTCCATGGCTTCGGGCGAGTTCTGCGGCAGGCAGACGAACTCGGCCCAGTCCTGGAACTCGTCCCAGTCGCAGCGCTCGCGCACATAGGCCTCATCGGTCAGGCCCTCGGTCACGACCACGTGGGCCATGGCGGTCAGCACGGCGACGTTGGTTCCCGGACGGATCGCCAGATGGTCGGCCTGGATGTGCGGTGTACGGACGAGATCGATCCGGCGTGGGTCGATGACGATCAGACGCGCGCCGGCGCGCAACCGCCGCTTCATCCGCGAGGCGAACACCGGGTGGCCGTCGGTGGGGTTGGCGCCGATCACCACCATCACGTCGCAGTCTTCGACCGAATCGAAATCCTGGGTGCCCGCCGAGGTGCCCAGCGTGGTCTTCAGCCCATAGCCGGTGGGCGAGTGGCAGACGCGGGCGCAGGTGTCGACATTGTTGTTGCCGAACCCCGCCCTGACCAGCTTCTGAACCAGGAACGTCTCTTCGTTGGTGCAGCGCGAGGAAGTGATCCCGCCCACGCTGTCGCGGCCATATTTCGCCTGCAAGCGCTTGAATTCAGAGGCGGCGTGGCCGATCGCCTCGTCCCAGCCGACCTCCCGCCACGGCTCGTCGATGCGCGCGCGGATCATCGGATTGAGGATCCGGTCGCGGTGGCTGGCGTAGCCCCAGGCAAAGCGGCCCTTGACGCAGGAGTGGCCGCGGTTGGCCTTGCCGTCCTTGTGCGGAACCATCCGCACCAGTTCCTCGCCACGCATCTCCGCCTTGAACGTGCAGCCGACGCCGCAGTAGGCGCAGGTGGTCAGCACCGAGTGCTCCGGCTGGCCGATCTCGATCACCGCCTTTTCGGTGAGCGCGGCGGTGGGGCAGGCGGTGACACAGGCGCCGCAAGAGACGCATTCCGACCCGAAGAACGGCTCGGACTGGCTGGCCGAAACGGCGCTGCCGAAGCCGCGCCCGGCGATGGTGAGCGCCAGGGTGCCTTGCGTCTCGTCGCACGCCCGAACGCACCTGGAGCAGACGATGCACTTGGTGGAATCGAAGGTGAAATAGGGGTTGGAGGCGTCAGCCTCGGCGACCAGGTGGTTCAGGCCCTTGTCGCCATAGCGCACTTCGCGCAGGCCGACGGCGCCGGCCATGTCCTCCAGCTCGCAGTCGCCGTTGGCCGGGCAGGTGAGGCAGTCCAGCGGATGGTCGGAGATGTAGAGCTCCATCACTCCCTTGCGCAGCTTCTTGAGCCGCGGCGTCTGGGTCGAGACGACCATGCCGGCCTGGGCGGGCGTGGTGCAGGAGGCGGGCGTCCCGGCGCGGCCCTCGATCTCCACCAGGCACAGCCGGCACGAGCCGAACGGCTGCAGGGATTGGGTGGCGCAGAGCTTTGGGATCGAGGTTCCGACTTCCTTCGCGGCGCGCAGCAGCGAGGTTCCGGCGGGCACGGTGACGCTCTGGCCGTCGATGGTCAGGGTGACCTCGGCCTCGGACCTGGAGGCCGGCGTGCCGAAGTCGGTCTCTTGGATCAGGGACATCGCCTTACACTCATCGCCCGGCCGCCCGCCGCGCCCGGAAATCTTCGGGGAAGTGGGTGAGCGCGCTGATCACCGGCAGCGGCGTCAGCCCGCCCAGCGCGCAGAGGGAGCCGTACTTCATAGTCTCGCACAGATCGGTGAGGAGTTCGAGGTTGGCCGCCGTCCGCTCGCCCGCCATCACCCGGTCCACTGTCTCGACGCCGCGCTGGGCGCCGATGCGGCAGGGGGTGCATTTGCCGCAGCTTTCGAAGGCGCAGAACTCCAGGGCGAACCTGGCCTGCTCGGCCATGTCGACCGTGTCGTTGAACACCACCACGCCCGCGTGGCCGATCAGGCCGTCGCGGGCGGCGAAGGCTTCATAGTCGAAGGGGGTGTCGAAGAGCGTCGGCGGGAAATAGGCGCCCAGCGGCCCGCCCACCTGCACGGCGCGGATCGACCGGCCGCTCAAGGTCCCCCCGCCGATGTCGTTCACCAACTCGCCCAGCGTGATCCCGAACGCAGTCTCGCAGAGCCCGCCGTTCCTGATATCGCCGGCCAGCTGGATCGGCATGGTCCCACGCGAGCGGCCGTGGCCGCGCGACGCATACGCGTCCGGCCCCTCGGCGAGGATGAAGGGCGCGGCGGCGAGGGTGAGCACGTTGTTGATCAGGGTCGGGCGGCCGAAGAGGCCCGCGTGCGCCGGCAGCGGCGGCTTGGCGCGCACCTGGCCGCGACGGCCCTCGAGGCTCTCCAGCATCGCCGTCTCTTCGCCGCAGACGTAGGCCCCGGCGCCAACCCGGATCTCGATGTCGAAGCGCCCAAACAGGCCCGCGCCGCGCGCGATCTCCACCGCCTGGGTCATCGAGGCGATGGCGTCAGGGTATTCGGAGCGGATGTAGACATAGCCCTGCTCCGCCCCGACGGCGCGGGCGGCGATGATCATGCCCTCGATCAAGAGGAACGGATCGCCTTCCATCAGCATCCGGTCGGCGTAGGTTCCGCTGTCGCCCTCGTCGGCGTTGCAGACCACGTACTTCTGCGGCCCCTCGGCCTGGCGCACCGTCTCCCACTTGAGCCCGGCCGGAAAGCCGGCGCCGCCGCGCCCGCGCAGGCCCGACCCCGTGATCGCCTGGGTGATGGCCTCGGGCGTCAGCTTCGACGCCGCTTCAAGGCCTTTGAGCCCGCCGTGGGCGCGGTAGTCGTCCAGCGAGAGCGGGTCGGTGATCCCGCAGCGGGCGAAGGTGAGGCGCGTCTGGGGCCGGAAGAACGGCAGGTCCTCCGGCCGGCCGATGCGCAGCGGGTGCGCCCCGCCCTCGAAGAGGCCGGCGGCCACGAGACCCGGAACGTCCTCCGGATAGACCGGCCCGTAGCCGATCCGGCCCTCCGGCGTCTCGACCTCGACCAGGGTCTCCAGCTCGAAAAGCCCACGCGAGCCGTTGCGGACGATCTGGATATCCTGGCGGGCGCCAGCCTTGGCGATCGCCGCGGCGACCGCGTCCGCGCCAACGGCGAGCGCGGCGGCGTCCTTGGGCACGAAGACGCGCGTGGTCACGCCCTCGCCTCGGCGAGCAGACGCTCCAGCCGCTCGCCGGCGAGCCGCGCCACGGGACGCTCGTCCAGCAGCGCCGCCGGGCCGCTGGCGCAGAGGCCAAGGCAATAGACCGCCTCCAGAGTCACCGCTCCGTCGCTCGTGGTCTCGCCGATGCCAACGCCCAGCGCCGCCCGGGTCCTGGCCTCGACCTGGCGGCCGCCGCGGGCCTGGCACGCCTCGGCGCGGCAGAGTTTCAGCACGTGGCGCCCGGCCGGAGCGCGGCGGAAGTCGTGGTAGAAGGTCAGCGCCCCGTGAACCTCGGCGCGGCTGAGGTTGAGCCGCTCGGCGGCGAGCGCGGCGGCTTCGTCGCTGATCCAGCCGAACTCGGCCTGCAACGCCTGCAGGATCGGCAGTAGCGCGCCTGGCCGATCGGCGTGGGCCGCGATGATCTCGGCGGCGCGCGCCTCGCTCCACAGAACGGGAGAGGCCTTGGCGGGGCCTTGGTCGGCGGTCTGGCTCACGAGTGGAAGATAACCGTCTTGGCGCCGTTAAGCAGCACCCGGTGCTCGGCGTGCCACTTCACCGCCCGCGCCAGGACCAACGCCTCCAGGTCGCGGCCGACGCCGACATAGTCGCTGACCGAGAGGCTGTGGGTCACCCGCTCGACCGCCTGCTCGATGATCGGGCCCTCGTCGAGGTCCTCGGTGACGTAGTGGGCGGTGGCGCCGATCAGCTTCACCCCGCGCCGGTGCGCGGCGTGGTAGGGTCTGGCGCCGGTGAAGCTCGGCAGGAACGAGTGGTGGATGTTGATGATCCGCCCCGGATGGCGCGCACACAGCGCCGGCGAGAGAATCTGCATGTAGCGGGCGAGTACGATCAGCTCGACGCCCTCGCGGGTCGCCAGGCCCTCCAGCGCCGCTTCCTGCTCGCGCCTGGTCTCAGCCGCGACCGGCAGGTGGTGGAAGGTCAGGCCATTGGCTTCCACGAGGCTCGCGAAATCCAGGTGGTTGGAGACCACCGCCTTGATCTCGATCGGCAGCGCGCCGGTGCGCCAGCGGAACAGCAGGTCGTTCAGGCAATGGCCGAAGCGCGAGGCCATGATCAGCGTCGGCGTCGGCCGGTGCATGTCGTGGAACCGGGCGTCCATCGCGTAGGCGGTGGCGATCGGGGCGAAGGCCTCGCGGAGCGCCGGCAAGGCCTCGCCCGTGGTGGGTTCGAACCCGGTGCGCTGGAAGAAGCGGCCGGTCTCCACATCGCCGTACTGGGCGCTCTCGATGATGTTGCAGCCGTGCTCGACCAGGAACCGGGCCACCTCCGCGACGATGCCGATCCGGTCGGGGCAGGAGAGGGTGATCAGGAACGGCGCGGTGGGCGCGTCCGCCGACGACCGGGAGAGCTGGGGAGCAGCCATGGGCTGGCTATCTCAGGTCGCGCTTGACGCCGCAAGCCGGTCACGCCAGCACTTCCGCCCATGGATATCCAAGGGGTGACGCCGGTCCTGCCGGTAGAGGATGTGGCAGAGGCCGCGCGGGTCTGGTCCGCGCTGCTGGGGGTGGCGCCGACCTTTGTCGACGGCGATCGCTGGGCGCAGTTCGACGTGAGCGGCCGGCGGATCGCGCTGGCCGGAACCGACCGGGTCTCGGACCAGGCGGGGATCATGGTCAAGGTGGGCGATCTCGGCGCCGCCCGCGCCGCGGCGCTGGCCGCCGGCCTGCCGGTCACCGAGCCGGCGGAGGGTCCGCACGAGATCCGCTGCGTGGTCACAGCGCCGGGTGGCTGGCCGGTGGTGCTCTACGCCGCCAAGCCGCGATAGGGTCAGCAGTGCGACCTAAATCGTTGGCAGCTTAGCGAAAACCGCTTCCGCCGGGACCGGCGGCTCGAGGTTGAACACCTGATCCAGCGCTTCGCCGAACGCCTCGGCGTCGCTGAGCGTCCGCTCGACCACGCGCCCGTCGTGATAGCGCTCGGTGAGGCGATTGTTGATCAGGTTGAAGCGGGCCTCCGCGGTCAGGCGCTCGGCCAGCAGGGTGCTGATGAAGAGCGACTGGGGGTGGGTCGAGGTGAACCAGTTGCTCATTACATAGTCGGACGCGAACTGTGGCTCGAGTGTGAACATGTAGGCGATGCGCCAGCCGTCGGCCTGACGCACCTGCAGGCCGAAGACGCCGTCGGAGAAGCTGAAGCGATAGAGGGCGAGCGGCGTCGCCTGCTCGACATCCGGTTCCAGGCGCAATGGCGCGTCCAGCAGGTGCGCGCCGAACCCCACGTCGGCGAGGAACGGGCCTTCCGGCAGATCGACCCTCAGCAGCATGTGGCTGCGCGGCCCGAACGGCGCGTCGGGCGGCGACATCCAGCGCACGCGGCCGGCGAGCCCGGTCACCGAATAGCCCATGGTCCGAAGGGCGCCCATGAAGAGCGCATTCTGCTCGAAGCAGTAGCCGCCGCGGCGCTTCTGCACGAGCTTGGCCTGCAACGCGTCCAGGTCGAGGACCACCGGCCGGCCCATCAGGGGGTCGAGCGTCTCGAACGGGATCGAAGCGACATGGCGGGCATGGATGGCCGAAAGCGTCTCTAGCGCCGGCGCGGCCGATCCGCCGTAGCCGATGCGGTCGAAATAGGCGGTAAGATCGAAGGCGTCCGACATCGTGGCGGTCCAGGTGGCTGGGTCAACACCGTCAAGCTAGCGCGAATACCGCTCGCTTTTCAGCAGCTTTCCCGCGTGTCCGCCAGACCGCGCGCCCTACGCAGAGGCGCCTTGGCCCGCTAGGCTGGCGAACATGGGGTCTGTTCGGAAAGGGCCATCGCCCGCCATGGCGCCGCGCGCGGACGGTCTGCTGACCGCCGACCGCGCGCCAACCTTGCCCCTGATGGGCCGGCGGCTGCAGGGCCAGCTTTCGACGGCGGGGGTCCTCACGCTCTCGCTCTGGGGGTTGGGCGAGGTCGCCCGGGTGCGCGTGCATGGGCTCGAGGGGCCGTTCGTCCTTGCGCCAAACCGCATCGCCGGGCGTGGGGAATCCGGACTGACGCTGGCGCAGTCGGCGCCGGCGCTGGCCCTGCGCGGCCTTCGATTGGGGCCGCTATCGCCGCTGGGGCAGGGCGAGATCGTCGCCGAGCAGCGCGGCGAGGGCTGGCTGATCGCGTGCGGCGCCACGGGAGCGGAGGCGGCGCGAGGGCTGGCGCTCAGCATCCCGGCCGTGGGCGCCGAGGCCGAGGCCTACATCCAGCGGTGCGACCTCTTGCCAGCCGCCGACCCTTTGATCCGCAGCCTGATCATTCAAGGCGTCCACGCGGCCCTTTCCAGCATCCGACAGGACGAGCGGGGCGGGTTTGCGGGGCTGGCTGCGGGCCTCGCCTACAGCGTTCCGGCGCGGACCTATTTCCGCGACGGCTACTGGACCCTCCAGATGCTGCTGCGGCTGGCGCCCAAGATCGCCCTGGCCCAGATCGACCTCCTCGCCGGGGGCGTCCAGGACGATGGCGAGGCGCCTAGCGGGGTGATCGTCGATCTCTCCGAAAGCTCCAAGGCCTGGGAGCGGCGGCGCAGCGAGGACGCCAGCCTGGCCGCCGTCCATCGTCGTGCGGGCGAGTGGTGGAGCGACCACTTCGACAGCCCGCTCTTCTTCGTGCTGGCGGTGGGGGACTATGTGGCGGCGACGGGCGATGATGAGCCGGCGAGGCGCCACTGGCCGCGGCTGGCGGCGATCTTCGAACGCTATCGGCGTCTCAGCGGCGCCGAGGGCCTCCCCGTCAAGCCGCGCAACGATCGCGACTGGGCCGACAACGTCTATCGCGACGGCCTGGTCGCCTACGACCTTGGGCTATGGGTCGGGGCGCTGGATGCGCTGGCGCGGCTGGGCGAGCGGCAGGATCCTCCGTTGGCGGAGGAGGCGCGGCGGACGGCGGTCTCTGCACGGCAGGCGATCGACCCGGCCCTCTGGTGCGGCGCCTGGTATGCGGATTATGTGCGGCCGGACGGATCGGCCGAAGATCACCTGGCCCTCGACTCCCTGATACTGCTGCGTCACGACGCCGTTCCCGAGGCGCGGGCTCGGCTGACGCTGGAGGCGGTGCGCGCCCGCCTCGAGAGCCGCCACAACCAGGACCAGCCATACGGGGACTTCGGCGTCCTGTGCGCCTTCCCGCCGTTCGCCAGGCGGACCGACCTGCGCGGCAAGACCGCCTTCGCCTACCGCTATCACAATGGCGGCGACTGGCCCTGGCTGGACGCTGTGTACGCCGCCGAGCGCCTGCGCCGGGGCCTCGGCGGCTGGCGCTATCCGCTCACGCGATGGTGGCGAAGCTGCCTGGAGGCGGGTTGGGCCGGGCCGGTGGAGTACTTTTCACCGCCCTTCGGCCGCGGCTCGCTGCTGCAGGCCTGGTCGAGCCTGCCGGCGGCGGTGGCGCTCAAGTATGCGGGCGAAGTGTTGGCGGGAGATCCGGACTCGCCAGGCGGCGCGCGCGGGTGACAGGCGCTGTCAGGCGGTCTGGCTGAGATCGCCACCGTCCTCGCCTTCGCCCGCCAGGCGCGCGACCTCCGCCAGCAACTGGCTCGGCGAGAAGGGCTTGGGCACCACGCCGTTCATGCCGGCGGCGATGTAGGTCTGGTGCTGGTGACGCATGACGTCGGCGGTGAGCGCGATGATCGGGATGCCGGCGATGGCGGGGCCTAGCGTGCGGATGCGGCGGGCAGCCTCCAGGCCGTCCATCCCCGGCATGTTGATGTCCATCAGGATCAGGTCGAAGGCGGCGGTCTGCACCGCCTCGATCGCCGCCTGGCCGCCGTCGACGGCTTCGGCCTCGGCGCCGAGCGCGACCAGCGACTTGACCGCGACCAGACGATTGATCCGGTTGTCGTCGACCACCAGCACCCTGACGCCGACGAGCGGAGCGCCGGTGAGGTCGCTCTCGGCCTCCGGCGCTGGCGCCGATGCGGCGGGGGCGGCGATCTCGAACCAGAAGGTCGACCCCTCGCCCTCGCGGCTGGCGTAGTCTAGGTCCCCGCCCATCATCCGCGCCAACTGACGCGAGATGGCCAGGCCCAGGCCCGTGCCGCCAAACCGGCGCGTTGTCCCGCCTTCGACCTGCTGGAAGCGGTCGAACATCCGCGAACGCGCACTCTCGGGAACGCCGATGCCGGTGTCTTCCACCTCGCAGCGCAGCTTGCGCTGGGCGCCTTCGCCAACGGCGGTCAGTCGCACCTCGACGCCGCCCCGTTCGGTGAACTTCACGGCGTTGCCGATGACGTTGAAGAGACACTGGCGCAGGCGCACCGAGTCGATCTCGGCCCAGCCAACGTTGTCGTCGAAACGCACCCGCAGATAGAGCCCCTTGGCCTCGGCCTGGGGTTCTATGAGGTGGACGACGCTGCGGGTGATCGCCACCGGATCGGTGGGCGTGGGATTGAGCTCGAGCCGGCCGGCCTCGATCTTGCTGAAATCGAGCACGTCGTTGATCAACTGCGAGAGCATTTCGGTGCAGCCCAGCGCTTCGTCGAGGAGCTGGCGCGCATCGTCGGTGAGCCGCTCGCGTCGCAGCAGGTTCAGCACGCCGACGATGCCGTTCATCGGCGTACGGATCTCGTGGCTGACCGAGGCCAGGAAGTCGGACTTCGCCTCGGTCGCGGCCTCAGCCGCGCGCCGCGCCTCGCCGACCGCCAGCTCCTGGCGCTTGGCGTCGTCGATGTCGATCATCAGGCCGACGCCCCGACGCGGGCGATCATCGCCGTCGCGCTCCACCTCCAGGTAGAGTCGCACCCAGCGATAGCCCTTCGGCCTCAGCAGGCGCACGTCCACCGGCTCGGCCCCCGAGGCGATCTCGGCCTGCCTGCGCAGCCCTATGGCGGTCGGCCGATCCTCCGGATGGAAAAGCGAGAAGGCGTCTTCCGCCGCTCGTTTCAACGCTTCGGGGCCTATCAGGCCGGCGAACTGGCTGGAAACCCAGTAGGTCCGCTTCTTGTAGTCATACTCGAACACGCCGGCGCGGGACGCCTTGAGCGCCAGGTCGAGCCGCTGGGCGTTGGCGTTGGCTTCATCCCGCGCCTGAGCCAGCGAAGTGATGCTCTGGCTGATGCCGAACATCTCGTAGCGGCCGGACGGCAGCCGCGCGCCGGAGCGATAATGGACGTGCAGGTGAGTCCACTCGCCGTCGGCGGTGCGGTAACGCATCTCGCTTTCGGCCACCCCGCCCTCCCGCGTGATCCGCTCACGGATCGCTTCGTCCTTGGCGCGATCATCCCGGTGTTGGATCGTTTGCAGCATGGCAAGGGGCGTCCCGGCCTCCATATCGCCGTGACCGAGCGAGAGCTCGCTGGAGAAGTAGTAGACCTGGGTGTCCGGATCGTACCGCCAGGGTCCGATCTGGGCGTCGTGCATCAACTGCGTGCGGACCTCTTGGGCGATACGCAGGCGGTCCGCTTGGGATGGTGTCGTTTGGCGCATTCCGCGTCCTTCTGGCGGACGGCAGTATGGAGCGATCGCTTTAAGAAAGTCCGATCCCGCATGCGGCCGCCTGTCGCGGCGTCCCCCGGGCTCGCCAGGGCGTCGCCGCGGCGCCAAGTTTAAGCACATTGCCCTGCGCCAACCGGACGCTACAGTTCAAGCGCCACGGTGGGATCCGTGAGAGGAGCAAACAAATGAAAATACGCGTCAAGATGATCTTAGCGACGGCCGCTCTTTCGACCGCGCTCGGGGCCGGTGTGGCGATCGGCGTCGCGGTGGCCTCTCAGCCGCACATGGACGCCGCACTGGCCGATCTGCAGGCCGCCAAGGGCGAACTCCAGGTCGCCGAAGCGAACAAGGCCGGCCACCGCGTAAACGCGCTGAACCTGGTCAATCAGGCGATTTCGGAAGTTCAAGCCGGTATTGCGGCGGCGGACTAGGCCCGCACCGCTAGAGTCGACGCCCCGCGCCCCTTAGTACGGGGGAGGTGGCCGGGGCGTTCGGCGCCAAAGCTCCGCCGCGCGAGGCGGCGGAGCGGGGGCGGCTATTTCAGATGTTTCGCCAGGTGCTTGTTCATTTCGAACATGCTGACCGCGGCCTTGCCGTCGAAGACAGGACGCAGCTTGTCGTCGGCGAGAATTTCGCGCTTGTTCTTCGGGTTCTGCAGGTTGTTCTTCTTGATGTAGGCCCAGATCTTCGAGACCACATCGCCACGCGTCACCTGACCAGAGCCCACCACCGCGGCGAGCTGGGGAGAAGGTGTCAGCGGCTGCTGCAGGGCGTTCGGTTTCTTATCGGCCATGGTTTCCTCGGCTCAAGAGTCGCGACGCCTCCGCCCGGGTGGTCGGTGAGTCGCCGCAGGAGAAGCTAGAGGGGCAAAGCCCCGCTGTCATCTATTCGTATTGATCGTCCTGCGACGAATCTGCGGTTTCGCGCTGAGGAGGCGCGTTCGGGGCCGCCCTATGGGGGAATCAGGCCACGGCGCCCCAGAACCCAGGGCCGCCCAAGAACCGACGCAGCCGCTCGAGCCCGTCATCCCCGCGCGATCCGCTAGTCTCCTGGGGCCACTTGCCGGCCCGGTCCCGCGACCATAGTGTCCGCGGCCACATGGCAAACCCAACGGCGCTGTTCCGGCGGCGAATTCTGGTGACGGGCGGCGCGGGATTCCTGGGCTCGCACCTCTGTGAGCGGCTGCTGGCGGGCGGCCACGACGTTCTCTGCGTCGACAACTACTACACCGGCCGCCGGTCCAACATCGAGCACCTGCTGGCCAACTCGCGCTTCGAGGCGATGCGCCACGACATCACCCAGCCGCTGCTGGTGGAGATCGACGAGATCTACAATCTCGCCTGTCCGGCTTCCCCCGTGCACTACCAGTTCGATCCGGTGCAGACGCTGAAGACTAGCGTTCACGGGGCGATCAACATGCTGGGCCTGGCCAAGCGGACCAAGGCCAAGATCTTCCAGGCCTCGACCAGCGAGGTCTATGGCGACCCCCTGGTTCATCCCCAGCCCGAGAGCTACTGGGGTCACGTCAACCCGCTGGGGCCAAGGGCCTGCTATGACGAGGGCAAACGGGCCGCCGAGACGCTGTTCTTCGACTACCACCGCCAGCACAGCGTCAAGGTGCGGGTGGCGCGGATCTTTAACACCTATGGCCCGCGCATGCATCCCAACGACGGGCGGGTGGTGTCGAACTTCGTCATCCAGGCGCTGCAGGGCCACGACATCACCATCTATGGCGACGGGGCCCAGACGCGGTCGTTCTGTTTCGTCGATGACCTGATCGACGGGTTTGTGCGGCTGATGGACCAGGACGCAGTCATCGGGCCGGTGAACCTTGGCAATCCGGTCGAATTCACCATTCGCCAGTTGGCGGAACTGACCATCGAGATGACCGGCTCGCGCTCGAAGCTGGTGTTCCAGCCGCTGCCCGCCGACGATCCCAGGCAGCGCCAGCCGGACATAACGCTGGCGCGCGAAGCGCTGGGCTGGGAGCCCAAGGTCGCCTTGCGCGAAGGGCTGGTGAAGACCATCGCCTACTTCGAACACATGCTGCGCGGACACGCGCCGGTTTGAGTTCGGCGCCGACGCTTTGAGCGCCGGCTAAATAAATCCAGCGCTCGTCCTGATCAGCGGGAACACGTCGCGCAGCCGATGGGTTCGACGTGGCGAATGGGCTGTTCATCGACGCGCCCACAGAGCGCGATTGCTGGGCGATTCTGAGCGACGAACGGGCGCCAAAAAGGAGCCTGCTGCGCTGCAACATTAATTCGCTCGCGCGACGCGGGAAAGGTGTTGCGGCGGTCTTGGCGAGCGGTGCTATGTGAAGTGCGATCCAAAAAAAGTCGTGTTGTGGTTCCAGGGTGCGGGGCGACCGTCGGGGGCAGAACGTCTCGGTTAGTGAGCTTAGCCAAAACCTACACCAAATAGGCGAGACGAGACAGTGTTGAATATTATAGTTGTGGGCGCCCTCGCGACGTTTCTGCTGACAGTGTTGCTCGTCCCGACGCTGCGTCCGCTGGCGGTGCGGATCGGTCTGCTCGACCGCCCGGACGGTCGCCGATGGCACGCGAAGGCGACGCCGTCCGTGGGCGGCCTGGCGATCCTCCTGGCCGCTGCGCCGGTCTGCCTCTTCCTCCTGCCGGTGACGCGCCAGATCGAGGGGCTTGGCCTTGCCGCCGTGGTGATCGTCGCCGCGGGCGTCGCCGACGACCGGTTCCGGATCCGCTGGCAATACCGGCTGTGCGCTCAGGTGCTGGCGGCTCTCGTCTTGATCTATGTCGGGGGCATCCGGGTCGAGAACATCGGCCAGGTGTTCGGCTTCCAAGTCAGTTCTCTGGGCGTCCTCTCGACGCCCCTGACCGTCCTGGCCACCGTGGGCATCGTCAACGCGGTCAACATGGCCGACGGGGTCGATGGTCTGGCCGGCGGGATCTCGCTGGTGGCGATCGTCATGCTGACGGGCGCGGCGGTCTATGCCGGCAACCTGCAGCTCGCCAATGACCTGGGGCTGGTGGTGGGCGCCCTCTGCGGGTTCCTACTCTTCAACGTCCGCACGCCATGGCGCCCGCGGGCGACGGTCTTCCTGGGCAACGCCGGCGCCGAGCTGCTGGGCCTCTTGATCGCCAGCGCCTGCTTCCGCCTGACCCAGAACGCCCATCACCCGGTTGGCGCGCAGCTGGCGCCCTTCCTGGTCGCCCCGGCGCTGATCGATTGCCTGACTCTGATGCTGCGCCGAATCCGCAGCGGCGTCTCGCCGTTCGTCGGCGACCGCAACCATTTGCACCACCTGCTGCTCGACGGCGGGTGGAGCGCGACGGCCATCGTCGGCAGCCTGGTCGCCGCCACCTTGCTGATCGGCGCTGGCGCGGCGCTGGCGCTGAAGGCGCACATGCCGCCGGAGCTCTTCTCGCTGGCGTTCGTCGCCATGTGGGGCGCCTATTTCCTGGCCACTCACCGGCGCGAGAAGTCGGTGGCGGCGTTCGCCCGCATCGCCCATCAGGCCCGCTCGATCTTAGTCGCGGCGCCCGCCCAGCCCCCCGTTCGGGCGCCCGCGCCGGCGTTCGATGTTGCGACGCGAACGCGCGAGGATACGCCGCAGATGGCGGTGGAAGACTAGGCGCGGGTCGGAAGTCGAATAGGCTCGGCCGAATCGCCGCCGGGCGCGACGCCAACAACCGGGTTCGACCCGAGGCGCACCTTCGACGGGTCTTAGGGTGGGCTAATGCCCGGCGAGAGTCGGCAGGTGGGACTCGTGTGGAGTGAGTTCCTCGCTGACCACCTTGAAATCGACCAGGCGAGCCACGCCAAACGTGTTGGCGATGGCGACGTCCGTCGCGTCGCGTCCGCGCGCGATCAGCACTCGGCCGACACGCGGACAGTTGTTACGGGCGTCGAACACATACCAGCGGCCGTCGAGGTAAGCCTCGAACCACGCGCTGAAATCCATCTCGCCGACGACTGGCACGCCGATGTCGCCGAGATAGCCGGTGCAATAGCGCGCCGGGATGTTCATGCAGCGGCAGAAGGCGATCGCCAAGTGCGCATAGTCCCGGCAAACGCCGAGCCGCTCGGAATGGACTTCAAGAGCGGTCTTGGTCGGGCGCGCGTGCTCGTAACCAAAGGTGATGCGCGCGTGCACATAGTCGACGATCGCCTGCACCCGCGGCCATCCGGGCGGTGTTTTCTCGAATAGCGACCAGGCGAGATCGCTCAGGCAGTCGGTCTCGCAATAGCGGCTGCCCAGCAGATAGACGACAACTTCGTCTGGCAACACCTGGACGGGCGCCTGAGTAGCGTTGGGCGCACACTCGTCGGCGAGGCCGGTGTCGCGGATCACGAAGTCCGCCGACACCGTCAAGCGGCCGGACGGAGCGAGCACCCGGCTGCAGATATTGCCGAAGCCGTCGATGTACTGGCGCACGTCCAGCGCGGGGTTGGTGCGCAGCCAGTCAGGCGTCTCTAGATCTTCCCTCCGAGAGGGGTGAACACTTAGAACCATGAGCATTGGGGCCGGCGCCGGGCAGTCGTAGGTGATCTCGAAGCCCGCGCGAATGCGCATTCATGTCTCCAGGCGTTCTCAAGCGTCTAAGCCAACGACCCGGGCGGTCGGAGGTTGCATCGACAGATCAGGACTGGCCTGGACGTTTACCGTGACCTCCATTCCGAGGCAGTCGGAGGCGAGGCCTGACCACGTTCCGTGCAGGGGTGTCGCCTGCCTCGGATCGCGTGCGATCGCCACGCGCACGAGATCGGCATTGCCTACAATACCGTTGGTGGGATCGAACTCAACCCAACCGCACGCGGGCAGATAGACCCGAACCCAGGCATGAGTATGACCCTTGCCGATGCGCCCGCGACCGGCCTGCAGGAAGGGGCTGTAGATGTAACCGGAGACGAATCGCGCCGCGAGCCCAAGGCTGCGCACGGCCTCCATCATCAACACAGCGAAGTCGCGGCAACTGCCGGTGCGCGAGGCCAGAGTGTCCAGCGGATCCTGGGCGACGCCCAGAAGCCGCGTCGAGTATCTGAAGTCGGCATAGATGGCCTGTGTCATCTCGCTGAGCAGAGTCTGCAAGCTGGTGCGGCCGGCATTGCGCAGGAAACGCCGCGCCCAGCGATCGACCAACCCATCCGGGTCGTCATAGTGACGTTCCATCGACTGGCGCAGGTCAGGCAAGTCCTCGGCGCTGTATTCGAACGGCATGGCCTCGGTATAGGCCTCCACCTCGCCTTCAATGTCGGCGAAGGCTGGCAGCGGCGAGTGCTCGAGACTGACGCGGCTCTCGAAACTCAACGAGTCCGTTCGACCCCGAAAGCTGGCCACGCCAACGCAATTGCCGAATACGTCGTGGACGTTGCGAAGCGATGTGGGCGTTGGCGAGATCGTCAAATCGCTGGAAAGGATCCGCTGGTCATAGCTCTCGCGCGGACGGAACATCATCCGGTGCTCGCCCAGAGCAACGGGATTGCGGTAGCGGTAGCGCGTGAGGTGATGGATCGAGAGGATCGGCATTGACCAAGTCCTGGGCCGATTCAGAACCGCCGTCGAACCTGTTGCTGGCAAATGAGGATCCGCCGCCCTTCGCTGTGACGAATCGAGGCGGCGCATCACCTTTTCTGCTCATCGGCGATCATGCGGGCCGCGCCATTCCCGGGCGGCTGGAAAGTCTGGGCCTCAAAGCGGAAGAGCTGGAAACGCACATCGCGTGGGACATCGGCGTCACAGGGCTTGGCGAGCGGCTGGCCTGGGCCCTCGACGCTTGTTTCATCCGCCAGACCTATTCGCGCCTGGTGATTGACTGCAACCGCAGGCCGGCCGATCCGACCGCGATCCCCGAGATCAGCGACGGCGCGTCGATCCCCGGCAATGTCGAGTTGGACGCCGTCTCCATCGCCGCCAGGCGCAGGGAAATCTACCAGCCGTACCAGGACGCGATCGCCGCTGAGTTGGATCGTCGATCGAGGTTCGGGCGCGATACGCTCCTGGTGTCTCTGCACAGTTTTACTCCCAGCCTGGGTGGACGGGAGCGGCCCTGGCGCATGGGCGTGTTGCACCGAAATGACTCGCCGTTTTCAGCGCGCTTCCTGACCTTGCTCAAGCGAGCCCTGGGTGGCGCCGCAGGCGACAATCAGCCCTACCGAATGGACGAAACCGACAACACGATCCCGCTGCACGTCGATCCGCGCGGCCTCGACTATCTGGAATTGGAGGTGCGCCAGGACCTCATCGCTGATGAGCTGGGCTGCGTTCGAGAAGCGGAACTGATCGCGGGCTCACTTCAGAGCGCCTTCGGAGCGGACTAGCCGTTGGCCTCAGGTCAGGAGCATTGTCAGAGTAAAATCTATACTGACTTTTGAGCCGCCCCGGCGCCGTGTAGCCCAGGCACAGCACAACAGGCCGGACAGATGGCAGCATCCGACCAAGCGACCAGCGCCCGCTAGAATCCAGACTTGCGCTGAAGGGGGCGTCCACAGATGGAATGCCGACGTTGGCCCGACCTGCCGCCAAGTTAACTAGCGCCCCAACCCAACCTATGCGGACAATCGCCAAAACGCCGGGGTTAACGTGCGGCCATGGCAGCGAGTACTAGGCGTTTTGTCGTGCTCGCCGTCGCCTCCGCGGCAATCGCTTCGAAGAAACTCGGCTTCTGCTTTTCGTATCTGCCCCGAAAAACTCGCCGTGCGTGGAAGCTACGGCGGTGGTCTAGTCGTCACGACACATTCCATGCGCCACTGTCCGCAGTGACCAAGGTTTATGACCTGTCCCTGGCTGTTGCGTTTAACGCCAACCTGTTTGACGCAGACTTTCTGCCAGGTCTTCCCTTTCGGGCATTGGTGAGCCTGGGCCGCGGTTGGCGCGACCGCCAAGCCAATGCTCATGAGCACGAGCGCCGAAGAAACGCCGATCCCACATTTGGATTTCAACCAACCCGACACATCTGCCTCCCCAAAAACCCGCCTATTCAAAGCTCCTCGTGGTTTAGCTTTGCAAGGACAAATCACGTGACTCGACGACCGAGACGCGACCTTGGGCGCTTATAGCTGCGCTTAATGTAGTCTCAAGCACGCCGGCCTCAGCCCGGCGCATGTGCTGCCACGACAGCTCCGCGGGCAAAGGGAGCTAACTTCCGCTCAGGGTCGATGGCTGCCATCGGCACCTCGTCCGGAAGCGGACCTAAGCTGCTCTGAGGGAGACTGGCTGGCAGAGGGCCGCTGGCGCTGTCAACGCCTGGCCAACGGATGGCGTTTGACCGTGTGGGAATGCCGTCGCAATACGACATGGGGGGAGTCGGCGCGGACACGGCGACCCGCCGCCATCCGCAAAGGACGCAAGATGAAACTGGGCAACATCGCGGCCGTCGCCCTGGCCGCCATAGCCCAGGATGGCCAGCCGATGAGCGTCCGCTCTCGATAGGACATCGGTGGCGACGGCGCTGGCTGCGGCTGTGCGAATGGCGGTGATCTCGCCGGCGTGGACCACACAAACCGGTTCGCCCGTCTCGGGTTCGAACAGCACCACCAGGCCCTGATGCGACTGGCGACCCTTGGCGAAATTCTCCGGGTAGACGCTGATGAGCTTGGCGCCGAAAGGGGCGGTCTCCCCCATGGCGCCAGGCATGATGCCGAACAGCCGTCCCTCGGCCAACGGGAGGATGGAGCGCAGGTGCTGCCGGGTCTCGCCCTTGGAGAAGGCGATCATCGCTTGGCGCACGATGGGAATGCAGACCTCGTAGGTAAGCCGCCTGGCGACTTCGTCCCGGTCGATTACGCGCATTGTCCGCTCTCCCCGAAACGCGGCGCCGCTTGCAACGGCCCTGCTATCACACAGCCACGCCCATGACCTCAGGGTGTTCGGCCGAGCGCTTGGCCGACGCCCGCTCGCCCGTCGAAGGTCCGCTTTGGGTCGGGAGCGGATCTCACTAAACTGACCAGAAGCGGACCAACGTCGGCGAGTTTGCTACACGACCCGCGCCAGCTAACCTCGCTGTCGCAGCCGCATGAACGGGGAAGAGAAACGCATGGCTGCAAGCTGACAGTGTCAAAGCAAACCTTAGGGGCTCGGTAACGGCCTACCCTTCAGGCTCGGCGGCATGAGCGCGGCCCCGATTCACGAGCAAAAACAGTGCTACTGTTGGTAGCAGCCCAAACGAACGAGCTGGTATAGATCTTACTCTGATGGGGTGGATGGCCCCTGTTTGCGGCATCTGAGCGCCATAGGGTGGCCGTCGATAGAGCGACCACTTAGGCAGGAGCCATCCACCATGAAGACTATCACGATCGGTCTCGATCTCGCGAAGAACGTGTTTCAGGTCCA
>JBIOEF010000069.1:0-17667 GCA_044445785.1 Caulobacterales bacterium
CCCAGCACCCGCCCCGACAAATCGGTGATGAGGCTGCGGACCTGGACGCCCTCGCGCACCTCGATGGCGGGCGCGGCCCGAACCGCGGCGATGACCGCGGCCATGATCGCCCGCCCGGCGCCGTCGCCGCCGACCCGCGCGACGCGCGGGCGGCCGTGGGCCGCTTCCAGGCTCTGCACGAAGCCGCCGTCCGCGGTGCGGTCGAACGGCGCGCCGAGGGCGGCAAGGCGCTTGACGGCGTCCGGACCGTCGCGGGTGAGGATCGCCACCGAGGCCGGGTCGCAGAGCCCGGCGCCGGCGGCGATGGTGTCGGCGGCGTGGAGGTCTGGCGAGTCGTCCGCGCCGAGCGCCGCGGCCATGCCGCCCTGCGCCCAGGCCGAAGAGCAGCCGGCGCCCAGCGGCGAAGCGGCCAGCACCAGCGCGCGCCTGGGCGCCGCGGCCAGCGCCGCCGAAAGCCCGGCCAGGCCCGCGCCGATGATCAGCACGCCGTCGAAGGTCTGGCGGTTGATGCGGTCCATCTCAACCACCGAACCGCGTCAGGGGCGACATCTGGCCGATCACACCGGAGTCGCGCGCGGCGGTGAGCGTGACGAAGGCGCAGAGCGCCACCACGGCGCCGTAGAGCGCGAAGGACGCCAGCCACTCGGGCAAGTTCAGGGGCCGCGCGGCGGCGCGCAGGCGCTTGACCCGCATCGAGGCCAGCAGGCTGAGACCCACGAAGATCGCCACGATCCACGAATTCCGCGAGATGGCGAAGGCCACCACCGCCAGGCCGACCAGCAGCAGGGCCGCGCGCTCCAGCAACGGGTGGATGCGCGCCAGCACTGGCCCCAGGGCCTTGGAGCCATCTAGGGGCGTCGCCGGCGCCAGGTTGATGAGGTTGAGCGCACCGATGAAGAAGGCGCCGCCTTGCCAGCTGGGGTCGCCCGTCATCGAACTCGCCAGGAAGAACGGGATTGTCGCCAGCAGGCCGAACGATGGGCCGGCGAGCGCGATCAGCACGCCCTTGAAGTCGGTGTCGGGCGGGCGCCGCATGGTCGCCGCGCCGCCCAGGAACGGGATGATCCGGACCGAGCTGGGTCCGCTGCCGGCCCAGTTGATCACCAGCACGTGGCCGAACTCGTGGACGAAGACGCCGGCGATCATCCCGGCCGCCCACAGCCAGCCGATCTGCCAGGCGATCCAGGCGAACAGGATCACCGTCGAGATCACGCCCCAGAACAGCGTCGCCGTCGGCGAGGGCTGCGCCGGGGGCGCCGGGGAGCCGCTCGTTGGCGGCACAGCGGTCTGCAGCTGGCTCATGGTCGTATCAGATCAGCTCGACGTCGACGTGGTGGCGGGCCTTGACGAGGTCGTAGCGCGCGGGGGTCGCCGGCGGCGGCAGGTCGATCATTCGCTGGACGGAGAGGCGCGCGCGCTCGGCGATCACCGGATCGACCAGCACCTCGAACTGCTCCTTGAGCAGCGCCTCGTAGATGTTCTCCAGCGAGATCCGCTTCATGTGCGGGCAGAGGTTGCAGGGCCGCACGAACTCGGTGTTGGGCGCCTCGGCGGCGATGTTGTCGGCCATCGAGCACTCGGTGATCAGCACCACCTGCCTCGGCTGCCGCCTCACCACATAGTCCGACATGGCGGTCGTGGAGCCGGCGAAGTCGGCCAGTTCCAGCACCTCGGCCGGGCATTCGGGGTGGGCGAGAATCTCGGCGTCCGGCCAGGATTCGCGCACCTGGCGGATGTCCTCGGCGTCGAACCGCTCGTGCACCTCGCAGCGGCCCTGCCAGGCGATGATCCGGATCGCGGTCTGGCGGGCGACGTTGCGGGCCAGGAACTCGTCCGGCAGCAGGATCACCCGGTCCGTCCCGGCCTCGCGCGCGGCCGCCTCCACCACCTGGACAGCGTTGGCGCTGGTGCAGCAGATGTCGGTCTCGGCCTTCACCTCGGCGGTGGTGTTGATGTAGGTGACGACCGGAACCCCCGGATAGCGCTGCTTTATCAGCCGTACGTCGGCGCCGGTGATCGAGGCCGCCAGCGAACATCCGGCCCGCAGGTCCGGCAGCAGCACGGTCTTGTCCGGGCAGATGACCTTGGAGGTCTCGGCCATGAAGCGCACGCCGGCCTGGACGATGATCTTCGCGTCTGTCCGCGCGGCCTCGCGGGCCAGCCCCAGGCTGTCGCCGACGAAATCGCCGACCCCGTGGAAGATCTCGGGGGTCATGTAGTTGTGGGCGAGGATCACCGCGTGCTTTTCGCGCTTCAGCCGGTTGATCTGGGCGATCAGCGGGGCGTGGGCGCGCCACTCGATGGGCGTGACCCGCGTGCGGACCTTCTCCCAGAGCGGGGCGCTGGCCGCTTCGACCTCGGGCGTGAACTCGAGGAGATGAGTTCCGTCCGCCATGGCGTCCTCCTTATGCTCACTTTGAGCATTTCTTGGCCTCAAAGAAACGCCGGAAAGAGGGCCGGCGCTCCCGCCTTATGCTAAAGTTGAGCATAAGAGGCATGGCACATATAGCCCGGCGGGCGTGCGACGGGAAGGGCCCCGGCGCAACTTTTTTGGATCAAAAAGCCCGCGCGGCTGTTTCTCGCCTGAGCTAAGAGGTCGCCACGCCCTTGAATAGCCAGCCTTTCCGCGCACATGAGAGGCGCGCGCACAAAGGTGCGACCCGTCCCACGCGAGGCGACTTGCTGCTGACCAGCCCAATTCTGCGCACTCTCGCCGTCGCCGCGCTGCTGGCGTTGGCGGCGGTCGGCGTCATCCTCGCCAAGGAGAGCGCGCCGGGGTCAGCCGGGTTGCTACAGCCGGCGCTGATCCGCGGCGGGTTCGGGGAGGCTGGGCTTGGGCGTCTGGAGCAGACCATGGCGCCGGGCGCCGACGCCCTGGCCCGGCGGCTCGATCCAAAACCGCACGCCGACTTCTGGAACCGGCCGCGCGCCTGGACGACGCTCGACCTGGCGCAGCCGCCCAGCCTGCCATTCGGCCTGATCCCCCCGGACGACGCGATGCGGCTGAACGCCTTGCTCCCGGCCTCGCTCGAGCCGCAAACACCAGCCCAGCCGTTCATTCTCAACGCCGCCGGCCCCGAGCGCGAGCGGGCGGTGCTGTGCATGACCCAGGCGATCTACTACGAGGCCGCGCTCGAGCCGCTGGACGGTCAGCGGGCGGTGGCGCAGACGGTCCTCAACCGGCTGCGCCACCCTGACTTCCCCAAGTCGGTCTGCGGGGTGATCTATCAGGGGTCCAGCCAGATCACCGGCTGCCAGTTCTCCTTCACCTGCGACGGTTCGCGCGAGCGGGCGCCGGTCGAGCCCTATTGGGGCCGCTCGCGGGCGGTGGCGGAGGAAGCGCTCTCCGGCTTCGTGCAGAAGGAGATCGGGCCGGCCACCCACTACCACGCCGACTACGTCTTCCCCCGCTGGGGCCCGACGATGGTCAAGATCGGCCAGATCGGCGCCCATATCTTCTACCGCTATCCGGGACCGCTCGGCCGCGCCGAGGAGCTGAACGGCCACTATGCGGGGGGCGAGCTGCAGGTCTCGATGGCCGGGCCCTCGCCCGAGGCGATCGCCGCCGCCAAGGCCGCCGCCGCGGCCGGCCAGGTTCCGGTGGAGTCGGTGCTGGCCGACGCGCCCACCTCGCCGAGCGACCTTCGGCCAAGGGTCGCCGGCCAGATCGTGTTTGGCCGCCGGATCCCAAGCAAGGACGAGATCGCCAAGATCAACGCCCAACTCGCCGGCCTGGACGGCGACAAGGCGCCGGCCCTTCAGCCCAGCGCCATCCCCGCGATCGCCCCGCCGCCGCCAACCCATTGAGAGCTGAGTCCGCGGCGCGCCTCAGTCAAAGGCCGCCGGGTAGTCGACCTTCAGCGGTTGATCCAGCGCGCCGGGCTTCAGCGCCATCGCCATGAACGCCGGCCGTCCTGAGTAGGGCGAGGTCAGCGTCCTGGCGGCCTTGGCGGAGAAGCCGAAGCGGGGGTAGTAGTCGGGGTGGCCAAGCACGACCACCGCCTCGACCCCCAGGTCCCCCAACGCCGCGATCCCGGCCATCGAGAGCGCCGTGCCTACGCCCGAGCCCTGGCGGTCGGGCCGGACGGCCAGCGGTCCAAGGCCGGCGACGAAGCGAGCCGGATCGGCGCCCATGCGGCTGAAGAGCACGTGGCCGACGATTTCGCCCGCTTCCTCGGCGACCAGCTCGACCAGCGCCGCGCCCTCCGCTCGGACTCCCTCAACGATGGCCGCCTCGTCATCGCGCCCAAACGCGGCGGCGACCACGGCGCGGATGACGGCGTAGTCGACGTTCCTCGCCGGGCGGATCGTCACCAGACGCCGATCTTCTCGGCCTCGGCGTGGGAGAGGGGCTTGTGCGCGGCCTCGTGGTCCTGTTCGGCCAGGAACCGAACCGCCTCCAGCGCCGCCATGCAGCCCATGCCGGCGGCGGTGACCGCCTGGCGGTAGACATCGTCGGTGACGTCGCCGGCGGCCCAGACGCCCGGGATGGCGGTGACGGTCCGGCCGGGGGTGATCTTCAGGTAGCCCGCCGCATCCATCTCCAGCTGGCCTTTGAAAAGCTCGGAGGCCGGCGCGTGGCCGATAGCGACGAACAGGCCATCGCAAGTGACCTCCCGCGACTCGCCGGTCTTGACGTTCTCCAGCCTGACCCCGGTCACGCCCAGGGGCTCGGTGGTCCCCAGCACCTCGGCGACGCCGTGGTCCCAGACCACCTGGATCTTCGGATTGGCGAAGAGCCGCTCCTGCAGGATCTTCTCGGCCCTCAGCTCGTCGCGGCGGTGCACGAGGGTCACCTTGGAGGCGAAGTTGGTGAGGAAGAGCGCCTCCTCCACCGCGGTGTTGCCGCCGCCCACCACCACCACCTCCTTGCCGCGATAGAAGAAGCCATCGCAGGTGGCGCAGGCGGAAACGCCAAAGCCCTGGAACTTCTGTTCGGACGCCAGGCCCAGCCACTTGGCCTGGGCGCCGGTGGAGATGATCAGGGTCTCGGCGTACCAGACCTGGCCGGAATCGCAGGTGAGCTTGAACGGACGCCGGGAAAGATCGGCGGAGACGACGATGTCGTCGATCACCTCGGTCCCCACATGCGTCGCCTGTTCGCGCATCTGCTCCATCAGCCAGGGGCCCTGGATCACCTCGGCGAAGCCCGGATAGTTCTCGACGTCGGTGGTGATGGTCAGCTGCCCGCCTGGCGAGAGGCCGGCGATCAGCACCGGGTGGAGCAGGGCGCGCGCGGCGTAGACGGCGGCGGTGTAGCCGGCGGGGCCCGATCCCACGATCAGGCAGCGGGTCTGGCGAGGTTCGGGGGGGTTTTCGCTCATGGGCTTATTATGTAGCGCCGATTCCGCCTAAAGCGATGCTCGTGACCGACAAAGCCCCTGCGCGCATCCTGTTCATCGCCGACGCCGGACCCCAGGTGGGGGGCGGGCACGTCATGCGCTGCCTCACCCTGGCCCGGGCGCTGAGCCACCGGGGCGCCGAGTGCGGGTTCGTGGAAACGCGGGCGGCCGCGCCGATCCTGCGTCGGTTCGGATGGCCGGCCCAGACTTCGATCGCGATGGTGGACGCGCCGGATGTCGACAGGCTGGTCGCGCTGGCTGAAATGACGGCGGATCTGTTCGAAGTCGATATTCTGGTGATCGATCACTATGGATTGGACGTTGGGCTGGAGCAGCGATTGGGCCACGGCGCGCGCCGCGTGGTCGTGATCGATGACCTGGCCGACCGTCCCCACGACTGCGAGCTGATCATCGATCCTGGCTATGGGCGCAAACGAGAGGCCTATTTGAGCCTCGCCCCTCACTGTCACACCGTGCTGGCCGGGCCGATGTACGCGCTGGTCCGCCCCGAGTTCGCCGATGCGCGGCCAAGGGCCCTCAGCCGCCGCGCCAAACATCCGCCGGTCCACCGGGGTCTCATCTCCCTTGGCCTGACCGACGTCGGCGGGCTGACCCGGCGTGTGGTCGCCGCCCTGGCGTCGGAGATGGGCGAGATGCGCCTGGACGTGGTCCTGGGGTCGGGCGCGGCCAGCTTGCCGGCGCTGGAGGCGATGGTTCAGACGGACCGGCGCCTGCACCTCTGGGTCGACCACGTCGAAATGGCCTCGCTGATGGGTGACGCGGACATCGCCATCGGCGCGGGCGGCTCCAGCGTCTGGGAGCGGGCCGCGGTTGGCCTGCCGTCGGCGACCCTGATCTTGGCGGACAATCAGCGAGCGATGGCCCAGCGGATGGCTGACGCGGGCCTGACCCTGGCGGTCGACGCCGCGGCGCCCGACTTGGGTCACCAGTTGGTTCGCGCCTGGCGGACGCTCACCGACGACCTGGCGCTGCGCTGGCGGTTCACGGAACGCTCGGCCGACCTCTGCGACGGGCAGGGGGCCGATCGCATCGCCGAGGCGATCCTGCGACTTTAGGCCAGTGCGGGCGGCTCGAAGCCCTTGCTCCTCAGCCGCTCCGCCATCGCCGGGCGCCTGGCCCGCCAGTCGGCGGCGAGGATGCCCAGGCCCAGCACGTCCTGCCGCTCGCCCGCCTTGAGGATGTGGCCGCGGAAGGTGGCCTCGAGCGTGAAGCCGAAGGTCTCGTGCAGGCGCCAGACCGCCTCGTTGGAGGCGATCACCTCGCACCACAGCTTGGCGAACTTCAGGCCCTCGAAGACGTACTCCAGCACCCAGTATTCCACGAACGACCCAAGCCCCAGGCCGCGCGTGGCGGGGTCGGCCAGGTAGTAGGCCCAGGCGCAGCGCTGGTTGCGGCGGTCGAGGTCGTAGAGGTTGGCCAGCCCCACGGGTTTGCCGCTGAGCTCGATGATCCAGTAGCGCCGCGTATCGTCGCCATCGATGCCGGCGAACCACCGGGCGTGCTCCTCGGCCGGGATGACGTGGTCGGTGTACATGTAGGGGCGGACGTCCGGCGAATTGCGCCAGGCGAGGATGCGGTCGCGATCGGCGTCCTCCACCGGCCGCAGGTCCACGCTGGGCGCCTGGCTCATCCCATACCCCGGATCGCTATCGTTGGCGGGAGCTTAGCAGACCTGGTCAGATCCGCCGCGCGCCGCCAAAGGTCGCAAGGTTCGGCCTGGAGCGGACGAAACGGCGCACGTCATCGGATGTGAACGCGGGGTTCGCGCCATAGAGGCCTTCGTAGACCGCCGCGACGAAGGCGTAGTCGTCGGCAAAGTCCACCGTCCAGCGCACGTCCCCCTCCTCGGCGGCCTGGCTGAGAAAGCTCAGCGAGTAGAGTTCGGGGTGGTGATAGAGGCCCCAGGTGACGTGTTCGCGCTCCTCGCCGGCGGAGGCGCGGGCGGCGGCCGCGCGCAGGGCGGCGGCGGTCATCACCTCCACGTCCAGGCCCTTGGGATAGGTGCGGTGCGCGGGCGTGTTGGAGCCGTAATCCACGCCCGCGGCCAGCACGTGGCCAATGGTGGCGTCGATCACCTCCGGGTCGGCCAGGGGACAATCGCCGGTCAGCCGCACCACGTGATCGGCCGGCCCGAAGGCGTCCAGCGCGCCGACGAACCGGGCGAGGACGTCGTTCAGCTCGCCGCGATGGACCGGGACGCCGGCCCCCTCAACGACGCGCGTCAGCTCATCGTCGCTGGCCTCGGAGCTGGTCGCGACCACAAGCCGGTCGATGCGGCGCGAGCGAAGGACCCGCTCGATCTGACGCACGATCATCGGCGCGCCGGCCAGCGGCTTGAGCACCTTGCCCGGCAGCCGGGTGGAGCTGAGGCGGGCCTGCAGGATGGCGAGGATCATGAACCGTCACCCGCCAAGACCTCTGCGTGGTTCGAGACGCGCTCTCTCGAGCGCTCCTCACCATGACGAACATAGTTGAGTCTCGACAATCTCGTCATCCTGAGGAGCCCGCGCCAGCGGGCGTCTCGAAGGACGCAACTACACCCACTCGACCTTGGTGATCTCGTAGGCCTTGACGCCGCCGGGGGTGTTGACCTCGATCACGTCGCCGATCTCCTTGCCGATCATCGCCCTGGCGATGGGGGAGGCGATGGAGATCTTGCCTGACCGCACATCGGCCTCGTGCTCGCCGACGATCTGGTAGCGGGACTTCTCCTCGGTGTCCTCGTCGACGACGCTGACCGTCGCGCCGAATTTCACCTGGGCGCCGGAGAGTTTCGAGACGTCGATGATCTGGGCGCGCGCGATTCGATCCTCGATCTCGGCGATGCGCCCCTCAATCCAGCCCTGCCGCTCCTTGGCGGCATGGTACTCCGCGTTTTCCGACAGATCGCCGTGCGTGCGCGCTTCGGCGATCGCAGCGATGGCCGTCGGCCGCTCCTGCGTCTTCAAACGTTTCAGCTCTTCGTCGAGGGCGTGATAGCCCTCGCCGGTCATAGGCACCTTTTCCATGCGGATGTTTAGCTCGACTCGCCCTTCTTGAGGATTCCAACACCGGCCGCGGGCGCGGACGTCCGGGGGGAGAAAGACTAGAGGCGAAGGGGCTTAACTTCAAGTGGCGCGGCGACGATCTCGCGCAGCCGCCGGCTTTCAGCTAAGCCCAACGTTACTTTACGATTGCTCTGCGCGAGGCGTCCTCCTTGGCCAATCTCATAGTGCACGGCGGCAGACCCTTGAGCGGCCGAATCGTTCCGTCGGCCAACAAGAACGCGGTCCTGCCAATCCTTTGCGCGACCCTGCTCACCGACCAGACCGTGACCCTGCGCGGCGTCCCCGACATCACGGACGCGCGGCAGATCCTGGCCCTCTTCGAGCGGCTGGGCAGCGACGTCGCCATGGATTTCGAGACCGGCGTCCTCACCGTGCGACACCACGCGGCGCTGAAGGCCGAGGCCGCCCGCCTGCCGGAGGGCATGCGCTCGTCGATCATGCTGATCCCGGCCATGCTGGCGAGGCTCGGCGAGGCCAGGATCGAGGGCGAGGTCAAGGGTTGCACGCTGGGCGTGCGCGAGATCGACCCGCACATCGAGGTCTTCCAGACCTTCGGCGCGCAGGTGACGCCGGAGGACGGGGCGCTGGTGATCTCCAGCCAGCCGCTGAACGGCCATCCGTTCCGCGCCGCCAGCCACTGGCTGGACTACGCCTCGGTGACCACCACCGAGAACTTCGTCCTCTGCGCGGCCACCGCCCACGGCGTCTCGACCCTGACCAACGCCGCCTCCGAGCCGCACGTGCAGGAGTTCTGCGCCTTCCTGGCCAAGATGGGCGCGAAGATCGAGGGGGTCGGCACCAGCCGGCTCTCGGTCACCGGCGTCGATCGCCTGGGGGGCGCCGAGCACGATTTCGCCGAGGACTTCCACGAGATCGCCACCTTCATGGCGCTGGGCGCGATCACCGGCGGCGAGGTTTCCGTGCGCAACGCCCACCCCGAGCAGTTCCCGCTGATCGACCGCACCTTCGGCAAGTTCGGCGTCCAGGTGAGCCATGCGGACGGCTGGTCCCGCGCCAGGACCGACGGTCCGCTGAAGGTGGCGGCGCCGTTCACCGCCTATATCCTGCCGAAGGTGGAAGCGGCGCCATGGCCCTATCTGCCGGTGGACTTGCTGCCGATCTTCATCGCGCTCGGGGCCAGGGCCGACGGCGAAATGCTGTTCTGGAACAAGGTCTACGAGGGCGCGCTTGGCTGGACTTCGGAGCTGGCCAAGTTCGGCGCCCACGCCCTGCAGTGCGATCCGCACCGGGTGATCACCTTTGGCGGCAAGCCGCTGGCGCCGGCCAAGGTCGAGAGCCCGTACATCATCCGCGTCGCCATCGCCCTCCTCATGCTCGCCGCCAGCATCGAGGGCCAGTCGACGATCCTCAACGCCGATCCGATCCGCCGCGCTCACCCGAGGTTCGTGGAGAACCTGATCGCCCTGGGGGCCGAGGTGGAGTGGGCGGGCTAGCGACCGACCGATGACCGAGATCCGCAAATTCTCGCTGGTCTACGACGCCACCGAAGACCGGCTGGCTTGGGACACCGAGGATCTCGAAGGCGCGACGACCCGCCTGTGGCTGACCCAGAGGCTTTGCCGCGGGCTGGTCAACGCGCTGATCCCGATTCTGCAAAAAGCCGCCCGCCCGTCGGTCGATCCCAGGCACGAGGCGACCGTGCAGTCGTTCGAGCAGGCCGCCGCCATGGCCGGCTTCGGCAAGGTGACGGCGGTCCGACCCCAGCCCCAGTCGGTGGCGGGCCTGGTGCGGGCGGTGAATGTCGCGGCTGGCGACAACGGGGTGACCCTGACCTTCGACTTCGCGGCGGCAGACACCCGCGTCGTCGGCATGGATTTCGCGGCGCTCCGCCAGACGCTGGCGGTGATGCACCGGCTGCACGTCGCCGCCGGCTGGCCAGCGGACTTCTGGCCCGCCTGGGTCTCGGCCGCCGAAACGCCGGTCCCGACCGATGCCCGGAACTGAAACCGGCGCGCTGGCCCGCGATGGCGGCTGAGACCGATATCCGGGCGACGTTCGATCAGGCGCTGGCGCTGCATCGTGCGGGGCGGCTGGACGAAGCCGAACCGCTCTATGAGGCGGTGCTGGCGGTTGATCCCCGCCACTTCGACGCGCTCTACCTCATCGGCCTCATCGCCGTTCGCACCGGACGGGCCGCGCGGGGCGTCGAGCTGATCTCGCGGGCGATCGCGGTGAACCCCGGCGTGGCCGAGGCGCATGCCGCGCTCGGCGGCGCCTTCAGCGCGCTCGGCCGCCTGGACGCGGCGCTGGCGAGTTTCGACCAGGCGCTGGCGCTGAAGCCCGACTATCCCGAAGCGCTCGGCAACCGCGCCAACGCGCTGATGGCGCTGAAACAGTTCGAGGCGGCCTTGGCCAGCTACGAGCGGCTGATCGCGCTGACTCCCGGCCATCCGCTGGCGCACAACAACCGCGGCGTGGCGCTTTCCGAGCTGGGCCGGCCGGCCGACGCCCTCGCCAGCTTCGACCAGGCGATCGCGCTCAGTCCCGACTACGCCGAGGCGCACAGCAATCGCAGCCGCGCGCTCGCCGACCTCGGCCGGCGCGAGGAGGCGCTGGCCTCATCCGAGCGCGCGCTGGCGCTGGGTCTGGACACGCCCGGGGCCCGTTTCAACCGAGGCAATGCGCTCAAGGCCTTGAACAGATTGGCGCAAGCGCTCGCCAGCTACGACGACGCCATCGCCCTCGAACCTGGCTACGCCGAGGCGCACAGCAACCGCGGAAGCGTGCTGAAGGACCTGGACCGGCTGGACGAGGCGCTGGCGAGCTACGATCAGGCGATCGCCCTGCGGCCCGCGGACGCCGAGGCGCACACCAATCGCGGCAACACCTTGCGTTCGCTGATGCGGCTGGACGAGGCGTTGGCAAGTTACGAGCGGGCGATCGCGCTGAACCCGGCCGCCGCCGAGGCCCTCTACAACCGTGGCTTGGTCCTGCTTCAGCTGGGCCGGTTCGAGGAGGGCTGGCGCCTCTACGAAGCCCGCAAGCGGCTGCGAGAACCGATCGGGCGCGCGGAGTTCGCGGCGCCGCTGTGGCTGGGCGACTTCGACATCGCGGGCAAGACGATCCTCCTCTGGAGCGAGCAGGGACTCGGCGACACCCTGCAGTTCTGCCGCTACGCCAGCCTGGCCCAGGATCGAGGCGCGCGGGTGATCCTCTCCGTGCAGCCCTCGCTCTTGGGGTTGTTGCGGCAACTGGGCGGTCCGACGCTGCAGGTGATCGCCGCCGGGACGCCGGCCCCCGCCTTCGACTGCCATTGCCCGCTGATGAGCCTGCCGCTGGCGTTCGGGACCACTCTGGAGACGATCCCGGCGAAGCTCGCCTACCTGACGTCGGACGCGGCGCTAGGCGAGGCGTGGGCGGCGAGGCTCGGGACAAGCGCAGGACCGCGCATCGGCCTCGCCTGGCGCGGCAGCCCCGGCCACCGGAACGACCGCAACCGCTCGCTGGAGCTTGAGACCCTCGCGCCGCTGCTTTCGACCGCCCGGAACTGGATCTCGTTGCAGAAGGAGCTCAACGCGCCGGAGGCTGCCTGGGCGGCGCGGTCGGACCGGCTGACCGTCTACGCGCCCGCGCTGATGGATTTTCCGGGCGCGGCGGCGCTGATCGACCTGCTGGACCTGGTCATCACCGTCGACACCAGCATCGCCCACCTGGCCGGCGCGCTGGGCAAGCCGGTCTGGATCCTGCTGCCCTTCGTCGCCGATTTCCGCTGGATGCAGGCGCACGCCGACAGCCCCTGGTATCCGAGCGCGCGCCTCTTTCGCCAGCGTCGGGCCGGCGACTGGACGGAGGTCATCGAGGCGGTGAAGCGCGAGCTGGAAGCCCTGACGGGCTGACTGTCGCGGAAGTCCGCTTACCGCTGGCCGCCGCAGCGCGCGTCCGTCGAGCCTCCGCCGCAGAGGTAGACCGAATTAGTGAGATAGATGTTCGCCTCGGCGTCGGTTCTCAGCAGCGCCTCGGCGTCCTGTTCGTGGCCCTTTGGAAAGCTGAGCTGGCCGCCGTCGGGGGAGGGCTGGACATGAACGTCGCGGGAGATGACGTAGGCGGCGGCGTCGCCGGCGATGACCTTGAAGAACACCTGCACGCCGAACGGCTTGCCGTTCTGCTGGCCACAATAGAGCTGACCATAGGCGACGGCGTGTCCGCCCTCGGTCTGCGGGACCGGTCCGTTGACCCTGACGCCCGTGCAGGACTGGGCCACCACCTGGAACCTCGACTTGAGGATGTCCGCCGGATCGGCGCCCTGCCATTCGGGGTGCGCTTCGTCGGTGAGGATATCGCGGAAGCCATCCACCGTCTGGTCGCCCGGGATCTGCTCGCGGTACCAGGCGCCGCCCTTGTGCTGGTCGGTGATGTGCTTCCACGGCGTCGGTCCGGGATAGGGCTTCAGGACCAGCTGTTCGCCGGCGGGCGCGGCGGCGGCCGCCAGCGCGACGAGACTCGCCGCAGCGACCACAGCCAACATCGTGCGCATGGCAAGCTCCTCGATTTGGACGTTGGCTATCGGCTGGCCTAGCAGCCGCCGTCCCCATGCACCCGTTGGTAGGTCTTGGCCAGCAGGGGACCGATCGAGCCGCTGGCGAGCGTGTGGCTGTCGGCGTCGTAGAAGGTGCGGCCCTGGGCGTAGGTCATCGGCGGTGCTCCTCCGCTTCTGGCGCAGCGTACCGTCGGTTCGATCCATAGTCGGCCCGGTCTGGGCGGTGTCAAGCGAGGCTCGGGCATGGACAGAGACGGCTTCGGCCCGCACAAATCGGGGCCATGAGCCAGTCCGCTGCCGCGATGGCGTTCGCCCAGGATCTCTTCTCCGGCATGGGGCCGGTGGAGGCGCGCCGAATGTTCGGCGGCGTCGGACTCTTCGCCGGCAAGGCGATGTTCGGCCTCATCGACGACGACCGGATCTATCTGAAGACCGACGCGGCGCTGAAAGCCGACCTGGTCGCCGCCGGCGCGGTCTCCTGGATCTACGTCGAAGCCAAGGGGCCAAAAGCCGGGGTCCCGCAGGAGACAAGCTACTGGTCGCTGCCCGAGAGCGCCGCCGACGATCCGGAGGAGGCCTGCGCCTGGGGCCGCCGCGCGCTGGCCGTCGCTGAGGCGATCAAGGCGGCGGGACCTAAGCGCCGTCGCGGCCCGAAGGCTTGACCCTCCGCGGCGCCCAGTCGGCTCCGATCAGCCCATGAACACCGCGTTCCTGGCCAGCGGCATGGTCCTCGTCTCCGGCGCGGCGCATGCAGTGGTCAACGCGACCCTGAAGGCCGGCGACGACAAGATGTCCAGCCGCGCGCTGATCGACGGCTTCTCGGCCCTGATCATCCTGCCGGCGCTCATCTTCCTGCCCCTGCCGCACCACGCGTGGCAGTGGCTGGCGGCGTCGGGCGTCATCCACCTCGTCTACCTCTTCTCTCTGATCAAGGCCTTCGAGTCGGCCGACATGCTGGTGACCTATCCCCTGATGCGCGGGATGGCGCCGGCCCTGGCCTCGCTCGTCGCCGTGACTTTCTTCCGCGAGCCGATCACCGCCGCCATCGGCGTCGGGGTGGCCTGCGTCTCCATCGGGGTGATGATCGCCGCGTTCGGCCGACATCTGGACCGGCGGGCGCTGATCTGGTCGCTGATCACCGGCGCCTGCATCGCGCTTTACACCGTGGCCGACGCCCAGGGCGTGCGCGCCGCCCCCTCGGCGCCCAGCTACATCGCCTGGATCTTCCTCATCGACGGCGGGCTGATCGGCGGCCTCTTCGCGCTCTGGCGGGGACCCCGGTTCATCCTCTCGGCGCGCAGCGAGTGGCGGGCGGGGCTGATCGCCGGCGCGCTCTCGATCGTCAGCTACGGCCTGGCGCTCTGGGCTTTCCGCCTGGGCGACATCCCGCGGCTGGCGGCGCTGCGCGAGACCTCGATCCTGTTCGGCGCGATCATCGCCATCGTCTTCCTGAAGGAGCGAGCCACGGCCGCCCGGCTCGCCAGCGCCCTGGTGATCGGCGCCGGCGCGGCGGTGCTGCTGGCGAGCGGCTGAGCGCCGTGCCGGCTAGCGCACCGAGAGCCCGCCGTCGATCACCAGCTCGGCGCCGGTGACGTAGCGCGACTCGTCGCTGGCCAGCCATAGCACGCCGTCGGCGATGTCCTGGGGCACGCCCTTCACCCCCAGCGGCACAGCCATGGCCGACATGGCGTCCAGGTCCGGCGGGGCGTTGGTCTCGGGATTGCTGATGCCGGCGATGCCCAGCCAGATCGGGGTCTCGATGATGCCCGGGTGGACCGAGTTGACCCGGACGCCATCCTTGGCGTTGGCGCACTCCATGGCGATCGACTTGGTGAAGAGCCGGACCGCGCCCTTGGTGGCGCAATAGGCCGCCAGGGTCGGCGAGCCTTTCAGCCCCGCCACCGACGACATGTTGATGATCGAGCCGCCGTGGCCAGCTTTGCGCATCAGCGGCAGGCTGTGCTTGATCCCCAGGAACACGCCCTCGACGTTGATCGCCTGCTGCCGGCGCCAGTCCTCCAGCGTCATGGTGGTGATCGAGGGGCTGCCAAGGCCGATGCCGGCGTTGTTGACCAGGATGTCGAGGCGACCCTCGGTGCGGCCGATGTCGGCGACCACCCCTTCCCAGGCGTCCTCGGCGGTGACGTCGTGGTGGATGAATCGGGCCTTGCCGCCGGCCTTCTTGATGGCGGCGACGATTTCGCCGCCCTTGATGTCCTGGATGTCGCTGACGACGACGCTCGCGCCTTCGCGCGCCAGGGTCTCGGCGCAGCTGGCGCCGATGCCGCTGGCGCCGCCGGTGACCAAGGCCACCTTGCCATCTACCCGTCCCATGGCGTTCGCTCCTGACTTTGTGTTGTGGTTGGGTGAGGTTCTACACCGCCGGTAGGACCCGCCAAGTCTGACCCGGCGTCAGGGGTGAAAGCCATGGCCGACCTCGAGAGGCGCGCAGGACAATGACCAGCCAGATCAAGGCGCTCACCTTCGACGTCTTCGGCACCGTAGTGGACTGGCGCTCCAGCGTGGCGCGCGAAGCGGAGGCGATGCTGGCGCCCAAGGGCCACGCCCTCGATTGGGGCGATTTCGCCGACCGCTGGCGGGCGCGCTATCAGCCGGCGATGGAGAAGGTGCGCAAGGGCGAACGGCCGTTCGTGATCCTCGACGAATTGCACCGGGAGAACCTCATCGAGCTGCTGGCGGAGCTGCAACTGACCGGGCTGTCGGATGCCGAGGTCGATCAGCTCAACACCGCCTGGCATCGGCTCGATCCCTGGCCGGAAGCCGTGGATGGTCTGACCCGTCTGAAAGCTCGCTTCATCCTGGCGACGCTCTCCAACGGCAATGTGAGGCTCATCGTGGACATGGCCAAACGGGCGGGGCTGCCCTGGGACGTGATCCTGGGCGCGGAGGTCGCGCGGGCCTTCAAGCCGACACCGGAGGCCTACGACAGCGCCGCGCGGATGCTGCGCCTGGACCCCAGCCAGTGCCTGATGGTGGCGGCGCATCCCGGCGATCTGAGGGCCGCGGCCCGGCGGGGTTTCCGCACCGCCTACGTCCACCGCCCGCTCGAGAACGGGCCGGGCCGGGAAGCGGCCTGGCCCGATGCGTTCGACTATCGCGTCGGTGATTTCTGCGAATTGGCCGATGTCTTGGGCGTCGGCGCCAGCATCGACGACCGCTTGGGCTCGCGCCCGCCCTCGCCGTAGCTCTGCAGGGGCCGCACCTCCAGCGTCCCTTCCGCCTGGATGGCGATCGCCTGGGCGGCGGCCAGCGCGCCGGAGGCGGTGGTGTAGTAGGGGATCTTCATCATCAGGGCCGTGCGACGCAGGGAGAAGGAGTCCTCCAGCGACTGCTTGCCCTCGGTGGTGTTGAACACCAGCTGGACGTCGCCGTTCTTCATCGCGTCGACGATGTGCGGGCGCCCCTCCAGCACCTTCTTGACCCGCTCGACGTCCAGTCCCTGCGCCTCGAGATGATCGGCGGTGCCGCCGGTGGCCACGACGCGGAAGCCCCGGTCGACGAGGATCCGCACCGGCGCGCTGATCCAGGGCTTGTCGGCGTCCTTCACCGAGACAAACACGCAACCGGATGTCGGCAGCACCGTGCCGCCGGCGAGCTGGCTCTTGGCGAAGGCCCTGGCGAAGGCCGGCGCCAGATCCTCGCCCGGCCGGCGCCAATCCAGGCCCATGACCTCGCCGGTGGAGCGCATCTCCGGCCCCAGCACCGTGTCGACGCCCGGAAACCGGGCGAAGGGGAACACCGCTTCCTTCACCGCGATATGGTCGTGGGTGGAGCTGGTGAGGCCGAAGCTGGCGAGCTTGGCGCCGGCCATCAGCTTGGCGGCGATGGCGGCCACTGGCGCGCCGATGGTCTTGGCCACGAACGGCACCGTGCGGCTGGCCCTGGGATTGACCTCCAGCACGAAGATCCGCGGCGCCTGCGACTGCGGCTCCTCGATGGCGAACTGGACGTTCATCAGACCGCGGACGTTCAACGCCTTGGCCATCGCTTCGGTCTGCCGCTTCATCTCCTCGATGGTCTCGGGGCGCAGAGAAAACGGGGGCAGGGAACAGGCGCTGTCACCCGAGTGCACTCCGGCTTCTTCGATGTGCTCCATCACCCCGGCGACGAATACGGTCTCGCCGTCGCAGAGGGCGTCCACGTCCACCTCGGTGGCGCGGGAGAGATACTGGTCGATCAGCACTGGCGCCTCGCCGCTGACCTGCACCGCTTGGCGGATGTAGCGGGCCAGGTGCTCCTCGTCGCGGACGATCTCCATGGCGCGGCCGCCAAGCACGTAGGAGGGCCGGATGACTACAGGAAAGCCCACGCGCCTGGCGCCCTCGAACGCTTCCTCGGCGGTGCGGGCGATGGCGTTGACCGGCTGGGCGATCTGCAGGCGGTGCAGCAGCTGCTGGAACCGTTCGCGGTCTTCGGCCAGGTCAATGGCGTCGGGCGTGGTGCCCATGATCGGCACGCCCGCCTGCTCCAGCGGATCGGCGAGCTTCAGCGGCGTCTGGCCGCCGAACTGGACGATCACCCCCAGCAGCTCGCCGCGCGAGGCCTCCACCGCGATCAGCTCAAGCACGTCCTCGGCGGTCAGCGGTTCGAAGTAGAGACGGTCGGAGGTGTCGTAGTCGGTGGAGACGGTCTCGGGGTTGCAGTTGACCATGATCGACTCGACCCCGATCTCGTCCAGGGCAAAGGCGGCGTGGCAGCAGCAGTAGTCGAACTCGATCCCCTGGCCGATCCGGTTCGG
>JBIOEF010000070.1:0-17586 GCA_044445785.1 Caulobacterales bacterium
CTCGAGGGGGAGGGGAATCAGATCGGCATGTTCATGATCTGCTGGTAGGCGGCGATCACCTGGTCGCGCACCGCGATCACCGTGGAGAGGCTGGTCTCGGCCGAGGCGAGTGAGGTGACCACGTCCACCAGGTTTGCCTTGCCCTGCACCTGAGCGGTCACCTGCGTTTCGGCGGTCCGCGAGGCGGCGGTGGCGTCGTGGATCGCCGAGGAAACCATCTGGCCGAAGTCCGGCCCGGCCGCGGGCGCCGCGGCGCCGGCGATCTGCGGTCCCGCCACCTCCTGGGCGGCGGCGTAGGCCTTGGCGGCGATGAGCGGGCTAACCATCGCCTAGCTCACTGCCTCAAGATGCCGAGCGTGCTGAGGTCCATCGCCCGCGCGGTCTCGATGACGTTGAGGTTGGCCTCGTAGGCCCGCTGCGCCTCGCGCATGTCCAGGGCCTCCATCAGCGGCTCGACGTTGGGCGTCTTCACATAGCCCTTGGCGTCGGCGCCGGGATGACCTGGCGCATATTCGCTGCCGAAGTTGCTCTGGTCGGGAACCACGCGGGCCATGGTGACGCCCTTGGCGCCGTCGGTGGTGGTCTTGGGTTCGAACACCGGCACCTGCCGCCGATAGGGATCGCCGCCCGGCGTCTGGCTGGTGGAGTTGGCGTTGGCCATGTTCTCGGCGATCACCCGCATGCGGGCCTGCTGGGCCTTCAGCGCGGTGACCGCGATGGCCATCGCCTGGTTGGTCGGTTGCACGGGATCGGCCATGGCCTAGAGCTCCATCGTCATTGGCCGGGCCGCTTCATGGCCATTTGCAAGAGGCTCATGGACTTCTGATAGAAGCCGACGGCCGCGTCGTATTCCATGCGCGACTGGTTCATCTTCATCATCTCCTCCTCCAGCACCACGGAGTTGCCGTTGAGCGTGGTTTCGGAGTCGGGCGTGTTCGTTGGCTTGGTCTTGGCGGCGCCGGGGCCGGTCCCGGCCAGGGGAATGAACATTGCCGATGTCTGCGTGGATCCAGCCGGCGCCACCGGCGTCATCGCCAGCGTCCCGCCGGCCTGGCCGGGCAGGGTGAAGGGCTTGAGGTCCTGCGCGCCGTAGCCTGGGGTATCGGAGTTGGCGACGTTCTGGGCGATCAGCTTCTGGCGGTCGGCGATGTAGTCCAGCCGGCTCTTCAGCGTGGCGAACAGAGGGATGTCGTCCAGCGTCATGACGCCCCAAAAGGTGAACGAACAGGGTTAATCGGTCCTTAAGACGACGCGGGCCATGGCTGACCCACGCCCTTGTCACCCCTGGCAGCTTAGCGTTTCGCCCATGGATCTCGCGGACCTCGCCCGCGCCCTTTTCGCCCTCGTGATCACGCTTGGCCTGGTGGGCCTGGCCGCCGTCGGCGCGCGCAAGTGGGGCCCCGAATGGATGGTGCGCCTGCAGCGCCCGAAGGCCGAGCGGCGGCTGGCCATCGTCGAGAGCCTGCCGCTGGATCCCAGCCGGCGCCTGGTGCTCGTGCGCCTGGACGAGACCGAGCGGCTGATCCTCTTGGGCGAGGGGCGCCTGCTCGACGAGGTTCCCGCCGCCAGGGCCAGGCGCGGAGGCGCGGCCGGATGATCCGCCTCCTCTCCACCATTCTGCACAAGCCCACGGGCGAGGAGATCCGCCGCGCGGCGCTGATCTCGCTCGTCGTCACCGTGCTCAGCCTGATCGTGCCGGCCGTGGCCATCGCCCAGTCGGTGAACATCAACCTCGGCACTGGCGGGGGGCTCACCGACCGGGTGGTGCAGCTGATCGGCCTGATCACCGTCCTCTCGCTCGCCCCCTCGATCGTGATCATGACCACCTCGTTCGTGCGGATCATCGTGGTGCTCTCGCTGCTGCGTCAGGCGCTGGGCCTGCAGCAGACCCCGCCCAACGCGGTGCTGATCAGCCTCTCGCTCTTCCTCACCGCCATCGTCATGGGCCCGACCCTGCAGGCCAGCTACGACCAGGGGATCAAGCCACTGCTGGACCACAAGATCGAGCTGCCGGTGGCCTTCAACGCCGCCGCCACGCCGGTGAAGACCTTCATGCTGAACCAGGTCGACCAGGACGACCTGGCGCTCTTCATTCGCCTCAGCCGCATCCCGCGCCCCGCCCACGCCGCCGACACCCCGCTGCAGGTGGTCACCCCGGCGTTCATGATCTCGGAGCTGAAGCGCGCCTTCGAGATCGGGTTCCTATTGTTCGTGCCCTTCCTGGTGATCGACCTGGTCGTGGCGAGCGTGCTCATGAGCATGGGCATGATGATGCTCCCGCCCGTGGTGGTGAGCCTGCCGTTCAAGCTGATCTTCTTCGTCCTCGTCGACGGCTGGCGCCTGGTCGCCGGATCGCTGGTGGAAAGCTTCCACCGGATCGCCGGGACGGGGTGATCCTCTTTCACCGATGCAAGTTCCGTCACCCCGGCCGCAGCGAAGCGTAGAGCCGGGGCCGGACCCGCAGCCGTCAAGCTGGATTTCGTCTAGGAACCGGCTCGTCCGGCCCCGGCTCTACGCCGCTGTGCGGCTCCGGCCGGGGTGACGGAGCTTCAGAACCCCACCGCCGCGCTCTCCACCACCGCGATCTTCCGCTCGGGATGGGCCAGGCCCCCCAGGGCATAGTTGTGGTGGCGGATGGTGGTCTCCGCCGGCGTCACCGCATCGCCCGTGGTGTGCGCGTCGCTGGCCAGCACCACCTCGAACCCGCGGCTGAACGCCGCCCGGGCCGTGGCGTCGACGCAGAACTCGGTTTGAAGTCCGCAGATCACCAGCCGCTGCACGCCCAGCCGCGCCAGCTCCTCCGCGAGCACCGTGTCGTCGAACCCGTCGGAGGCGCGCTTTTCCACCACCACGTCGCCGGCCTTGGGGGCCACGGCCGGATGGATCGCCCAGCCCTCCGCGCCCTTCACCAGCGCCGGATAGCTGTGATGGCAGTGCTGCAGATAAATGACCGCCGCCCCCGCCGCCCGCGCCCGCTCGGCCATGGCCGCGATCGCCGCCAGCACCGCGTCGCGCCGGTACGCGCTCTCGACGATGGCGGACTGGACGTCGATGACGAGGAGGGCGGTTTTGGGCATGGCCGGAGGATATGCGGCGGGACGCAGGTTCTCGGCAACAGCGAATTCCGCACCCGTCAGTGCACGCCGCCTTGCGCGCCCACCGTCACGGCGCTGCGCGCCGCGCCACCTCCCCCGTTTCACGGGTGAGGAGAATGAGGTCGGGGCGCCGCCGCGCCTTCAACTCCTACCCCGCGCAGCGGGGGAGGGGGACCGCCACGCCATCGGCGTGGTGGTGGAAGGGGCGCAAGGGCGCGTCACCCCTTGACAGAGCGCCAGATTCATTGCTGACTGCATTGTTTGCGAATCGCAAAGACGCCCGCCGCATGCCCTCGTCAGACGCCGCCCACCGCCGCAAAACCGTGTAACGCTCCGCATTATCGGAAACGCCACCGTTTCTACGGTGAATCTACGGTGATTTTCGCGGGTTCGTTCCCGCGCGCTGGCCGTCCCGCACCCCTCTTGGCGTAGGGTCAATTCCGGCGGATACTTGGGCGATCAAAAATCAGCCATTTTGAGAGATCCCGCATGCCCTACGCCAAAGGCCGCGTCTTTTGCGACGCTGACAGTCACATCATGGAGAGCACCGACTGGCTCGCCGCCTACGCCGAGCCGGAGGTCCGCGCTGGCCTGATCGGCATGCGCCTGGAGGCCGGGGGCTCTGGCGCCGAGAAGGCCATCGCCAAGGCCCTGGCGCGGCAGCAGGACGCGGCCAAGACGGCCGAGATCGCGGTCAATGTGGTCGAAGGGCCCAAGGGCTGGGCCGCCTATGGGGCGATGGACCCGGCCGAGCGGTCCAAGGCGCTGGACGATCTGGGGTTCGCCCGGCAGCTGGTCTTCACCACCTTCGCCGGATCGCAGTTCCTGCGCGTGGAGGACCCGAAGGTGAAGTACGGCGGCGCGCGGGCGCTGAACCGCGGCATGGCCGACTTCGTCTCGCGCGACAAGCGGCTGATCGCGGTCGGCGTCGCGCCGCTCGATGATCCAGAGAGGGCGCTGGCGGAGGTCGAGTTTGCGATCAAGGCCGGCGTCGGCGCGATCTGGGTTCCGGCCGCGCCGGCGGGCGACCGCTCGCCCGGCCATCCAGACCTCGACCCGGTTTGGCGGGCGCTCGCCGAGAGCGGCACGCCCTTCATGCTGCACGTGGGCGCGGCGTCGCCGAGCCTGCCTGGCGCCTATCACAACAACGGCCATCCCCGGCCCAAGGACTGGCTGGGCGGCGGCGAGAACCTGCGCGCCAAGGACTATTTCTCGCTCTGCTTCGCGCCTCAGAATTTCCTGGCCTCGCTGGCCTTCGACGGCGTTTTCGATCGCTTCCCGGCGTTGCGCGGCGGGGTGATCGAGCTCGGCGCCGGCTGGGTGCCGGACTTCCTGCGCCGCCTCGACCAGGCCTGGAAGGGCTGGCGCAAGACCGACCCGGTGATCGGCGGCCTTTCCATGGCGCCCTCGGAGTTCATCCGCCGCGCGGTGCGCTTCACGCCGTTCGCCACCGAGAACGCCGGGCTGATCATCAAGGAAGGCGGCGAGGACCTCTTCCTCTTCTCCTCCGACTTCCCGCACCCCGAAGGCACCCGCAACCCGATCGAGCGGTTCGAGTCGTCGTTTGAGGGCCTCACCGAAGACGTGCGCGACAAGTTCTATCGCCGCAACTTCGAGCACATGTTCGCGGGCGCGTAAGACGGCGGTGCGCGAGCGACCCACCGCCCGCGTCCTCTTGCTGGATCCCGACGGCCGCATCGCCCTGATGAAGGGCCGCTGGCCCTGGGACCTGGCCGGCCCCTCGTTCTGGTTCACCGTCGGCGGCGGTCTCGAGGCGGGCGAAACTGTGCTGGAGGCGGCCGCGCGGGAGATCATCGAGGAGACCGGCGTCACCGACGCGCGGCTTGGCTCCATCGTCTGGTATCGCGAGGCGCTGATGAGCGACGAGACGGGCGCGCCCTGGCTCTTCAAGGAGCACTACGTCGTCGCCTACACCGCCGGCGGCGCGCTCTCCCGCGAGGGCTGGGACGCGCTGGAGCGCGCCAGCGTCGACGACCTGCGCTGGTGGACGCTGGATGAGCTGCGCCTCGCTGACGAACGCGTCTTCCCCGAAGGCCTGGCCGAGCTGCTGCCGGACGTGCTGGCCGGCGTCTTCGCGGACGAACCGCTGGTGATCGGGGTCGTGGAGGACTGAGCGGCCCCCTCACCGCACCTCTCCCCGCTGCACGGGGAGAGGGATACTGAAGGGCCGGAGCGAGCGTCGCGGTCCGTCCGCCCACAGCTCTCTCAGTAGCCCTCGCCCCACGAAGTGGGGAGAGGTGAGGTGAGGGGTGGTTGCGGCAAGCGCGGCCCTAAGCCGCCGCGCGCACCTCGGCGTTCAGCGCCGCTTCCATCGCCGCGACCAGGCGCGGCACGTCGATCGGCTTGGTCACGTGCTCGGAGAAGCCCAGGCCCAGGTAGCGTTCGCGGTCGCCCGAGAGCGCGTCGGCGGTGAGCGCGATCAGCGGCGTGGACTCGTTGGGGCCGGCCTGCGCGCGCAGGGCGCGCAGCACGTCGACGCCGCTCAGCTTGGGCATCTGGATATCCATCAGCACCAGGTCGAACGGCCGCTCAGCCATCAGCGTCAGCGCATCGGCCCCGCTCATCGCCTTGGTCACCGAGTGGCCGAGCGCATGCAGCAGGTGGTCGAGCACCAGAAGGTTGGTCGGGTTGTCGTCGGTGGCCAGGATCTCCAGCCGCTCGGCGACCTCGTGGGGTTCGATCTGGCCGAGCGCAGCCGCGCCCTCCGGCGCCTCGGTCTCCTCCATCGGCAGGGTGATGCTGAAGGTCGAGCCGCGCCCCAGCACGCTCTCGACGGTGATCTCGCCGCCCATCAGCTCGGCCAGCTGCTTGGAGACGGCCAGGCCCAGGCCAGTGCCGCCGAAGCGGCGCACTTCCGAATCGTCCACCTGCGAGAACCGCTCGAAGAGCAGCGGCAGGTCCTCCGGCGCGATGCCAACGCCAGTGTCGGCCACCTGGAAGGTGACCTGGCGCATCGGGCCGTCGCTGGGCGGACTCAGCACCCGCACCGCCACCCCGCCCTTGTCGGTGAACTTCAGCGCATTGCCGATCAGGTTGAACAGGATCTGCCGCAGCCGCAACGTATCGGCGAGCATGTGAGCGGGCGCGTCGGGGTCGAGGTGCAGGGTCAGGGCCAGGCCCTTCTCCTCCGCCCGCGGCCGCCAGAGCTGGATCATCTGGTCCAGGGCCTCGCGCAGGTCCGTCGGCGACCTGGCGATCTCCATCCGTCCCGCGCCGATCTTGGAAAGGTCGAGGATGTCGTTGAGGATCGCCAGCAGGAACTCGCCGCTCTGGATGATGGTGTCCAGCTGCAGGGTCTGGCGCTTGGTCAGCTTGGAGCGCTTGAGCAGCTGGGCCATGCCCAGGACGCCGTTCATCGGCGTGCGGATCTCGTGGCTCATGGTGGCCAGGAAGGTTGACTTGGCCTGGTTGGCGCGGCCGGCCTCCTCGCGCAGGCGCTCGGCGTCGATGGAGCGGTCCACCGCCTCGTCGCGCGCCTTGGCCATGGTCTGCAGCATCAGGTTCTTCTCTGCCTGGGAGCCGTTGAACTCGGCCATCCCCTGCTTGTTGGCCTCATCGACGATCCAGAGCACGCCGGCCAGCCATGCGGCCGCGCCCAGCAGCGCCAGGTCGGGGAGGCTGCGGGTGGCGCCGGCGATGGCGGCGCAGAAACCGATCAGCGGGGCGATCGAGGTCATCCAGAAGAGCCGGCGCGAGACCAGCGAGCGGCAGAGCGCCAGGATGATCATGCCGCAGCAGATCAGCATCAGCAGCACCAGGTCGGCGGGGTCGGGCTTGATCAGCGCCAGGACCGCCGGCGCCGAGACCAGCAGCAGCGCCCTCAGCATCACCGTGCGACAGAGGCTGCTCGTGCCCGCCTGCGGGTCGATGGCGCGCAGGGACGACGACCACCGCTTCAGGGCGGCCTGAAACGGGATGTCGACCGCCAGCATCGCCACGGTCCAGGCCAGCGCCGGCCAAGGGTGACCTAGGATCGCCATCACGGCGCCCAGGAGGACGTTGAACGCGATCAGCGCCGGCAGCGGCGCGGCGTGGCAATCGATCATGGCGGCGAAGAGTTCGCGGGCGGTCTGGGCGCTCGCGCCGGCGGGCTCGCCGGCGCCGACCGCCGCGGCGTGGGTCTCAGTCAATTCAAGCCAAGCTCCCCGTGTCATCGCGCAGGCGTCCCTCTTGAGCTTCTCTGGAGACGTACCGATGCGATCAAACCGATTATTGGGCGCAGGGATTTATTTTTTCTTGCGAGAGCGCGAGCGTCTGAGGCTGGGGCACGGCCCAGCGGCGGAGGGATGGGCGCTCCGGCGCCTAAGCCGTGCTATGATCGACCTCTTCCCACCGAGGGCGGAGCCGTCTCATGAACCCGATCACCCTCTTCCTGGTCGTCCTGATCCTGGTCGTCGCCGGCGCCGTCGGCCGCTTCGTGGGTCCGGTGGAAGCCGCGCCGCTGGTTATCCTGGCGGCGCTGACGGCGCTCTCCCTGAAGATGGCCAAGGCCTGGGAGCGGTTCGTGATCCTCCGCGCCGGCCGGTTCATGGGCGTTCGCGGCCCGGGCCTCTTCATGATCGTGCCGATCCTGGACCTGGTCACCCAGGTGATCGACCAGCGCATCCAGACCACCGCCTTCAACGCCGAGCAGGCGCTGACCAAGGACACTGTGCCGGTGAACGTAGATGCGATCATCTTCTGGCGGGTGATCGACGCCCAGAAGGCGGCGCTGGAGATCACCGACTACCGCCAGGCCATCGACCGCGTCGCCCAGACCTCGCTGCGCGAGACCATCGGCGAATCCATGCTGACCCAGCTGCTCTCCGAGCGCCGGGCCGCCGACGACCAGATCCGCGCCGAGATCGCCCGCAAGACCGGCGCCTGGGGCGTGGAGGTCATGAGCGTCGAGATCCGTGACGTCGCTATCCCGGTGGCCCTGCAGGACGCCATGTCCCGCCAGGCCCAGGCCGAGCGCGAACGGCAGGCCCGGGTGATCCTGGGCTCGGCCGAGCAGGAGGTGGCGGCCAAGTTCGTCGAGGCCGCCAAGGCCTATGGCGACCACCCGATGGCGTTCCAGCTCAGGGCCATGAACATCATCTATGAGACCACCAAGGAGCGGGGCGTCACCATCCTGATGCCAACGGCCATGGTCGATGCGATGAACCCAGGCGCGGCCTTCGCCCTGGCGCTGGCCGGCCAGAACAACGCTGCGCCGCCGCCCGCGCCGCCGCCGACGGCAGCCCCGACGACGCAGCGGCCGCGCCGCCGGTGACCGCCGCTACTGCTCCGTAGGCGACTTGATCGCGTTGGTCAGCTTGATGGTGTGCGCCGTCTTGCCGGAGTTCACCTTCCCCGCATTGGCGCTCGCGCCTGGGCCCTTGTCGAACCCGACCTTCCCGAAGTTGAGTGAGCCGCGGCTCAGCTTGTCCATGCTGATCTTGGTGGAATGGATCCGGCCGGGCAGCTTTCGGCTCGCATAGGCTTTGACCGGTTTGTGCGAGCGCTTGCCCGTCATTTGGTGCGCGGGCTCGCTGGGCGCCGCGTTGGCCCACTTGGTCACCCCGATCGCGCCCCCCTCGCTGGCCAGGCCGAGCGAGACGCTCAGCACCGAAACGGCGGCCACCAGTTGCGCGGTGCGGCGGCGGCGATCCGAACTGTCTTCACCCATGGCCTGCTTCCCGGTTTCGCGTCGCCAAGCTTGTCCGGCCTTGGAACGATGTCGCCGCCGTCATTGTCGGATGTAGCTGTCGGACTTCTCCGAGCTCTGCACCTTCACCGAGTCCTGCAGTTTACCCCCGCGCCGGGTCTTCACCGAGCGCTGCGTTCGCCCGCCGGCCGCACCGCCGTGGTGGCGACCCTTGCGTCCCTTGTGACTGACCTGGGTTTCGATGATCGGCTTGTGCAGCCGCTGGCCCTGTGGGAGCCCGGCCTCGAGCGATGTGCGGCCTTCGTAGGCGCCCTTCTCGCCGATCGTCGCGCCCGAAGCGCTCATCCCCAGCGAGACGCTGAGCGCGGAGATGGCGGCGACAAGCCGCGCGCCGCGCCGGTTGGGGCTCTTCTTGTCGCTCATCGATCGCCTCCGGCGAAGTCATCCAGGCTTTGGCCCAGTATGGCCAGATGCAGCGCCTTGCGCGCCTCCAGATTGGCGGGTTCGCTCACGCCGCTCGCCTCGCAGTGCGCCGCGATCGCGCCGTCCATGTCGAGCAGATCCGCATCGGAGAGTTCAACGGCGAGTTCGTCCGCTTCCGTCGCCTCGTCCAGCACCTCGCAGGCCCGCCGCAGCCAGGCGGCGTATTCGTCGGCGGCCTTGATGAAGAGGTCGGCGTCCTGGTTGGCGATGAAGTCGGCGATGGTCCCTTGCTTGGAGTAGACGCCGGCGGTCCTCGGATGCGGCGTGGCGTGGCTCCAGCGCTCGGTTCCGTCCGCCTCCACGTGCCGGCCGAGGGGATAGATGCGGCAGACCAGCGGCCGGTCCGGGTGCACGGTGCAGCCCTCCGCGCCCAGGAAGACGCAGGCGCCGTCGTCGGTTCGGGCGAGCGACGTCCCTTCGCCCCCGTGGGTCCGGGTCTCGCTGAACGCGCCCGTCGTCTCGCCCAGCCGTCGGGCCAGGTGGGCGATCTCATAGGGATTCACCTGGATGATCTTGTCGTGGCAGCAGTTCATGCAGCGATGGCACACGTAGCCGAAGGCTTCGCCGCGCGCCTTTCGTTGCTGCTCGGTGGTCAAGCTCGCCCCCGGCCGGCCTCTTGGCCAATGACGCCCGCGGACTAAGGACCCCGGCCCGGCCGGGATCCTTGTCCGTCGCCGCTAGTGGTGGCCCTTGCCGTGGCCGCCGTGATGACCGCCGCCGCCGTGATGGCCGCCACCGCCATGATGGCGCCCATGATCCCAGCCGCCATGGACGGCGCGGCAGTGATCCTGGCCCTTGTGCATGCAGGGCGGATAGTCTTCCGACAGGGCGGGCGCGGCCGTGGCCACGAGAAGCGCCGCGCTGGCGGCGGCGATCAGGAGACGATGCATTCTGAGGTGTCCTCACCTTCGAGTTTCGAGCGTTCCATCCGTCCTCGGACGGCGCCCCGGAAAGGTTAACGCGCCCAGGCCCGACTGCAACAACGAAACGTTAGCCCTTGGGCGACGATAAAAAGCCTGAGCATCGATTCGGGTTCCAAGACGCGCACCCGGCTCCAGGCAGGATTGTATGGTCGCGGCATCGGCGAGGGCGTTTTCGGCGGCCGGGCGCAAGCCTGTGGGCCCGCCGTTCGCCCTCTCACCGGCGCGTCAGGCGCAGCTGGGTCTGCTGCTGGTCAGCGGCGGCGATGAGCGGCTCTGGCTGGACCCCGCCACCCGGCGCAACCGCAACGGCGTCCCGGCCACGCCGGCGCCGGACGAGCTCTGGTTCTCGTCCTCGACCGCCTCGGCGATCTCGCCGCGCGGCTGGGCGTCCGCCGGCGAGGCGCTGGATCGGCTGATCTCGCGCAACGGCGGCGACCAGCTTTCCATCGAGGCCTGGTTCGACGACATCCGCGCGCGGCTGCTGGCGCTCTATGGCGCGGAAGAGTGCGAGGTGATTCTCTCGGCGTCCGGATCCGAGGCCGAGTTCCTGGCGCTCAGCCTCGCCCTGACGCCGGCGGACCGGCCGTTGGTCAACATCATCGTCGCGCCCGCCGAGACCGGCTCGGGCGTGCCGGCGGCCGCCGACGGGCGCCATTTCCTGGGCCACGCATCGCTGGGCGGCGCGGTTGTCAAAGGAGAGCGTCTGCCCGGCTGGGAGGATGCGCCGATCAGCGTCGAGGCGCTCGAGATCCGCCGCCCCGACGGGACCCTGCGGTCCGGGGCGAACGTCGACCAGGAGGCGGCGATGCGCGTGGAGCGCGCCGCGGGGTCCGGCGCCTTCGTCCTGCTGCACGTGCTGGACGCCTCCAAGACCGGGCGCCAGGGCGTCAGCCGCGCCGCCGCCCGCCAGATACTGGCGCGGCATCCTGGCCAGGTGATGGTGGTCGTCGACGCCTGCCAGCTGCGCTGTTCCGCGCAGGCGGTCGCCTGGGACCTGGCCAGCGGCTTTGCGGTGATGCTCACCGGCTCGAAGTTCGCGGGCGGACCGCCCTTCAGCGGCGCGCTGCTGGTCCCGGCCGAACTCGCGCGGCGGCTGGAGAGCGCGCCCGCCGCGGCCGGTCCGCTGGCGCCCTACTCGGCGGCGCTGGACTGGCCGGCGTCCCTGCGCGCGTCCATCGCCCCGCAGCTGCGCCATCCGGCGAACCTCGGCCTTGGTCTGCGCTGGACCGCCGCGCTCGCGGAGATCGAGGCCTTCGAGGCCGTTCCGATCGCCAGCCGCGAGGCGCTGATCGCCGACTTCGACCGCGCCGTTCGCCAGCGAGTGGAGGCGACGCCGCGCCTCGAGGTGCTGGACGGACCGGGGGCCATGGGTGCGCCCGGGCTGACGCCGGTCATCCACATCGACGGGTCCGACGCGCGCAGCGTCTACGAGGCCTTGCAATCTCCCGCCGACGGCGCCGCGCCACCCTGCCATCTCGGCCAGCCGGTGGTGGTTGGCGAGCGGGTCGCCTTGCGGGTCTGCGCCAGCATGCCCCTGATCGCCCGCGCCGCTGCTGAGGGTCTGGCGGCCGTCGAGGCCGACCTCGACCGGCTGTTCGACGCCTGGTCGTCGCTCCTGCCGCGCAGGGCCTGACGCTGAGCGGCGCCGAACCGATGACCGACCTGGACCCGGACGACTGGGGCGCCTTCCGCGAGGCCGCGCGCCGGGCTCTGGAGGGCGCCATCGACCGGCTGCAACACGCGGGCGAGGGACCCGTGTGGCGCCGCGCGCCCGACGCCGTGCGCGCTCGTTTCGCCCAGCCGCTGCCGCACGGCGAGCGGCCGATCGAGGCGGTGCTGGCCGACTTCGAGACTCTGATCGCGCCCTATGGCGTCGGCGCCACCCACCCGCGTTTCTACGGCTGGGCGAACGGGGCCGGCACGCCCGTCGGCATGGTGGCGGAGATGCTGGCCGCCGCGCTCAACGCCAACTGCGGCGGTCGCGACCACATCGGCCCCATCGTCGAGCGCCAGATCACCCTCTGGGCGGCCGAGGCGTTCGGCTTTCCGCGCGAGAGCTCGGGCGTCTTCGTCACCGGCGCTTCGCAGGCCAACTTCCTCGGGCTGCTGGTGGCGCGCGACGCCGCCCTCGGCCACGGCGTGCGCGATAGCGGCCTGCGCGCCGCGTCGGCGCAGCTGGCCGGCTACGCCTCGGCCCAGGCCCACGGCTGCGTTCGCCAGGGCGCGGAACTGGCGGGGGTCGGCGGCGACTTCCTGCGCCTGATCGAAACCGACGCGTCCGGCGCCATGCGGCTTGACGCCCTCCGCGCCGCCATCGGCGCCGATCGGGCGGCGGGGTTGAAGCCGTTTCTGGTGGTGGGCACGGCGGGCGGCGTCAATTTCGGCGCCTTCGACGACCTTGGCGCCCTGGCCGAGCTCTGCGCCGCCGAGGGCCTGTGGTTCCACGTCGACGGCGCGTTCGGCGCGCTGACGGCGCTCTCGCCTCGCCTGAAGCCGCTGACCACCGGGCTGGAGCGCGCCGACAGCGTGGCGCTCGACTTTCACAAATGGGCCCACGCGCCCTACGACGCCGGGTTCCTGCTGGTCCGCGACCCGGCGGCCCATCGCGGGACCTTCGCCGCGCCGGCCGCCTACCTCAGCCGGGCGCCCCGCGGGCTGGCGGCGGGCGAGGACTGGCCCTGCGATTTCGGGCCCGACCTCTCGCGCGGTTTTCGCGCCCTGAAGGTCTGGTTCAGCCTTCAGACCCTGGGCGCGGACGCCATCGCCGCCGCCATCGAGACCAACTGCGATCTGGCCCAGCATCTGGCGCGGCGCATCGCCTCGTCGGCGCCCTTCGAGCTCGCCGCGCCGGTGCCGCTGAACATCGTCTGCTTTTCGCTGAAGGCCGACGCGACGGGCGAGCTCAACCTCGAGCTCGTCATGCGCCTGCAGGAGCGGGGTCTGGCGGCGCCCTCGACCACCCGGATCGGCGGCAAGACGGTGGCCCGCGCGGCCATCTTCAACCACCGCACAACCGCCGCCGACGTCGACGCGTTGGTCGATGCGGCCGAGATCATCGCCGCCGAACTCATTTGAGTAACCATTTGCTCAAGATTGCCGCGCCACATACGGCCTTTCAGGGTGCGGACGGTCGGGCCAGATGACGACGGCGCTGCAGCGGCAGGCGGACTTGGCGAACTTCCGCGCGCTCGCCGCCCGCGCCAACCCCGACGAGAGCATGGTCGGCCTGATCGCCCGCATGGCCGAGGCGGCGGGCGTCCCGCCCACCCGGCTGATGCGCGATTTCGCCGGCCTTTCGTTCGGTCCCGGCCGCGTCTCCTTCAGCGATTACGCGCGGCTGCGGCTCTATGACGAGGCGTTCTGGGCGGCCAGCGACCGCCGCTCGGTGGTCGGCCATCGGCGAGGGCGCGAGCTGGCCCTGCAGGCCAACTTCCGCCACGACTGGTTTGGCCTGGCCAGCAACCGCGTCGCCGCCAGCGCTTACCTGGCCACCCACGGCCTGCCGGTGGCGCCGCTGGAAGCGATCTTCGTCAGCGAGCTGGCCACCCCATCGCCCAACCTGCTGCGCACCAGGGACGAGCTGCGCCAGTTCCTCAATCAGCGGATCGGCCGTCCCTTGGTCGGCCAACCGGCGGAAGGCGGCGGCGCCAGGGTTATCTTCGGCGACGCCCACATCGATCCGGCGACCGAGATCGACCACCTGATCGAGGACGTCTGCGACAATCACGCCGGCGGCTATCTCTTCCAGCCCCTGCTGGCGCCGCACGCCAAGTTCGGCCCCTTCGTCGGCGGCCATCTGGCGGCTGTGCGGCTGGTGACGCTCGCCGGCGGGGCGGAGCCCAGGGTGTTCCGCGCGGTGTGGAAGCTGCCGGGGCGCCATGAGTACCTGGCCCAGCTGGACCTGAAGACCGGCCAGGTGCTGCGGGTCACCAGCGGTTCGGGTCCGGACCTGGCCGAGGTCCGCGCCGGCGCCTCGCTCCTGGCCCTGACCATTCCCGACTGGGAGGCGATGAAGGCGACGGCGGTGGAGGGCGCCAGGCTGATGCGCCATCTGGGCCTCATCGGCTGGGACATCGCCCCGGCCGAGGACGGTCCGGTGATCCTGAAGATGACCCCGACGCCCGACCTCCTGCCCCATCAGCTCGCCGACCGCGAGGGCGTCCTGGATCCCGAGTTCCTGGATTTCCTCGAGGGCCAGCGACAGGCGGGCGCCGAGCACGCGGAGCTGGCCAGGACCGACGACGGCTGGCTCTAGCCTAAGCGACCCAAGTCCCAAAAGGCGGTTGAGCCGGAGCCTCGCGCGGCTTAAGCCGGTTGCTCGCTCATGCTTGCGGGGGCCGGCGCCATCGACAATCTCACCACCCTCGCCCTGATCGGCGCCGTCGGCCTGGTCGCCGGGCTGGCGACGCTCTTTGGCGGCGCGCTGGCGCTGAGGTTCAAGGACCAGGTGCCGCTGATTCTCGGCTTCTCCGCCGGCGCGGTGATCGGCGTCGCGCTCTTCGACCTGATGCCCGAGGCGCTGATCCTGGCGCAGATGACCGCCACCCCGACGGAGATCCTGGGCGTCGTCGCCATCGGCTTCTGCGGCTACATGTTCCTCGACAGGGCCATGACGGCGGCGGCCGAAAAGCGGCGAGGGCATCTGGGCCCGGCCAGCCTCACCGTCCATAGCCTGCTGGACGGCCTTGGCATCGGCCTGGCCTTCCAGGTGGCGCCGGCGGTGGGGGTGGTGGTGGCGGTCGCGGTCCTCGCCCACGACGTCTCCGACGGGATCAACACCGTGACCATGAGCCTGGCCGGCGGTGGCGGGCAGGGACGCGCGCGCGGCTGGCTGATCGCCGACGCCGCCGCGCCGCTGGTTGGTATCCTCGCGACCCGGCTCTTTTCGGTATCGGAAGGCGTGCTCGGCCTCCTCGTCGCCCTATTCACCGGCATCTTCCTCTATCTGGGCGCCAGCGAGTTGGTGCCGACCAGCCACCGCACCCTGCCCAGGCTCTGGACCAGCGTGGCGACCGTGCTCGGGATGGCGGTGATCTACGTCGCCGTGCGGCTGGCGGAGGGGCGCTGAAGGGCGAGGCCGCCAGGTCGCGGCGCTGGAGTCAGGAGTGGGATCGTTGGTCAGGCTGCCGCCGCCCATCTGGATGATGATCTATCTGCTGATCGCAACGGCGGTCAGCTGGGCGCCATTTGTCTCCCACGTGTTGAGATCGGCTTCTGCGTCAGTCAACGACCTATAGCCAGCCGACAGGGACGTGGGCATTGGCAAGAAGGATCTCAATTGATAATCATCAAATGACAATTGCGGAAGAGCACAAGTTCTAACTTTAGGATTGACGCACAGATTGGCAGCGTTCAGCAACCTCACCTTCTCATCATCTAAATCATCTTTAACTATAGCCAGCTGAGTCGTGGTTACGTTACTAAATGACGGATTGTCTAGCAGATATGGAGCTGAAGGTTCCAGTGTTGTCTGTGTTGCCAATTCTAGATCGCTCACATCATAGTAGGACTCGACGATTTTATCAAGAATAGTTGCGTCTTCATCGTCTACTCTAATATTGCCGTGTTCAATGTCTTCATAGCTGACTAGATATACATATTGTCCCACGGCGGACGTCGGAACTGATTGAATAAACGCTGCGATGTCCGATTGAGCCGATGTCGGCGATATACTGATTTCAGGACTACCTCCCACGATGTCGCTGCGAATATTTAGAGAACTGCTGTTACTGTAGCTGGAAATTGCGGAATTGACGCTGGCATTAACGTTTAACGCAGCATACGAGCCTGACACGGACGCGGCTACCTGCTTCGCCTCACTCTCGCTGTGCACGGTAAATGAATACAGGAAAGTCGCAGCACCGCCGCGTGTGACAGACAGTACAAACTTGTCGCCGCACATCTCACGGAAGTCTAGATCGGTCTTGTGGATGTGAGCGCCATCGATGGTGAGAAGATTAGAGCCGGCGTTGATCAAGCCATGTGCCGATGAACTGCTATTATCCGGATTCAACACGTCAGAAGGAGCTGGAGATTTCCTTAGCTGCTGGAGTTGTGTCTCCACCAACGGTGTAACGACAGTGTCGATCTCGCTCGTGACAAGGAGTTGTGCTGCAATATTGACCGCTTGGTCGTCGATGGTGGTCGCCTCTGCCCAGCTCGCAGTAGCTGACGCACTGCCTTCCCCAAACATGCCGGAAGCACCTGCTGATACGGAGCTTGCTGACATCAATTCGGACCTGCTGCGCACCTGCTGAAACGAAATGGTTGACTGGGGATGGGCTTCCCGGTCCATCACGTAACCCGAAATGCAAGTGTTCGCAGTCGGTGCGCCGAGCGCGGTGTTCCAACCCTGACCAGGCCTAACTGTCGTCGTCGTGGGGGCGCGCACATAGATTGCCGGGGTTAAATCCGTAGCCCTCGCTTCGGCCCACGCGATCGAGCTGAAAGCCAGCAGGAGCGTTGAGACTTGCTTCCAACTCATGGCGATCGCCCTCCCAGGAGTAACTCGCTTTAACGTTTGACGCTCAGCGGACTGCTGCCGCGAGCGGGTCAAGGTAAGCTTAAGCCCAATGCACGCTTAGCGGCAACAGAGTCGTTTTCCACTCTCGCGAGGGTTATGCACCGGCCACGGTGCCCAAAGTGCGGCTCCTCCGGCCGGTGGCTTTATCCCCGCTCGCCGCCCAAAAGAACATCTTGCGAACATGGAACAAATCAAGTACGTAGGAATCCGGCTCGTCGGGGACCCTTAAGGAATCGTCTTGGGGCCGGTGGGGTTGGCGGAATCGTGCGATAGAGGGGATCAGCGAAGATGAGCAATGTGGCGTTGAAGCTCGTGGGACGGGACGACGGAGACAAGCAGCGCGCTCTGGAAGCGGCGCTGGCGCAGATCGACCGGGCCTTCGGCAAGGGCTCGGTGATGAAGCTGGGCGACAAGGGCAAGGTGGAGATGGAGTCGGTGCACACCGGCTCGCTCGGCCTGGACATCGCGCTCGGCATCGGGGGCCTGCCCAAAGGCCGGGTGGTGGAGATCTACGGGCCGGAAAGCTCGGGCAAGACCACGCTCGCCCTGCACGTAGTGGCCGAGGTGCAGAAGGCCGGCGGCACCGCCGCCTTCATCGACGCCGAACATGCGCTGGATCCCGGCTACGCCTTCAAGCTGGGGGTCAATCTGGACGACCTGCTGGTCTCCCAGCCCGACACCGGCGAGCAGGCGCTGGAGATCACCGACACCCTGGTGCGCTCGGGCGCCGTCGACATCATCGTCATCGACTCGGTGGCGGCGCTGACGCCCCGGGCCGAGATCGAGGGCGAGATGGGCGACCAGTTGCCCGGCCTGCAGGCGCGGCTGATGAGCCAGGCCCTGCGCAAGCTCACCGCCTCGATCTCCAAGTCGGGCACCCTGGTCATCTTCATCAACCAGATGCGCATGAAG
>JBIOEF010000071.1:0-17255 GCA_044445785.1 Caulobacterales bacterium
GCCCCGCCCACCGACCCCGCCGCGATCGGGGTGCTCAGCGTCCTGCAGTCTGTGTGCATCCCGGCGGTCAATGGCGGCAACCTGGCGGCGCTGGCCAAGGCGGCCGGCTACCGCAAGTCAGGCGACACCTGGTCGATGCGCCAGCACGACTACACGCTGACCATCGAGAGCCCCGGCACCAACCCCACGCAGTGCCACGTGGACGTCACCCACATGGTCGACCAGGAGGCGCCGGGTCGGCCGATTATCGTCGCCCTGCACGACTGGGCGTTTGTCGAGCGAGGCTGGAGCCTCTATCGCAACGACAAGAACGTCCAGGCCGGCACCGAGTACACCACCCGGTCCTGGGAGCATGACGGGGACAATGGCCAGACCGAGAGCGTGGTCTTCACCACCCGCCGCCATCCGGACGGCACGCCCATGCAGCGGGGGACCGACACCTCCGAACTGATCTACGGGGTCGCCAAGACCGCCAGCTAGATCGAGCGCCCAGGCCGCGGACTCGCAGGCGCGGCCAACGGGTGCTGCAGCGGCCGGAGAGCGCCTGTACAATGGCGACGCCGAATCCACCTCGCGTCTTCTTCATCGGCTACGAGCAGCATGGGGCGGACTTTTGCCGCGCGCGCCGATAGCCTGGGCGCTGGTTTTGACGGGGCTGGGGGATAGCGGGTGGGCCTTTCAGATGTCGCGACGCTCGCAAGCATCGTCAGCAGCGCGGCCGTCGCCATCTCGTTGATCTATGTGGCGCTCCAGGTGCGCCAGGCTGAGAAGAACCAGCGGGCCTTGATGCAGCAGGGGCGCGCCGACCGCGCGTGGGAAGGCTCGTTCCGAGTTGCTGATCCGGTGATGTCTGTGGTCTTCCACAAGGGACTGCGGCGCCCCGAGGAACTTTCGGCCGACGAGCTTGATCAGTTCCTTTCGATCTGCCGCGCTGCGTTCCTCAGCGGAGAAGACTCGTTTCTGCAACACAGATCCGGTCTGCTTGATGGGACCGCCTACGCCAGTTTTGTGGCTGGTGTGAGAGGCTACATTGCCGGGTCGCCTGGCCTCCGCGCGGCTTGGCGTCTGACGTCACATCAGTTCGGCGCAGAGTATGTGGGGTTCATGGACTCGCTCGTCGCCGCGACGCCCCGAGCGGCCCACACCGATCAGATGGTTCAGTGGAGGCAGATCATTCAGTCGGACGGACTCGGCTGATTGTCGTCGGCCCGAACGCGTCGGTGTCGCTCCGCAATGTCCGCTGATCAGATGCGCTACCGCTCGGCGGGAAGGCGAAGGAGGCGGCGCATGCTCCACGCCTTGCCTTCGAATCCCTGCGCGGGCGCGGAGACTTCGTCGATCCGCCAGCCGGCCGGGGTTCGCTTCAGGTCGTAAAGGGTCTCGCCGGGCTCCGGCGGCGAGGTGCTGTCCAGCTTCAGCTGAAAGCGCACGTCGACGCGCGCGCCCTGGGCGGTGGCGAGCGAGGAGATGGTGACATGGTCAATGTCGCCAACTTGGGATTCGATGCGATAGTCGAGGTCGACCCGCCGGTTGCTCCCCCATCCGTTCTGGGGGTCGCGCTTGTAGTCGGTCGCCAGAGCCTTAGCGAGATCGGGCGTGAAGTACTGCTCCAGCTGGGTCACCGACGGGCCGGTCGGCGGCGTCTTGGCCAGGGCGTAGAAGGCGCGCATGAACGCCTCGGCGTCGGCGACTCCGGTCGGCGCGGCCGCTGCAGGAGTGAGAGCGGCGAACAGGACCAGCGCCGCGACGGTCAACGACTTCATCAGATACCCCCAGCCGCCGCGATATTGGCGCGCACTCGAAACCCGGCGTCAACCGCGGGCTCTGAGAGCACGACCTAGGTCATGTACTCACAGAACTTGCGCCTGAGCAGGCGATGCAGCGACGCCAGCCGAGCCGGTAAGGCCTCGCCAACTCGCGAACGCGCTGTGAACGTCGCCTTCGCCGCCTTCAGCGATGAACCTCTCGACCAAGGTTCGGAACGACGTCGGCATCGCAGGATTTATTACGCGCCAGACCGCTCGGCAGCCTGAAAACCGAAGATACCCGCGCAAGGCTTCCATGCTGCCGGCGTACCTTTCCTCATCAAGCACACCACGCTCGTATAGCCACACGATCTCTGACATTCCGAGAAACCAGCCGTGCATCAGCATGCGATACTGCGTGAACTCCACCTCCGACATCTCGCCGTCACCGGACAACCCTCGAAGGTACAGCGGCGCCATGGATGGGTCGGCGATCCGGGCCAGGAAGTCCTTCACGAAGTTGAGCCGCTCCTGGTGAGCGGTGGCCCGGTGGACGTGTGTGTTCTGCCGGATTTGTTGGCTGAGGTAGATCAGCGAGATGAGCACGGCCAAGCCGCTGACGAAGCTGCCAACGGACGCCAGGTCAGTAAGCGACATCTAAAACCCCCCGAGCGAGTGGCGGCACGATAGCCTAATCCGTGCGACATGAGGGCTGTGCCCGCCCTACTGGCGCCGCTTCACACAATCGTCCGCCAGGGGTCGAGCACGGCGTTGGCGTCGCTTCCGACCGCCGATCTTCGCCAAGCTTATGAGTACGCGACCTAAACGGGCGTCAGGGTCGCGGCGTCGGCGAGCCAGGCGAGGCAGAGGTCGGCGACGTCCCGCCAGCCCGGTTCTGCCGGCAGCCAGTGGCTCATCTTGGGCAGCACCCGCACCTCGCCGCCGACGCGGCGGGCGGTCTCGCGCACGGTCGCGGGGGGATGGATGACGTCCGCCTCGCCGGTCAGCGCCAGGATCGGCGCGCCCATGCTGGGGGCGTGGACCATGGTGGTCATGAACGGGTCCAGCCACCAGTTCAGCGTCTCCCAGAGCGCGCGCCCGCTCTCGGGTTTCATCCGCTCGAAGATCGCGTGGCGCTCGGGCCGGTCCAGCCGGTCGACGGCGTAGCGGCTCAGGGTCGGATAGTCCGGCTCGATCGCCTGGGTCCAGAACGGGCCCAGCGCATAGAGGCTGACGGCGGAGACGGCCTCCTCCATGGTCGAACCGCTGACGCCCCAGGGCGGCGAGGGCGCGAGCAGGATGATCCCGGCGGTCTTCACCCGCGCCGCCGCCAGCAGGCTGACGAGCCCGCCCAGCGAATGGCCGATCAGCACCGGCGGCGCGCTCTGCGCCTCGGCGACCTTGGCGAGCGCCAAGGCGTAGTCGCTCATGGAAAGCCCGGCCGTGGCGCTGGCGCTGGCGCCGGCGGCGTGGCCGGGCAGGTCCGGCGCGGTCACCGCGTGGCCGGCCTTGACGAAGGGGGCCGCGAAGTCGTCGAACACCCAGCCGCCGCAGAACGCGCCGTGCGTCATGACGATCGGGGCAGGGGGCATGGTCGGTCCTTCGGGGCGGCGCTTGAAACGCCGCGGTCGGACGTTCAGCCCAGGTTCTTGCCGGTGTTGGCCAGAGGGGGCAAGGGGTTCGGAGGGCAAGGGCCCGGGCAATGGGCTAGGCGTCGCCGTCCCTATGCCGATCGACCAACGGGCCGAAAAGGTCGATCACTTGGCGGTAGACCTCGCGCTTGAAGCCGATCACGAACTCCAGCGCCTCGTCCAGGTCGGCCCAGCGCCAAGCGTCGAACTCCGCCTCGCCATGCCCATCCATATTGATCTCGGCGTCGTCGCCCTCGAAGGCGAAGGCGAACCACACCTGCTTCTGGCCGCGCCAGCCCTTGCCGACCTTCGAGCCCTGGTGCTCGGGGGGAAACTCATAGCCGATCCAGTCGCGCGTGCGGCCCAAGAGGCGCACCGAGCTGACCCCGGTCTCTTCCTTCAGCTCGCGCAGCGCCGCCTCGAAGTCGCCCTCGCCGGCGTCGATGCCCCCTTGCGGGAACTGCCAGTTGTCCGGCGGCGGGCTCTTCGACCGGCGGCCAAGCCACACCCTGCCGTCGCGCGCGATCAGCACGATGCCGACGTTCGGACGTAGCTGTGTCAGGTCCATCGGCTTCATCTGGGCGCCGCGGGGTCGAATGGCCAGTTGCGGCATGGACGAAAACCCTCCTAGCGCCTCGCCATCAGGGCCGAGGCCGGAACCAGTTGGAAGCCGCGGTCGGAAAGGCCGCTGGACCAGCGCGCCGCCTCCTCCAGGGTGATCGGGTAGGCGAAGCCAGAGCCCATCGCCTTGCCGGAGCGCGCCGCTTCGGTTTCCAGCGCGGTGAGCTGGGCCTGGATGGCCTCGCCGGCCAGTTGATCGTCGACGATCCGGTCGGCCGAGGCGCGCAGGATGCCGCCGCCGACGCGCGAAGCCGAGCCGTCGTCGACGAAGGCCAGGCCCCGCTGGCGCAGGTCCGCCGAGAGGATGCCCATGGCGGTGGGCGAGCCGACGAACTTCGAGCCCAGATAGTTGGTGACGCCAAAGTAGCCGCTGGCGCGCGAGAGCAGCCATTCCAGGCGGTGGGTGGTGTCGTCCGGCTTGCCGTCGGCCATCAGGGTGTAGGGGCCAGGATCGTTGTCCGGGAAATCCTTGGGCTCCATCGGCGCTTCCAGCAGCACCTCGTGTCCGGCGGCCCTGGCCATGTCGATCCAGCCCTGCAGGCCGTCGGCGTAGGGCACGAACGACAGTGTCACGTCCGGCGGCAGGCCCTCGATCGCCTCCTTCGTGGCCTTGGCGTTGAGCCCAAGGCCCCCGATCACCAGCGCCACCCGCGGCTTGCCGTTGGCGACGAACGGGCGGGCGTACGCCTGGGCCGGCAGGCGCCCGTCGGCGGCGATGGTCGGCAGCACGCCGGCGGAGGTCTGGGTGAAGAAGCCGGCGATCGGCGCCGGCAAGAGCGGAGTTCCGGGCGCGGCCTGCGCCCCATCGACGCGGGAATCGGGCGAGATGGTGATGATCGCCTGGCCGCCGCTGGCGCCCATGTCGCTCATCGCGGGCGCGCTGGAGGAAAGCTCGACCGTGGCGGTATCGAACGGCGCTTCGCCGGGCGCTTCCTTGGGCAGGGCCTCGCGCCAGCCGGGGGGGGCGCTGGTCTCGGCGATCTTGGCCAGCGAGAGGCGGACCACCGGACGGCCGGCCTTCGGATCGCCGGTCAGCAGCACCAGCACTCCGGCGCAGAGCAGGAAGAGGCCGGCGGCGGCGCACGCGCCGACGTATGGATTGGCCAGCGGTCCCAGCGCCAGGCTGGGATCATGCCGAACGGGCTCTGGACGCGGGCGTGGTTTGGCGAACATGACTTTGGCGGGCTGCACAGCAAGCGCAGCCTCGCTCCAGTTGGTTAACGAAGGTAAAAAGGAGGCCGCCTTAAGGCGCCGACCGGGCGAAGATCATCGCCTCGTCGGCGAAGGCCTTGAACTCCAGCGCATTGCCAGACGGATCGGCGACGAACATCGTCGCCTGCTCACCGGCCTCGCCCTTGAAGCGCACCTGCGGCTCGATCAGGAACCGCGCGCCCGCGGCCTTCAGCCGCGCCGCCAGCGCGTCCCACTCGGCCAGGCTGACGATGATCCCGAAATGCCGCACCGGCACCGCCTCGCCGTCCACCGCGTTGGTGGCCGCCGCGCGCAGCTCGCGGGGCGCCAGGTGGGCGACCAGCTGATGGCCGCGGAAGTCGAAATCCACCCAGTCCGCCGCCGACCGCCCCTCGGGGCAGCCCAGCAGCTCGCCATAGAACGCCCGCGCCTCGGCAAGGTCGCGCACGGGGAAGGCCAGGTGAAAGCGCGGTCGGTCCATGGCTGGGGATTAAGAGCCACGCCGCCGGGGCGCAAGGTCGCCGAAGGTGGACGCTGCGAACACCGGCGCGACCTAGAGCCTTTGCAGGATGTGCACGTAGCAGACGGCGCCCACGCCAACCATGTGCGCCAATCCGGTCCGCGCGTTCGGATGCTGGCGCGGCCCGGCCTCGCCGCGCAACTGACGCGTGACCTCGCCGATCTGGCCAACGCCGGTGGGTCCGATGGGATGGCCCATGGAGATCAGTCCGCCCGACGGGCTGACGGCGCAGCGGCCGCCGATGTCGAACTCGCCTTGCTTGAGCCGCGGCACGGCCTGGCCGTCCGGGCAGAGCCCCATGGCCTCCACGTATTCCACCTCCTCGACGGTGAAGGCGTCGTGCAACTCCACCACGTCGAGATCGGCCGCCGCGACCTGCGCTTCGCGCAGCGCGATCTCGGCGGTTTCCTGGGTGAGCATGGCGTCGTAGCGCGTGGCGTCGTCGTAGACCCTTTGGCTGCGCCCGGCCGATGAGGCCACGCGCACGGCGCGGTCGAGGCTCAGTCCCTGACGGCGCAGGCCTTCTTCCGAAGCGACGATGACCGCCGCGGCCCCCTCGCCGACCGGCGTGCACTGCAGCGAGGTGAAAGCGCCGGCGATCTTCTTGCCATTGAGAATTTCGTCCAGCGTCCGCTCCTTCTGATGCTGGGCGAACGGGTTCTTGGCGCCGTTGCGGTGGTTCTTCACGGCGACCAGGGCGATGTCCTCGAACGCCGCGCCCGTCCGGTCGGAATAGGCGTCTGCCAGCAGCGCGAAGTGGGTGAAGGGCGCAATCGCGTCGTCGGCCAGGTTACCGATGCGCGCCAGGGACTCCGCCCGGCCCACGGGCATTGGCTTGTCGACGCCCACCACCAGGGAAATGTCCGCCAGCCCCGCGGCCACTTCCATGCACGCATGCCTGAACGCCGCCGACCCCGAAGCCGATGCGTTCTCTACGTGCACGATCGGCAAACCCGTCGCGCCAAGGTGCCGCAGCATTGCGCGACCGGGCGCCATGGGCAGCAACGCCTTGGCGAAGTAGGCCGACTCCACGGCCGGCCAGACGATGGCGGCATCGGCAAGGGCGGCGCGGACGGCGGTCAGGCCGAGCTCCACATAGGGCGTCTCGGAGATGAACTGGTAGCGATGGAAGCCGATGCCGACGACGTAGACTGGCCTCAGATCTCTCAATGTTGCGGTCATCGCTCAGCGCTCCGGAGTGAATCTGAGGTCGACCCGGGGTGCGCCCTCTGCATCGACGACCGGTGATAGCAATGTGACCATGCGGGTCCCGGGATGCAGCCCGGCCTCCTCGGCTTCGATCAGAGTCCTGACGATCGGTCCGTCGTCGAGTTTGATCGCGCCAACCGTGAACGGCGCCTCCCGACCCTTGCCTGCGTGCAGGTGAACCCGTGCGGAGGCCAGCAGACGTCCGGCGCCGGAGAGGGTTCTGGGCCGCAGATCCTGCCCGCCGCACCGCTCGCAGCCGAACTGCTGCAGCGGGAAGAACACGTAGCCGCAGGCGCAGACGCCGCCCAGCAACGCCGGGTGGCCCGGCTCGGCGGCGCTACCCTGCGCCTGATAGAGCGCCGGCTTCAGCAGGGTCTGTTCGTCCACGGTCGGCCTCCGAAAACAAATTGGTTGACCCACAACCAACCATCATATTTGTTTGCAAGCAAGCAAATGATTGGTGAGGACGTGCTGGCGCCCAAAGTCGAGCGACGATCTCAAGCCGAACGGCGAGACGAGGCCGAACAGCGCCTGTTGGCCGCCGCGGTGCGCCTGGTCGGCGAGCGTGGGCTCGAGCGGATCACGCTGAGCGAAGTCGGCGAGGCGGCCGGCTACAGCCGCGGGCTCCCGGCGCACTACTTCGGCGGCAAGAGCGGCATGGTCGTCTCGCTGGTCCAACACATCATCGACGGCTTCGGGCGGGCGCTGTTGCGGGCCGAGCACCACGACCTCGGCATGGACCGCCTGCTCGGCACGGTCGCCTTCTACTTCAAGGCCGCCCGCCGCGACCCGATCGGCGCCCGCGCCCTCTCCGTCCTGCTCGTCGAGGGCCTCAACAACGATCTGGTCGCCGACCGACTGGCGGCGTTGAACGCGCGCAGCGCCGGGGCGTTCGAGGCCAATCTGGCCGCGGCGGTGGCCGCCGGCGAGGTGCGCGCAGACATCGATGTCAAGGCGCAGGCGATCCTGATCCTTGCAACCTTGCGCGGCGTCGTCGGCCAATGGCTGCTGGCGCCGCACGACATCGACCTGGCCGCCGTAAGCGCCGCCTTCATCACCGCCCTCAGACGGAGCCTCGTCCCATGAGCGACCCACGGCCAGGCAGCCTTGAATACTGGGCGCGCGAGCAGCCCGGCGCGCCGGCGCTGATCGAAGGCGAGCGGACCGTGACCTGGCGCGGTTGGAACGACGAAGCCGACGCTCTCGCTCACGGCCTCGAACGCCTGGGCCTGGCCGCCGGCGACGTGCTGGTGACACGCATGCAGATCCGCCCGGAGTGGCCGATCGTCGCCGCCGCGGCCGGCAAGCTGGGCGTGCGGATTCTGGGGCTCAACTGGCGTCTGACGCCGGCGGAGACGCGTTACGTCCTCTCCAACAGCGGCGCTCATGCGATCATCTGCGACGATGCCGACCCGGCGGCTCTCGCGCCTGCGTTCGAGGGGATGGACCTGAAGGTCGCCGTTTCCATCGACGCGCCGGCGAACGGCTTCATTCCCTACGCTTCGCTGATCGCCGAGCCGGCCCCGGCGCCGCGGTTCGCGGCCGGCAACCCGCCCCTGATCCTCTATACGTCCGGCACGACGGGCCTGCCCAAGGGCGTGGTCATGGGCGCCCGCGGCGACGAGGACGATACGGCGCGGCGCGAGATGCTGGAATACCAGCAGAGCGTCGCCGGAAGCCGCCCGCAGGTTCCCGGCGACGTGCAGATGATCACCTTGCCCATGCACCACGGCGCGGGGCCCGGATCGGTGTGGGGCTCGCAGGCGAGGGGCGGCGCGATGGTGCTGCTGCGGCGCTTCGATCCCGAGGAAGCCCTCCGCCTGATCGAGCGGCACAAGGTCACTGTGTGGACCGGCGTCCCCACGATGTACAAGCGCATCGCCGGCCTGCCCGCCGACGTCCTCGCCCGATACGACGTCTCCTCGATCCGAGGTCTCGGCGTTGGCGCCGCGCCGGTGCCCTATTCGCTCAAGGAATGGATCATCGGCCACTTCGGCGAGGTGCTGGCCGAGGGATACGGCGCCACCGAGACCGGCATGCTGACGGCGCTTTCGCCTGAGATGCAGCGCAAGAAGCCGGGATCGAGCGGCCTGCCTCACCGACACGTGCACATCAGCATCAGGGGCGAGGCCGGCGACGAACTGTCGGTGGGCGAGGAAGGCGAGATCTGGGTGAAGACCCCGGCCGTGATCCGCGGCTATCTCAACGCCAAGGCTCTGGACGAAGACACCCTGGATGCGAAGGGCTTCTTCCGCACCGGGGACGTCGGCCGCCTCGACGCGGACGGATACCTGTTCATCACCGACCGGGCCAAGGACATGATCGTCTCGGGCGGGGTGAACATCTATCCGGCGGAGATCGAGGCGGCCATCCTGACCCATCCGGCCGTGCAGGACGTGGCCGTGATCGGCGTGCCGAACGAGGAGTTCGGCGAGGAGGTGAGGGCCTTCTGCGAGCTGAAGTCCGGCCGGACCGCCGATCCGGAGGATATCCTCGAGCACTGCAAGCAGAGCCTCGCCTCCTACAAGCGGCCGAGGACGATCGAGATCGTGGCCGAGCTGCCGCGCAACACCATGGGCAAACTGCTGAAGCGCGAATTGCGCGACCCTTACTGGAAGGGACGGGAGAGAAACGTATGACCGACATTTTGGATCTGGGCGGCCGCGTAGCCCTCGTCACCGGCGCCGGACAGGGCGTGGGGCGCCAGATCGCCCTGCACCTGGGCGGCGCAAAGAACAGCGGCGGCGTCGCCGTCAACGACTACGTGCTGGAGCGCGCCGAGGCGGTGGCCGAAGAGGTGCGCGCCGCCGGGGGCAAGGCGGTCGCGGTGCAGGCCGACGTTTCCAGCCAGGAGAGCGTCAGGGCGATGGTCGAAAAGGCCAGCGCCGAGCTCGGACCGATCGGCGTGCTGGTCAACAACGCCGGCAACGCGGGGGCCAACCCCTCGCCGGAACTGCGCAAGCCGTTCTGGGAGACCGGGCCGGAGGTCTGGCAGAGCTTCATCGGGGTCAACTTCTACGGCGTGATCAACTGCACGGCCGCGGTGATCCCGGGCATGATCGCGCGGCAGGCGCCTGGCCGGATCATCACCATCATCTCGGACGCTGGAAGGTGGGGCGATGCGAGCATGGAGATCTACGCCGCCTCCAAAGCCGGGGCGGCCGGCTTCATGCGCTCGGTGGCCCGCACGCTCGGCCGCAATGGGATCACCGCCAATTCAGTGGCCATCGCGCTGACGGCGACCCCCGCCGTGCAGCGGACCCTGGAGGGCGATCCCGAGCGCCTGAAGCGGCAGATGGAGAAGTACATCATCCGCCGGCCGGGCCAGCCGCAGGACATCGCCAACATGGTGCTGTTCCTGGCCTCCGACGCCTCCCCGTGGATCACCGGTCAGGTCTATCCGGTGAACGGCGGCTTCACCTTCGCGCTGTGAGCGGACCCATGAGCGACGAGCAGCGCATTCTCACCGAGCGCAAAGGCCCGGTGCTGATCATCACCATCAACCGGCCGCAGGCGCGCAACGCCTTCGACGCCGCCAGCGCCACGGCCATGGAGGCCGCGGTCGACCAGCTGGACGCCGACGACAGCCTCTTCGTCGGGGTGATCACCGGCGCTGGCGGCAACTTCTCGGCCGGCGCGGACCTGAAGGCGGCGGCGCGGGGCGAGCGGGCGGCGACGGAGCGCGGGGGCTTTGGCATGTTCGCCAAGCCGCCGCGCAAGCCCGTGATCGCCGCCGTCGAGGGCTTCGCGGTGGGAGGCGGGTTCGAGCTCTGCCTCTCGTGCGACCTGATCGTGGCGGCCCGCACCGCGCGCTTTGGCCTGCCCGAGGTGCGCCACAACGTCGTCGCCATCGGCGGCGGCCTCTTCCGGCTGCCCCGCCGGATGCCCTACCACCTGGCCATGGAGCTGGCCCTGACCGGCGAGTTCAAGGACGCCGACTACTTGCACCGCTTCGGGGTCGTGAACCGGGTCGTCGGCGAGGGCGAGGCGCTGGAGGCGGCGGTGGCCTGGGCTGAGGCCTTGCTGGTCAATGGTCCGACGGCCTTGGCGGCGACGAAAGAGATCATATTCCACTCGCCCGAGTGGACCGATGACGAGGCCTGGCGCGCGCAGATGCAGTACGCCCAGCGTGCGTTGGAATCCGAGGATCGCAAGGAGGGGCTGGCCGCCTTCGCCGAGAAGCGCAAGCCCGTGTGGAAGGGGCGATGAGCGCCCTGCCGGACCGCCTCGCCGGGCGGCTCAGCGTGCCGCTGATCGCCGCGCCCATGCTGCGAGTCTCCGGCCCCGACCTGGTCGTCGCGGCATGCCGGGCCGGCGTCATCGGCGCCTTCCCGACCAAGAACGCGCGCACCGCGGACGAGCTGGATGTGTGGTTGACCGATATGGCCGGGCGGCTGGCCGATATGGAGGGCCGGGCGGCGCCGATCTGCCCGAACCTCATCATGCGCGACCCGCGGATGGCGCAGGATCTGGCCTGCCTCGTTCGTCACCGGGTCGAGGTCGTGATCACCAGCGTCGGGTCGCCCGCACCCGCGGTCGCGGCGCTGCACGACGTCGGTGCGCTGGTTCTGGCGGATGTGGCGACGCTGCGCCATGCCGAACGGGCGATCGAGACCGGTGTCGACGGGCTGATCCTGCTCACCGCTGGCGCGGGCGGCCAGACGGGCTGGCTCAATCCCTTCGCCTTCGTGCGCGCCGTGCGCTCGATCTTTGACGGCGTCATCGTTCTCGCCGGCGGCGTCAGCGACGGCCGGGCCCTGGCGGCGGCTCAGGTTCTGGGCTGCGACCTCGCCTACATGGGCACCCGGTTCATCGCCACACGCGAAAGCATGGCGTCGGACGCCTATCGCGCCATGCTGATGGAGTCCTCGATCGACGATGTGGTGTTGACCTCCAGCTTCACCGGTCTGCCCACCAGCATGCTGGCGCCGTCAATCGCCGCTGCGGGGCTCGACCTCTCGCGTCTCGACGAGTCGGTCAGCGAGGCGCGGGCGAGCGACGAATTCGGCGGAAAATCATCGGGAGGCGGTCCCAAACGCTGGACCGACATCTGGAGCGCCGGTCACTCGGTGTCCGGGGTGCGGGCGGTGAGGTCCGCCAAGGACCTCGTTGACGAAGTCCGCGCGGAGTTTCGCGACGCTTTCGAGGCGTTTCCCTCGTCGTCACCGGCCGCGCGCGGCTGAGGAAGACGCCATGAAGAAAGTCGAAGCGCAGGCCCTCGATTCAATCGCGGACTACCAGCTGATTGACGCGCCTGTTCCAAGCCCAGGTGCGAACGGCGTGGTGGTCGAGATCGCGGCCTGCGGGGTCGGTTACGTAGACGCTCTCGTGTCCCTGGGCCGCTACCAAGTGAAGCCGCCGGTCCCACACACGCCAGGCCAGGAGGTCAGCGGCTGGATCGCCAGCGTCGGCCAAGAGGTCCACGGCTTCGCGCCGGGCGACCGCGTGCTGGCGACGGTCCGAGGCGGATTTGCGGAGTTTGTCTCCACTCCGGCGACGGCCGTTGTGAAAATCCCGAACGCCATGAGCTTCGCCCAAGCCGCGGGATTCCGGATCAACTACATCACCGCGCTCCATGGGCTTCGAGACCGAGCCCAGCTGCAGCCCGGCGAGCGCTTGCTGGTTCTCGGCGCCGCGGGCGGCGTTGGCATGGCGGCCGTCCAGGTGGGCAAGCGCCTGGGCGCCACCGTGATCGCGGCCGCTTCGACCGAGGAAAAACGCGCGTTCGCGCTTGCCCACGGCGCGGACCTGGCGATCGACACGTCCGCCGAGGGTTGGCGGGACCGCCTGAAGCAAGCCTGTGGCGGCTCAGGCCCCGACGTCATCTTCGATCCCGTGTGCGGGCCGCTGTTCGAGTTGGCGTTCCGATCGCTCACATGGCGCGGCCGTCACCTGGTGGTCGGCTTCGCTGGCGGCCCGATCCCAGCGTTGCCGGCGAATCTGACGCTCATGAAGGGCGCCGCCCTGACAGGCGTGGATGTCCGTCAGTTCCAGCTGTTCGAGGCCGAACGCGCCGCCTCGCAATTCACGGAGCTGCTGGGTTGGGTCGAAGAGGGTTCCCTGGCGCCGCCTGTCGGCCGAACCTTCGGCCTGGGAGATTTCGCGCCTGCGCTTGAGTTCGCCCTGTCCGGCAAGGGGGTCGGCAAGACGGTGGTGATGGTGGCGGAGGCAAGCCGCGCCGCCGATGGCGGCATCCAAAAAGGACGGTCGCTGACAGGTCTCTGACGCCGTCGAGAACCGTCGATCCATCCGGGCCTACCGGCCTGAGATTCCAGCCGCGCAGGTCCGAGACCTCCTCGAGTGCTCGGGCGAGCGCCCGGCGGCGGGAACCTGCAGCCGTGGAATGTGCACGCAGTTGCGGGTGACGCCTTACGTGTCGCTCAGACGCTGCGCGAATTCGAGGATGCGATGCGAGCCGGCGCCGAGGTTCGATAGCCTCGCGCATCCGAAAGTGGCCGCTCGCCCGCGCGACCGAGGCGCAAACACGGGTGGACTTCCCCGCCGTCCGGCGTTCATGGTCGCCGCGTCTCGCCGGAGCTTAAAGGACGCGCCATGGACGCCCGCACCCTCGATCCCGATGTCTGGAACGCCGTCGGCGAATCCCTGCTCTCCGAAGCCATCGATCTGCGCCGCGCGATCCACGCCGAGCCGGAGCTGGGCCTGGACCTGCCCAAGACCACCGCCAAGGTGAAGGCGGCGCTGGCGGGCCTGCCGCTGGAGATCCGCGAGGGGCCCTCCACCAGCGGCCTGGTGGCGATCCTGCGCGGGCCGGCCAACGGGCGCACGGTGCTGCTGCGCGGCGACATGGACGCCCTGCCTCTGCACGAGGACACCGGCCTCGACTTCGCCTCCGGCGTGGAGGGCGCCATGCACGCCTGCGGCCACGACACCCACGTCGCCATGCTGGCCGGCGCGGCGCGGGCGCTCTGCGAGGCGCGCGACCGGCTGACCGGCTCGGTGATGTTCATGTTCCAGCCGGGCGAGGAGGGTTGGCACGGGGCGCGGTTCATGCTCGACGACGGCCTGATCGATCCCCTGCCGGACGCCGCCTTCGCCCTGCACATCTCGCCCAACATGCCGCGCGGCGTCATCGCCAGCCGCGCCGGGGCGCTCTTGGCCTCCTCCGACAAGCTGCGCATCAAGGTGATCGGCTCTGGCGGCCACGCCTCCATGCCCCACGATGCGATCGATCCCACCCCGATCGCCTGCGAGATCGTGCTGGCGCTGCAGACCATGATCACCCGCCGCGTGCCGGTCTCCGACCCGGCGGTGATCACCATCGCCCACATCGAGGCCGGCACCACCGACAATGTAATCCCCGAGGTCGCCCGGCTCTGGGGCACGCTTCGCACCCTCTCCGAGCGCACCCGCAAGATCGCCATGGCGGGGATCGAGCAGGTGGCCACCCACATCGCCGCCGCCCACGGCGCGGTCGCCGAGCTCACCAACGAGCAGGGCTTTCCGGTGACGGTGAACGACGGCCGCGTGGTCGACCTGGCCGAAACCGTCGCCAAGTCGCTCTTCGGCGAGCACGGCTGGATGCGCATGCCCAACCCGATGATGGGCGCCGAGGACTTCTCCTACATCCTGCAGAAGGCCCCAGGCGCCATGGCCTTCCTGGGCGCGGCGCCCGAGGGCGGCGACTACCGCACCTGCTGCGCCCTCCACTCCAACAAGATGGTCCTCGACGAAACCGTCATGAGCCGCGGCATCGCCATGCACTGCGCCATGGCCGAAGCCATGCTGGGGGGCCTGGAGCTGTAGGGGCGGCGGGACTCATCGCTGCCTTCCCAACCGCCGGCCTCCCCCTTCGCCTCTTGCTTGTCATCCCGGCTGGAAGCTCGCGCCAGCGAGCTGTAAGGCCGGGATCTACTCAGCGCCGACGAGGAAAGTAGGTCCCGGACAGCCCGCTGCGCGGTCTTCCGGGATGACAAACGTTATATATTTGTTTTTATTGATGAAACTGAGAATTTGGCGTTGAGCGCGGACTCGAGGCGCGAAAAGGTCGATCCGTGGGCTGGAATTGATTTCGGTTCCGCAAAGATCACCGTAAATCTCCCGTAGATACGGTCCGCGCCCGCCACAATCGCGCCACAATTGAGACGTCGGGACTGCGCAGGCCCAGTCAGGGCGACCTGTGGATCGCGGGCGTTCCAGCCCTTTGCGTCGACGTCTTCCAGCAGCACGCCTTTCGTACCTAAGATTGCGTTCCGCAATGAATGTGGCGCGGGCCGGGGCGCCTGTCAAGGCCGGTCCGGCTTCTAGCAAGCATATGCCCCGATAACAGCCAAGCGCGATCCATCGCTTATGAATTCAAGTGGCTGCACCTCGGCGTGATCGCGAAGCCAAACGATGATCCTGCTCTGAAAGGTCTTCACCGTTTCACCGTTTGGCATGCACACATGGCCGGGGCTCGAGAAAGGCGAACTCATGGTGCGGTAGGCCACCTGCTTAAGTGATTGAAACAACCGATCGCAGCTTTCGGCTTGCGCACTGGGATCCTCTGAGCCGCAGGCGTCGAGCACCTCTTTCGTCGTCATATGCGGCGATATTTCAAAGGTAGGGCGCGCCGACGCGCTGCCGTGGACGACAATCACTGCAAGGCAACAGATAAAGCACCAGCGCATCCCTTCCCCCGCCGACTACCGCTCAGGCTGGTGATCGTCGATTGCGGTTGTTTGCTAGTCAACCCCAGCGACATCGCAACGTTCACGCTCCGGGCGGATCCTCAACGCCCGACGCCTTGACGCCCCGCCCGTCAGCGCCTAAACGCCTCCCGCCCTGAAGCGGACGCCGCTGGGGGCCTGGTCCAAGTCCCGTCGCCGAGTCCCTGTCGAAGGGCGGTGGGATCCACCCGGCAGGGGTGGGACTGCATCCAAAATGGCCAATGTGACCGTGGTCGGCGCCCAGTGGGGCGACGAGGGCAAGGGCAAGCTTGTCGACTGGCTGAGCGCCCGCGCCGACGTGGTGGTGCGCTTCCAGGGCGGGCACAACGCCGGCCACACGCTGGTGGTGGGGAACCAGGTCTACAAGCTCTCCCTGCTCCCCTCGGGCGTCGTCCAGGGCAAGCTCTCGGTGATCGGCAACGGGGTGGTGGTCGATCCCTGGCACCTCCTGGAAGAGATCGAGCGCGTGCGAGCCCAGGGGGTGGAGATCACCCCGGCGGGGCTGGCGCTGGCCGACAACTGCGCTCTCATCCTGCCCCTGCACCGCGACCTCGACCAGGCGCGGGAGGCGGCGGCGACCAACAAGATCGGCACCACCGGGCGCGGCATCGGTCCGGCCTATGAGGACAAGGTCGGGCGCCGGGCGATCCGCGTCGCCGACCTTTCCGACCGCGAGGCGATGGAGGCCAAGATCGACCGCCTGCTCGCCCACCACGCGCCCCTGCGCCGGGGCCTTGGCCTGCCGAAAGCCAAGCCGGAGGAGATCCTGGCCTCGCTTGAGGCGATCGCGCCCCAGGTGCTGGCCTATGCGCGCCCGGCCTGGCGGGTGCTGGACGAGGCGGTGAAGGCCGGACGCCGGGTGCTCTTCGAGGGTGCGCAGGGGGCGCTCTTGGACGTCGACCACGGCACCTATCCGTTCGTCACCTCCTCCAACACCGTCGCCGGCCAGGCGGCGGCGGGCTCGGGCCTCGGACCCAAGGGGCCGGGCTATGTGCTGGGGATCGTCAAGGCCTACACCACCCGCGTCGGCGAGGGTCCGTTCCCCACCGAGCTCAACGACGAGATCGGCGCCAGGCTCGGCGACGTCGGCAAGGAGGTGGGCGTGGTCACCGGCCGGCCGCGCCGCTGCGGCTGGTTCGACGCGGTGCTGGTGCGCCAGTCGGTGGCGCTGAACGGCATCGAGGGGATCGCGCTTACCAAGCTCGACGTGCTGGACGGCTTCGACGCGCTGAAGATCTGCGTCGGCTACCAGATCGGCGACGAGCGGCTGGACTATCTCCCCGCCGGCCTCAAAGCCCAGGCATCGATCACCCCGATCTATGAGGAGATCGAGGGTTGGCGCGGCGCCACCCACGGCGCGCGCAGCTTCCGCGACCTGCCGGCGGCGGCGATCAAGTACGTCCGCCGCATCGAGGAACTGATCGGCGCCCCGGTCGCGCTCCTGGGCACCAGCCCCCAGCGCGACGACATGATCGTCATGCGCGATCCCTTCCAGGACTGACCCTATCCGCGCTCATCCCCGCGAAGGCGGGGCGAAGGCTTTTAACGCGGAGGTCGCGGAGGAGGCGCGGAGTCCGCAGAGGAAATGAACCACGAAGGTCACAAAGGTCACGAAGGGATCGGCGCAGACTCCCTTCCTCCTTGGTGTCCTTCGTGAGCTTCGTGGTCAAAC
>JBIOEF010000072.1:0-17241 GCA_044445785.1 Caulobacterales bacterium
ACGGTCGGAGGTGTCGTAGTCGGTGGAGACGGTCTCGGGGTTGCAGTTGACCATGATCGACTCGACCCCGATCTCGTCCAGGGCAAAGGCGGCGTGGCAGCAGCAGTAGTCGAACTCGATCCCCTGGCCGATCCGGTTCGGACCGCCGCCGAGGATGATCGCCTTCTTCTTGTCCGAGGGCGCCGCCTCGCACTCAGCCGGCTGGCCGAGCGCGCCGGTCTCGTAGGTCGAATACATGTAAGGCGTCAGCGCGGCGAACTCAGCGGCGCAGCTGTCGACACGCTTGAACACGGGGCGCACGCCGATCTCGTGGCGCGCCTTGCGCACCTGAGCCTCGGTCTGATCGCTGAGAGTGGCCAGGCGCGCATCGGAAAAACCGAGGGCCTTGAGGCGGCGCAGGTCGGGAGCATCGGCCGGCAGGCCCTCGCGGCGCACCTTGGCCTCCTCGGCGACCAGCGCCTCGATCTGGCGCAGGAACCAGGGCTCGTAGGCGCAGGCGGCGTTGATCTCGTCCACGCTGAGACCATGGCGGAAGGCCTGGGCGATCAGCCGCAGCCGGTCAGGCGTGGGCACGGTCAGCGCCCGCATCACCGCCGCCTTGCCGGTGTCCGGATCGTCGGCGCCCGGAACCTCGATCTCGTCCAGCCCGGTCAGGCCCGTCTCGAGGCCGCGCAGGGCCTTCTGCAGGCTCTCGGCGAAGGTGCGGCCGATGGCCATCACCTCGCCAACCGACTTCATCGAGGTGGTGAGGTAGGGCTCCGAGCCCGGATACTTCTCGAACGCGAACCGTGGGATCTTGGTGACCACATAGTCGATGGTCGGTTCGAACGAGGCCGGCGTCGCGCCGGTGATGTCGTTCATCAGCTCGTCCAGCGTGTAGCCGACCGCCAGGCGCGCCGCGACCTTGGCGATGGGAAAGCCGGTGGCCTTGGAGGCCAGGGCCGACGAGCGCGAGACCCGCGGGTTCATCTCGATCACCACCATCCGCCCGTCGGCCGGATTGATCGCGAACTGCACGTTCGATCCGCCGGTCTCCACGCCCACCTCGCGCAGCACCGCGATGGCGGCGGTGCGCATGCGCTGGTACTCCTTGTCGGTGAGGGTCAGCGCCGGGGCGACGGTGATGGAATCGCCGGTGTGGACGCCCATGGGGTCCACGTTCTCGATCGAGCAGATGATGATGCAGTTGTCCGCCTTGTCGCGGACCACCTCCAGCTCGAACTCCTTCCAGCCCAGCACGCTTTCCTCGACCAGCACCTCGTGCACGGGCGAGAGGTCCAGGCCCCGCTCGACGATCTCGCGGAACTCCTCGAGGTTGTAGGCGATGCCGCCGCCGGTGCCGGCGAGCGTGAACGAGGGGCGGATGATCGCCGGCAGGCCCACCTGAACCTGCGCCTCCAGGGCTTCCTCCAGCGTATGCGCCAGGTGGGATTTCGGGCTTTCCAGGCCGATCTTGTCCATGGCGTCGCGGAACTTCAGCCGGTCCTCGGCCTTGTCGATCACCTCCGCTCGGGCGCCGATCATCTCCACGCCGTACTTCTTCAGCACCCCGGCCCGTTCGAGCTCCAGGGAGACGTTGAGCGCCGTCTGGCCGCCCATGGTGGGGAGGAGGGCGTCCGGGCGCTCCTTGTCGATGATCTTTTCCACCATCTCCAGGGTGATCGGCTCGATGTAGGTGGCGTCGGCGATCTCCGGGTCGGTCATGATCGTCGCCGGATTGGAATTGACCAGGATGATCCGGTAGCCCTCGGCCCTGAGCGCCTTGCAGGCCTGCACGCCGGAATAGTCGAACTCGCACGCCTGGCCGATCACGATCGGCCCCGCGCCGATGATCAGGATCGAGGCGATGTCGTCTCGTTTGGGCATCGTCTCTCGCGCAGGGCGACGGCCGCGCGGCTTGGCGCGTCCGGAGCGGTTCGAAGTTTCAGGCTAAGCGGGTCGTTTAGAGGCGCTAGGCGGGAGTCGCAAGGGCGGAGGAGGGCGCGCCCGCGCTCCTGGCCTTGTCCATCATCTCGGCGAAGCGGGCGAAGAGGTAGAGGGAGTCCTTGGGGCCGGGCGAGGCTTCCGGATGGTGCTGGATCGAGAACACCGGCTTGCCCTCCAGCGCGAGCCCCGCATTGGTGCCGTCGAAGAGCGAGACGTGGGTCTCGGTGAGGCCCTTCGGCAGGCTCCCACGCTCTACGGTGAAGCCGTGGTTCATGGAGACGATCTCCACCTTGCCGGTGGTGAGGTCCTTGACCGGATGGTTCGCCCCGTGATGGCCCTGCTCCATCTTGACGGTCTTGGCGCCCATGGCCAGGGCCAGGAGCTGGTGGCCAAGGCAGATGCCGAAGACCGGCTTGCCGCTTTCCACCAGCTTCCTGATCTCCGGCACGGCGTACTGGCCGGTCGCCGCCGGATCGCCCGGGCCGTTGGAGAGCAGGATCCCATCGGGATTGCGCGCCAGGATGTCCTGCGCCGAGGTCGAGGCTGGCACCACCGTCGCCTTCGCGCCGATCGAGGTGAGGGCGCGAAGGATGTTGCGCTTCACCCCGTAGTCGACCACCACCACCTCATATTTCGCCGGCCCCTGCGGTTCGTAGCCGTCCGGCCAGGACCAGAGGCCGTCGTGCCAGACGAACGGCTGCAGGCACGAGGCGTCCTTGGCCAGGTCCATGCCGACGAGCCCTGGCCAGGCCTTGGCCTTGGCGACCAGCGCGTCCAGGTCGAAATCGCCGCCCGGCCGATGGGCGATGACGCCGTGCGGCATGCCCTTCTCGCGGATGGCCTTGGTGAGGGCGCGGGTGTCGACCCCGGAAAGGGCGATCACGCCGCGGCGCTTCAGCCAGGCGTCCAGGGTGGAGTTGGCCCGCCAGTTGGCCGGCTCGGTGGGCGCGTCGCGGAAGATCGCGCCCCTGGCGGCGGTGTCGCTCGAGCCAGAGATCTGCTCCAGGTCCTCGCTGTTGGTCCCGGTGTTGCCGATATGCGGGAAGGTGAAGGCGACGATCTGGGCCATGTAGGAGGGGTCGGTGAGGATCTCCTCATAGCCGGTCATGGCGGTATTGAAGCACACCTCGCCCACCGCCTCGCCGACGGCCCCGCAGCCCAGTCCCTGCAGCACCGTCCCGTCCGCCAGCGCCAGGACGCCGGTGACGCCAGGCATCAGGGCTTGGGGCACGGGCGACTCCTCCTTCTCGCGGGCAAACGGCGGCGTAGGTAGGGCGTTGCGGGTGGGGGGTCAACGCCCACTTTCCGCGCGCCTCCGATAGCGATAGCGTTGGGGCCATGCTCCAGATGCGCCCCAACTGCGAATGCTGTGACCGAGACCTGCCGCCCTCGAGCGAGATGGCGCGGATCTGCAGCTTTGAATGCACCTTCTGCGCCGACTGCGCCGAGACGGGGCTGGACGGGCGCTGTCCCAATTGCGGCGGTGACCTGGTCCCACGGCCGACACGGGCGGCGGCGATGCTCCTGAAGTATCCGGCCTCGACCGAGCGGGTCGTCAAGCCCCACGCGGCCTGCGCAACTGCCTAGGCGCCGGAAGGCGCCCAGCTGCGCGGTCCGCCCGGGCTGGGTTCCAGCGCCGAGCGGATCGCGGCGAAGAGGCGCGAGGCGGTCACCGGCTTGTTCACCACCCCCGAAACGCCGAGCGCCAGCCAGCGCTGGGCGTCGTCGCCGCGGCCGAGCGGGGTGACGCCGATGATCGGCGTCACCGCCGCGGGTCCGGGTAGCTCGCGGATGGCGCGGATGGCGTCGAACCCGCTGACGCCCTTCATGCCGACGTTCATCACAACCACGTCGAACCGGGCGCGTTTGACCGCCTCAACGGCCTCGACGACGCTCCTGGCGGTCTGGGTGGTGTGGTCGAAGAGATCGCAGAAGGCCGCGTAGAGAGCTCTCGCGCCGGCATGGTCGTCGACGATCAGCACATGGGTTCGGGTGGCGACTGAAAGCGGCCTGGCGCCCGTGCGGGTTTCAGCCTCGATCGGGATGGGAAGTTCGCTCATGCCGTTTCCTCCGTCGGCCGTCGCGCATCCCCCACGCCATCCCGCTTTTTACACTGAACAGCGTGTCGCTAAGATGACCAGACTTGGTCAACGGCGCATTCTCCACAGAGTTTTCTTTGCGACCGCACGGCCCGGCTGCGCGGAATCCGCTGTCGTTCGGCGGCCGATGTCACACGGCGCGCCCCCGCCCCGTCCTTGCCCTGAACGCCGGAGACATTGGATGAAACGCGCGCTCGCCGTCCTGCTGGCCCTGACCATGGGGGCCAACGGTGTTGTCATGCTCCTCGTCGGGCCCTGGTGGTACGGCGCCGTACCGGGCGTGACCATGACCGGCCCCTTCAATCCGCACTTCGTCAAGGACATCGGCGCGGCCTATTTGATGTCCGGCGTCGGCTTCGTCTGGTTCGCGGCGACCGCTTCGGCGATATCGCGCGGCGCGGCGGCGATGGCGGCGCTGTTCCTAGGCCTCCACGCCCTGATCCACCTAACCGAGGCGATCGGCGATCCGATGGGCCCGGCGCATCTGGCCCGCGACTTCGCCGGGGTCATCCTGCCGGCGATCCTGGGCGCCTGGATCGTCTGGCCCCTACATGTTCCGAAGGAGATCCGTCATGCTTAGAGCCTTGCTGCACAGGATGATCACCGCCCAGGTCGAGCGCCCCTGGAACTACGACGCGGGCTACCTGCACGAGATGGTGGACGCGAGCCCCTGGACCGCGGTCAAGTTCACCGTGCTGACCACCTTGGTCGCGCGCCGCGACGCCCCGCCGGCGGCGCTGGCGGCGGCCGGGATTGTCGGGACCCTGGCGGAAGACTGCGGCCCCTGCACCCAGATCAGCGTCGACATGGCGGCGAAGGGCGGCGTTCCAGGGCCTGTGCTCCGCGCCATTCTGGCGGGCGACGAGGCGGCGATGGGCGAGGCCGCCGCGCTGGCCTATCGGTTCGCCAGAGCCTCGCTGGCGAGGGACATGGCCGAGGCCGACCCGCTTCGCGACGAGATCGTCCGCCGCTGGGGCGAAAAGGGCCTGGTGGCGATCGCGCTCTCGATCACCAGCGCGCGGATGTACCCGACGCTCAAGTACGCCCTTGGCCATGGCAAGACCTGCTCGAAGGTGGTGGTCGCCGGCGAGGCCGCGCCGTTCGAGAAACCGGTGCTGCTGGCCGCATGACCGCCGCCGACCCCTTCGATGCGGCCAGGCCCAGGCTGGTGCGGCTGGCGTACCGGATGCTGGGCTCGCTCTCGGAGGCCGAGGACGTGGCGCAGGACGCCTGGCTGCGCTGGCGACGCGCCGAGGGCGAGGCGATCGCCGACCCCACCGCCTGGCTGGTGCGGGCGACGACGCGGCTTTGCCTGGATCGGCTGCGCGCGGACAAGGCGCGGCGGGCCGCCTATCGCGGACCCTGGCTGCCCGAGCCGCTGATCGAGGACCTGGCCGACGATCCGCTGGAGCGCGCCGAGGAGGTGTCGGTGGCGTTCCTGCTGGCGCTGGAGCGGCTCTCGCCGCTGGAGCGGGCGGTGTTCCTGCTGCACGACGTGTTCGACGCCGACTATGGCGCGATCGGCGAGACGCTTGGCCGCAGCGAGGCGGCCTGCCGGCAGCTGGCGGCCCGGGCGCGGGGCCACGTACGGGACGCCAAGCCCCGCTATTCGGTTACAGAGGACGACGTCGCGCGCCTGGCCACCGCCTTTGTCGCCGCGGCCCAGCGGGGCGACCTCGGGGCGCTCTCCGACCTCCTGGCCGAGGATGCGGTGCTGATCAGCGACGGCGGCGGCAAGCGCAAGGCGGCGCTGAGGCCCCTGGTCGGGCGCGAGGACGTGCTGGCGCTGATCAAGGGCCTGGGCTGGCGAGGCCACTGGCCGTCGGTGGAGGCGGTGCGGCTGGCCCGGATCAACGGGTACCTCGGCGCGATCGTGCGGACCGACGACGGCCTGCAGACGATCGCCTTCGAGGCGGACGGCGAGGGCAAGCTCGCCGCGATCTACATCGTCGCCAACCCCGAGAAACTGGCGGGCGCGCGGCTCTAGACCGGCCGGCCGAACCGCTTCACGAAGGGCCACGCCACGCCTCGGCGACCGAAATTAAGAGTCGCCGGGCCGATTTTGGATGCTAGACGAAACACAGCCCAGTCAAGAACACCAGGGCGCCAAAGGGGGCGGAAGCGTGAGGATCGCGCCGGAAACACCGGTCGAGACGCTGATTATTGGCGCCGGACCGGCGGGCCTGACCTGCGCCTACAGCCTCGCCAAGGCCGGCCGCGAAGTCTCGGTGCTGGAAGCCGACCCGTCGCTGGTGGGCGGCATCAGCCGCACGGCGAGCCACAACGGGTTCCTGTTCGACATCGGCGGGCACCGGTTCTTTTCCAAGTCGAAGGAGGTCGTCGACCTCTGGAACGAGATCCTGCCGGACGACTTCATCGAGCGTCCGCGCCTCTCGCGAATCTTCTACCGCGGCAAGTTCTACGCCTATCCGCTGCGCGCCTTCGAGGCGCTGGCCAACCTCGGCTTGATCGAAAGCGCCGCCTGCATGGCCTCGTTCGGCTGGGCGAGCCTGTTCCCGGTCCGCAACCCCAAGACCTTCCACCAGTGGGTGCGCAATCAGTTCGGCGAGCGGCTCTTCTCGATCTTCTTCAAGACCTACACCGAGAAGGTCTGGGGCATGTCGTGCGACGAGATCAGCGCCGATTGGGCCAGCCAGCGCATCCAGGGTCTGAACCTGGCCGCCGCCGTCTTCGACGCACTCAAGCGTTCGCTGGGCGTGCGGGCCAAGTCGGGCGCCGTCGCCAAGACCCTGATCGAGAGCTTCCGCTATCCGCGCAAGGGACCTGGAATGATGTGGGAGGCCTGCGCGGCCAAGGTGACGGCGCTTGGCGGCGAGGTGAAGATGGGCCGCCGGGTCACCGCCGCGGCCTACGACCCGGCGGCTCGCCTCTGGCGCGTGACCGCCGCGCGGCCGGACGGCGTGGAAGAGCTGCACCTGGCCAAGAACCTGGTCTCCTCAGCGCCGATGCGCGAGCTTGCACAGGCGCTGGACCCTGCGCCGGCCAGCCTTTCCCAAGCCGAGGCGCTGAGTTATCGCGACTTCCTCACCGTGGTGCTGATCGGCCGCTCGGCGACGCCGATCCCTGACAACTGGGTCTATATCCACGATCCGGCGGTGACCGTCGGGCGGGTCCAGAACTTCCGCTCCTGGTCGCCGGAAATGATCCCGGACGATGTCTCGACCTGCCTTGGCCTCGAATACTTCTGCAGCGACGCGGGGAGCCTTTGGGCCAGCCCCGACGCGGATCTGATCGCGCTGGCCAAATCCGAGATCGAGACCATCGGACTGATGCGGGGCGCCGACGTCACCGACGCGGTCGTCGTGCGCCAGCCCAAGGCCTATCCGGTCTACGACGAGGCCTATCGTGAGAACGTCGCGGCGGTGCGCGGGGAGTTGGCCGCGCTCTACCCGACCCTGCACCTGGTCGGCCGCAACGGCATGCACAAGTACAACAACCAGGACCACGCGATGATGACGGGCCTGCTCACCGCCCTCAACATCGCCGCCGGCGCACCGCTTTACGATCCGTGGGAGGTCAACGAGGACGCCGCGTACGGCGAGGCGGGCGTCGAAGGGGTCAAGGAAGCGCTCGCCAGCGTTCGCCTGACGCCGGCGAAGGTCGCCGCTTGACCGGCGAGGTCGCCGAGCCCGTTCCCAGCGTCGCGGACGAGCGCCGCCGGCGGGGGTTCTCGGCGTTCGTCGTCCAGCTCGTGCATGAGACCTGGAAGTACTTCCTGGTCAGCGTGGTCGCGCTTGGCGTGGACTTTGGCCTGCTGGTGCTCTGCACCCGCTTCGCGGGCCTGCACTACCTCATCTCCGCGGCGATCGGGTTCAGCGCCGGCATCCTGGTGAGCTATGGGCTCAGCGTCAGCTGGGTGTTCCGCCATCGGCGCCTGGCGAGCCGGCGGTTCGAGTTCGTGGCCTTCTTCGGCATCGGCCTGCTGGGCCTGGCGCTCAATGAGGCGCTGATGCGAGCGTTCGTCGAGGGCGCCGGCCTCAACTACGCCATCGCCAAGATCCCCGCGGCCGGGATCGGCTTCGTCTTCAACTTCGGCTCGCGCAGGATCCTGCTGTTCTCGCGCGGCAACGGGACACCGCCTGCGCCTCAATAGGGTCGAATTTCCAGGTCCACCCCCCCGTATGGGCTGCGCGCGCGGAGATAGCCGCGCTGGGCGGCGTACTGGCGCAACGCGGCCTCGAAGGGCGGCGCGCCGCCGATGACCAGCGCCGCCGGCGGGTTCGCGTCGAGAGACTGAGCCAGGTTCTGCGGGCCAATCGCCTTCAGCCGGGTGAGTTCGCCCGCCGGGAACAGGTCCGCGCTCCGATAGACGATCGCGCCGGTGGCGAAGCGCGGATCCAGCCGATAGCCGCTGTCCAGCACGAGTTCCGGCGCGAGGCTGCCGATCAGGCCGGCGGTCTTGCGCCTACGCAGCTCGTCACCGATCCAATGCGCCTGGCGAGTCACCGCGGCGCTCTGCCAAAAGCCTCGGGCCAGACCCTCCTGAGCGAGGAACACGAGGTGGTAGCCGACGCCGCAGACCATCCCGAATACGATCATCGCCCCGGTCAGGCGTTCGAGGCGGCGGTGGGCGCTGGGCGGCTTCGCCGCTTCGAGTCCGAGCCGGATGAACAGCGCCGGCAGGGCGGGGAGGGCGTATTGGAAATTGGTCGGCGTGGGCAGGATGGCCGCGATGAGGCCGGCGAGGATCGAGATGTCCAGCAAGAGGCACGACGGGGCCTTCGCTTCGTCCGCCCACCCGCGTCCAGCCGCCCGCGTCGCCACGCGCAGCAGCGCCCCCAGCGCCGGCCCCACCAGCAGGACGCCGGTGGTGATCAGCACATTGGCCGCCGGATTGACGATCCAGCTGTTGTGCTGCGCGCGTTGCCAGGGAAGGGGCGCGACGGCCGCATAGGTGAAGACGCCGAAGACGAAGGTCTGGGGCGCCTGCAGCCAGGCCAGGATGGACGGCGCCGTTCCGACCAGCCCGCCCAGCCCATATCCGGCCAGCGTTGAGAACGTCTGTCGCTTGCGGACGAGCTCCACGATGAGGAACAGGCCCGCGCCGGCCGCCGGCACGGCGTATGAGATCTTGGCGCTGGCGGCGAGGCCAAAGAGCAGGCCCGCGAGGGCCCAGAGCACTCCGATCCACCGCGTCCGGCGCAGGGCCGCCAACGCAACGGCCAGGCCGGCGGTGGCGAGCAGGGCTGGCAGGGCGTCGTTGCGCACGACACCGCACCCGAACTGGAAGCTGTAGCAGCCGCCGAGCAAGGCGGTGCAGATGGCGGCGTCCTTGCGCGTCACGCCCAGTGCGCGCTGGGCGGCATAGACGATGGCCAGGATCGCCACGCCGATCAGCGCGGTGACGATCCGCATGGCGATGAAGCCATAGCCGGGGACCAGCCACGCGAAGGGTCCCGACAGGTCCGCCTGCAGGGGCGTCTGCAGGTAGAGATAGTCCACGAACGGCATGGCGCCCTGTGCGACCGCGGCCGGCGCCACGTACTGGCCCTCGTCGGTGTTGATGGGATTGGCCAGCGCCAGGACTGCCATCGCCGCGGCGGCGATGGCCCAGAGCGCGACGCCGAGCGCGACCGGACGCTGGGAAGCGGCAGCGACCGGCGGGGCGCCAACGCTTGTCATCTGCTCTCCTTGAAGGGCGGCCTGCCCCGGGCCATCCGCCATGCATAGCGGCGGTCATCCGCCAGGAGAAGCCGCGCGCCTCTAGCGTTCGAGATCCACGGCCTGGGCGAGGGCCGATAGAAGAACATCGGCGCGGATCGGCTTGCCCAGATGGCCGTCGGCGCCGGCCTGACGAGAGGCGGCCACGTCGTCGGGCGAGCTGTTGGCCGAAAGCACGATGATCGGGCGGCGCGGACGGCCTTCGCCCTCGGCCTTGCGGATCTCGCGGATGGCGGTCAGGCCATCCATCACCGGCATCTGCAGGTCCATCAGCACCAGGTCGAAATCGCCGGCCTCAGCGGCCGCCACGGCGAGAGCGCCGTTCTCGACGCTGAGCACCTGCGCGCCGACCGCGTCCAGGATCAGCTCGACCACCTTGCGGTTGGTCGGGTGGTCGTCGGCCAGCAGCACGCGCAGCGGGGCGTCCGCCCGGCCATCCTCGCCGGCGACCCGGAAGGGCGGCGAGGCGAGGGGCACGCTCAGGCGGAACCGCGCCCCCTTTCCCGGCGCGCCTGACGCCTCGACGCGCCCGCCCATCAGCGTCGCCAGCCGCCGGCAGATCGAGAGGCCCAGTCCAGCGCCGCCGTGCTCGCGCGTCGGCGATGCGTCGCCCATCTCGAAGCCGCTGAACAGGCGCTCGGCCTGGTCCTCATCGAAGCCGACGCCGGTGTCGGCGACCAGCAGTCGCCAAGTCGCCGCCTCCTCTTGGTCGCGGTCGGCCCCGAGGCTGACGGTGATCGATCCGCTGGCGGTGAACTTCACCGCATTGCTCAGCAGCTGGCTGAGGATCTGGCCCAGCCGCTCGGGATCGCCCATGGCCTCGCCCTCGGCGCCCGGTGCGATGGCGATGGTGAACGAAAGGCCCTTGCCCCGCGCCGCCGCCGCGTAGGGCGTCGCCGCGCGCCGGACGACATCCGCCGGCGAGAACATCCGGTGGGCGATCTCCACGTTTCCCGCTTCCAGGCTGCCGTAGTCCAAGAGGTCCGCCAGGAGCTCGTTCAGGCGTCCTGCCTGGGCGATGATCTCGGCCACCAGGTCCTGCTGGCCGGCCTCCAGCGGCATGCGCGCCAAGGCCTCGGCCAGGCCGATGACGCCGTTCAGCGGCGTCTTCAGCTCGTGGCTCATGTTGGCCAGGAATTCGGACTTGGCTCGGCTGGCCGCCTCGGCCCGGCTCAGCGCCTCCTCCAGCGTCGCCGACTGGGCTTTCAGCGCGGTGATGTCGACACGCAGGCCGATGACGCCGCCGTCTCCCGTGCGCCGCTCCTCGATCATCACCCAGCGGCCGTCGAGGATCTGCTGCTCGTGCCGCTCGCCGCTGGGGGTCTCAAGCAGGGCCAGGCGCTCGGCCAGCCATGCCTCTTCCCGTCCGATCGCCGCGGGATAGTCGCCCCGCTCGACGCCGATGCGCAGGGTGTCGGCCAGGCGCCGGCCGACGCGGAACAGGTCCGAGGATCGGTGGTAGATCTCCGCGTAGGCCTTGTTCCAGTGGATATAGCGGCCTTCGGCGTCGAGGAAGACGATGCCTTCGGGGAGCAGGTCCAGGGCCTCGCGCAGCCGCTGTTCGGCGCGCCTCGCCTCCGCCTCCGCCACGGCCAGGGCGCGCCAGGGGTTGACCGCGCCGAGCCAGCGGCCGAGCCGCTCGCGCAAGCTGTCACTCGCCGCCATACGCCCCTCAACGCCTCGCACCCCAAGTGAATCGAGCATGTCGGGCGTCGATGAAGACGCCTGTCGTCTGAGGCTGGGCGAATGGTTCATGCAGCCAGGCGCCCTGGAAATGGGCGCCAGCGGTGCGCGTCGGGCGCCTGGCGCCTAGCAATTGTCGTCCCGCGTTGCGGCGGTGCGACGTCATGGTCCAAAATATTAGTGATCATCGTTCAGTGATTTTGACTTCGATCAAACACGCGACCCGGCCGAGCTTGAAAACTGAGCCCGTGCGGATCGTCAAACCCCCTCGGCCGATCCCTCAGAACAAGGGAACCTGATGACCCAGACGCAAACGCTGACCCGGTCAGCCGCCACGAACGTCGAGCATTTCGACGTCGTCATCGTCGGCGCCGGCATCTCCGGCGTCGGCGGCGCCTATCACCTGACCCAGCAGTGCCCGGGCGCGCGTTTCGTGGTCCTGGAGGCGCTGGAAAGCTTCGGCGGCACCTGGCTCACCCACAAGTACCCGGGCATCCGCTCCGACAGCGATCTCTACACCTTCGGCTACCGCTTCAAGCCGTGGATCGGACCGCCGATCGCCACCGCCGACGAGATCCTCAGCTACATGGGCGAGGTGATCGAAGAGAATGATCTGGGCCGGCACATCCGCTACGGCCACCAGATCTCCAAAGCGACCTGGTCTAGCCAGGAGAACCTCTGGACCATCGAAGCCACCCGCAAGGACACCGGCGAGCAGCGCCGCTTCACCGCCAACTTCCTCTGGATGTGCCAAGGCTACTACCGGCACTCGGAAGGTTATACGCCCGACTGGCCCGGCATGGAGTCGTACAGGGGCCGCGTCGTCCATCCGCAGACCTGGCCTGAGGATCTGGACTACAAGGATAAGAACGTCGTCATCATCGGCTCGGGCGCCACGGCCGCCACCCTGGCGCCGGCGATCGCAGGCGACTGCGCCCACGTCACCGTGCTGCAGCGCTCGCCCACCTATTTCATCCCTGGCCGGAACCAGAACGATCTGGCCGATAGTCTTCGCCAGCTGGAGCTGGACGAATCTTGGGTGCACGAGATCGTCCGCCGCAAGATCCTGTTCGATCAGGCCGCCTTCACCCGCCGCGCGTTCGAGGAGCCGCAGACAGTGAAGCAGGAACTGCTGGCCGGCGTCGCCGCCTTCGTCGGCCCGGAGGAGGTGGCGAAGAACTTCACCCCCACCTACCGGCCCTGGCGTCAGCGCATCGCCTTCGTGCCCGACGGCGACATCTTCCAGGGGATCAAGGCCGGCAAGGCCAGCGTGGTCACCGACGAGATCGAGCGGTTCACGGAAACCGGGATCGCGCTGAAGTCCGGCAAGCAGCTGGACGCCGACATCATCATCACCGCCACTGGCTTCAACATCAGCGTCCTTGGCGATATCGACTTCGTCATCGACGACAAGCCGCTGGATCTCTCGAAGTCCGTGACCTACCGCGGCATGATGTTCACCGGCGTGCCGAACCTGGTCTGGGTGTTCGGCTACTTCCGCGCCAGCTGGACCCTACGGGCCGAGCTGATCGCCGATTTCGTCTGCCGGCTGCTGAACCACATGAAGAAGATCGGCGCCAAGAAGGTCACGCCGGCGCTGCGGCCGCAGGACGAGCACATGCCGCTGATGTCCTGGATCGATCCGGAGAACTTCAACCCCGGCTATCTGATGCGCGGGATGCATCTGCTGCCGAGGCGCGGCGATCGTCCCGAATGGCAACACACCCAGGACTATTGGGCCGAGAAGAACGACCTGCCGGCGATCGACCTCAACGACCCGGTCTTCCACTACGAGGGGCGCGAGCAGCCGGCCCCGGCGCAGCCAAGAAAGCCGGTCCTGACGCCAGCGCTCTGACCCGCGTTTTTGACCCTCGGGCGCTCAGGCGATCTCGCCTGAGCGCTTGCCAGCGCCGCCTCAAGACCCCAACGTGTGCTCAAGCAAAAGAAGCACGGGTGGAGGCAGGCGATGGACAAGCCAGCGCAATCATCAACGGCAGAGGCCGCCGCCGACGCTCGGGCGGCGGGCCCGGGCGGCATGCCGCAGGCCTACTACGACCGGATCAAGGACAAGTTCGCCGAGGCGCGGGACCTGCGCCTCAAGTACCGGCCGGAGGGGACGGCGCAGTTCACCTCCGAGCTGACCGGCGAGCTGGCCAGGTATGAGATCGACCCCTACGCCCACGATAGCGACGCGCGCGACCCGATCGACGACACCGTCGAGTGCCTGTTCATCGGCGGCGGCTTTTCGGCCCTGCTGACCGCCGCGCGGCTGCGCGAGCGGGGCGTCACCAGCATCCGTATCGTCGAGCGCGGCGCCGACGTCGGCGGCACCTGGTACTGGAATCGCTATCCGGGCGCGGCCTGCGACGTGCCTTCCTACGACTACCTGCCGCTGCTGGACGAGATGGACTACGTGCCCTCGCGGCTCTACGCCAAGGGCCCGGAGATCTTCGCCCACTGCCAGGCGATCGCCCGCCGCTACGACCTCTACGACCTGGCGGTGTTCCGCACGACCGTCACCTCGACCACCTGGGACGACAAGGAAAAGCTCTGGCGGATCGGCACCGACCGGGGCGACACGATGAAGGCGCGGTTCGTGATCTGCGCCAACGGCACGCTCTCCAAGCCCAAGCTCTCGAAGATCCACGGTATGGAGACTTATCGGGGTCATTCCTTCCATTCCTCGCGCTGGGACTACGCCTACACCGAGGACGACCTCTCGGGTCTGAAGGACAAGGTGGTGGGGATCATCGGCACCGGCGCCTCGGCGGTGCAGGCGATCCCGCGGCTGGCCGCGGCGGCCAAGGAGCTCTACGTCTTCCAGCGGACTCCATCTGGGATCGACCTGCGCAACGACCGGCCCACCGATCCGGAATGGGTGGCCAGGCTCCCGCAAGGCTGGCAGCAGGCCAGACGTCAGAAGCACATCCGCGGGCGCGAGGCCGACGCCGACAAGAAGGCGGAGCTGGCGGCGCTCTCACGCGAAGAGAAGATCCGCCTGCAGGAGAACCAGAACATCGACCACATGATGCGCATCCATCGGCGCATCGAGGAGATCGTCGAGGACAAGGCCACCGCCGAGGCGCTGAAGCCCTGGTACATGTTCATGTGCAAGCGGCCCTGCTTCGACGACGAGTACCTTCCCGCCTACAACCGGCCCAACGTCCATCTGGTGGACACCAAGGGCAAGGGGATCACCGAGATCAACGAACACGGCCCGGTGTTCGAAGGCCGGACCTATCCGCTGGACCTCCTGATCTACGCCACCGGCTTCGAGGTGCAGAAGACCGGCATCTACAACGAGATCCGTGGCCGGGGCGGCAAGGAGATCAACGAGACCTACGCGGACGGCCTGCGCACGCTGTTCGGCGTGCACACCCACGGCTATCCGAACCTCTTCATCATGGGCGGCTACCAGGCCAGCTTTCAGTTCAACCTGACCTTCATGCTGCAGACCCAGGGCGACCACATCGCCGAGTGCATCGCCTACGCGCGCGACCACGGCTGCAACGAGATCGACGTTTCTCCGGATACGGAGGAATGGTGGGTGCAGGAGGTGATCAAGCACCGCGGCAAGACCAGCCGCAACGCCGACTGCACGCCCGGCTACTACAATTTCGAGGGCGAGTTCAACCGCCGCCAAGACGGCAACTACAACGGCGGCTTCCTGCAGTACTTCACTCACATGCAGTCGATCCGCGGCGAACTGGACAAGCACTTCATCTTTTCGAAGGGGTAGGCGTCAGCGTTACGATCCGGGGGGTACGTGAACCAGCTCGACCTGCACAATCCGCTGCTGGCGACCTATGCGATCGCCGCGACGATGATGATCCTCAAGGGCGTCAGCATGTCGTGGCTGACGGTGGTGCGCATGCTGCAGGTGAACGGCGGCTTCCGCTCGCCCGAGGACATCCGCAAGACGCCGATCAACGCCAATCCGGACCCCAAGCAGCTCGAACCCAACGACCGGTTCGAGCGCATCCGGCGCATCCAGATGAACGATCTGGAGAACCTGCCGTACTTCCTGGTCGCCGGCTTCCTCTACATCCTCACCGGTCCGCCGCTGCTGCTCGCGCAGTGCCTGCTCTACGGCTACGTCGTCACCCGGCTCCTGCACTTCGGCGCTTACCTCACCGCGCAGACCCACGACCTGCGCGCCGCCCTGTGGACGCCAGGCTCGCTGATCGTGATCTTCATGGCCGCCCGCACCCTGCTGGCCGCGTTTGGGCTCTAGCGGCTAGCCCTGCACGAGCTGGGTCAGCACGCCGCCGGTCATCTGCGGGTGGACGAAGATCTGGCCCTTGATCGGATTGCCGGGGCCGGGGTCGCCGACCAGGCGGATCCCTTTGCCCCGCAGCTCGGCGACGGTCTTTTCCAGATCGTCGACCTTCATCGCCACCAGGTGCACGCCCTCGCCGCGGTCGGCCAGGCGCGCGGCGATCGGCCCGGTCTCGCCAAGGTTGGAGACCAGTTCGACATAGGAGTCGGCGAAGCGGAAGAAGGCCATCTTCATGCCGGCGGCGGCGGCCTCGCGCCGCTCGCTCACCGGCGCGCCGTAGATGGTCTCATAGCGGCCGACCGCGGCGTCCAGGTCCTTCACCGCGACCACCATGTGGTCGATGCCCTTGAACATGGCTGCGTTCCTCTTTTCTGAAGTTCCAAAAACGCTATCAGCCGAGGTGTGCGGCGACAACCGAGGCGCACGTGGCGGTTGGTTTGGCCGACGCCCTGTCGCATGGTCTATTCGAAGAAAATCCCGGGAGGCCCCATAAGTGTTCAAGCGCGTCTTGATCGCCAATCGCGGCGAGATCGCCATCCGCATCGCCAGGGCCGCCGCGGGGCTGGGCGTGGAGAGCGTCAGCGTCTACTCCGCCGCCGACGCGCTCTCGCTGCACACGCGGGTGACCACTCAGACGCGGGCGCTCGCCGCCGCGTCCGCCGATCCGGTGCGGCCCTATCTCGACATCGACGCCTTGGTCGAGGCGGCGAGGGAGAGCGGTTGCGACTGCGTCCACCCGGGCTACGGGTTCCTCGCGGAGAATGCGGCGTTCGCCAGGCGGTGCCTGGCCGAGGGGCTGGCGTTCATCGGGCCCAGCGCCGAGACCCTCGAACTCTTCGGCGACAAGACCAAGGCGCGCGCGCTCGCCCAATCGTTGGGAATCCCGATCGTCGCGGGGAGCGCCGAGGCGCTGGCGAGCGCGGACGCGGCGGCGACCGCCGCCAAGGCGCTCGGCTATCCGGTGATGCTGAAGGCGGCCGCGGGCGGGGGCGGGCGCGGCATGCGGATGGTCGCGAAACCGGAGGCGATGGCGGAGGCCTTCGCCCGCTGCCAGAGCGAGGCGGCGGCGGCGTTCGGCGACGGCGCGGTCTTCCTGGAGAAACTCATCGAGCGGCCGCGCCACATCGAGGTGCAGATCCTGGCCGACAGCCACGGCGACATCGTCCACCTCTACGAGCGCGACTGCTCGATCCAGCAGCGCAACCAGAAGGTCGTTGAGATCGCCCCGGCGCCGGGTCTGGAGGGCGGACTTCGGGGCAAGATCCTGGGCGATGCGATCAAGCTCGCCAGGGCCGCGGGCTTCGCCAACGCCGGCACCGCGGAATTCCTGGTCAGTCCCGAGGCTGGCGAGCGCTACTTCATCGAGTGCAATCCGCGCATCCAGGTGGAGCACACGGTGACAGAGGCGGTCACCGGCCTTGACCTGGTCGAGGCCCAGTTCCGCATCGCCGCCGGCGAGACCCTGGCGGCGATGGGGCTGGCGAGCCAGGCGGCGGTCCCGCAGCCGCGCGGCTTTGCGGTGCAGGCGCGGATCGTCGCCACCGGCGGCGGCGTCATCACCGCCTACAAGGA
>JBIOEF010000073.1:0-17204 GCA_044445785.1 Caulobacterales bacterium
AGAAGGCCCCCCTCGACCTGCTCGAGGCGGACGCCGAGCGCCGCGTCACGGCGCCTTGAAGTTTCCCCGTCGGCCGACTAGGTTCCGCGCCTTCGCCAAAAAGGCGGGTGCGCGCTCGTAGCTCAGCTGGATAGAGCATCAGACTACGAATCTGAGGGTCGGGCGTTCGAATCGCTCCGGGCGCGCCAATCCTTCGCAACGAGTCGTATCGGCCCTAGGCGGTCACGCGCCGTGGCGGCTGGCGCTCGAGGGCGGCCACGTAGGCGTCCAGCATGAACCGCAGGTCGTCGCCGGGCCTGGTCGCCATGAATTGGGGCGCCAAATCAGCCAGATGGGGAACGCCCGCCTCAGACCACTGGTCGAGGTCGGCCAGCGCGAACTGCTTCTCCGCCTGGGACGGCGTCATCCTCAGGCCGATCGTGTGGGTCAGCACCAGTCCGAAGCAAAGAGCCAGCCCGCCGCGGAACGCGCTCACCCGCTGCGCGCGGCTAAGGCCCGCCTCCTCGAAGACCAGGATGGCGGCCTCCATGGCGGCCAGCACCGCCGGCTCTCTCGGCTCGATCTGTTCGGTGGTCAGCACCATCACCAGCCAGGGATCGGCGGTGAGGATCTCGTAGAGGCTGAGGAGGATCGTCCTCAGCCGTTCTGGCCAGGGCCGCGCCCGGTCGGGCGTGACGAGCCGTGACAGCTTGAGCCCGGCGACGCTGTCCAGCAGGTCGCGTTTGTCGCGGACGTGGTTGTAGAGCGACATCGCCTCGACCCCGAGCGCCCCCGCGACCTTTCGCATCGTCAGTCCGGTCAGGCCTTCGGCGGCCAGGATCCCCGCCGCCGCCTCGGCGATCGCCTGCCGGCTGAGTTGGCCCCGCTGAGGGGCCTGCTTTCGCGATGTCCGGTCCACAGTCGCTCCTTGACGACTTACATAGTAAGTGTGTACTTACATCGTAAGTCAATCCGGGTGAGCCATGCATTTGTCCCGAGGTCTGATGACCGCCGCTGTCCTGCTGGGGCTCAGCGCCTGTGCGCCCCACGAGCCACGGGCCAAGGCCGTGCTGACCCTGGTGGGCGATCCGGCCCGCGGGAGCGCTCTCTATGAAGAGACCTGCGCGCGCTGCCACCGGAAGAACGCCGGCTGGCGGTTCACGCTGCAATGGTATGGGCGGGACGGCTTCGTGAGCACGCTGATCGATGGCGTGCCCAAGAGCCGCATGCCGTCGTTCTCGGCCTGGTCGGATCAACAGCTCGCCGATGTGCATGCCTATATTCAGGCTGCGAACCCGTGAGAGCCCAACACCGAGGGCGAACCCGCTCGGCGCGCGCTTGCGCCGCCGTCAACTCGAGGAGACCGCGATGACCGAGCCGCCCCACGAAGCGAAGGTCCGGGACTTTCTGGCGCAAAAACGCATTGCGGTCGTCGGGGTGTCGCGCGATGGCGCGCGTCGCTCCGCCGCGTCAGCCATCTACCGAAGGCTGAAGGGCGCCGGACACGAAGTCTTCCCGGTGAACCCGAACCTCGAGGCCTACGAAGGCGACGTCTGCTACCCGGACTTGAAGGCGATCCCCGGCGGGGTTGATGGCGTGGTGGTCGTGACCAGGCCGCAGGTCACCGACGAGATTGCGCGGCAGTGCGGCGAGGCCGGCGTCAAGCGCGTCTGGATGCACCAGTCCTCCGCGAGCGCGTCGAGCGTCTCGCCGGCCGCGGTCGAATACTGTCGGCAGGCTGGGATCAGCGTGATCCCAGGCGCCTGTCCGATGATGTATGGCGAGAATGTCGACTTCGGACACAAGTGCATGCGCTGGATGCTGAAGCTCTCCGGCGGCCTGCCGGCTTAGGGGCCGCGGGCGCCTGACATGCTGGTTTCCGAGGCCCTTCAGAGCCGCTTCACGTGCCGGGCGTACCGTCCCACGCCGGTCTCCCGCCAGACGGTTGAGGCCATCTTGGCAGGGGCGGGCCGCGCGCCTTCGGGCGGCAACTTCCAGCCCTGGCGGGTGTGGGCGCTGTCAGGCGGGCCTCTCGCTGAGCTGAAGAAGATTGTCGGCGACAAGATCGCCAGCGGCCAGCTCACGGACGGCGACCTCGAATACTTCATCTACCCGCCCGACAAAGAGCCTTACGCGACACGGCGCTTCAGGAACGGCGAGGCGGTGTACGGGGCGCTCGGCGTCGCGCGTGAGGACGGGGCCGGGCGCTTCGAACAGTACAGGCGAAACTTCGAATTCTTCGGCGCGCCGGTCGGGCTGTTCGTCTGTATCGACCGGGCGATGCTTCAGGGCCAATGGGTTGATCTGGGCCTCTTCCTGCAGTCGCTGATGCTGCTCGCGCGCGAGCATGGCCTGCACAGCGCCGCCCTCGAGGGCTGGTCGCTCTTTCATCGCACCGTCCGAGATTTCCTCGAGATTCCCCAGGAGATGATGCTGTTCTGCGGGGTGGCGATCGGCCATGCTGACCTTTGCGCCCCGATCAATCGGGTGAGGGCCGAGCGAGTCGCCCTGGACGAATTCGCGACACTCCGGGGATTCGAAGCAGCCGCACCCGCCATTTGATCGGGATCAAGGCGGCGTCCAGGCCGACGCTGAAAATGCGTCTGAAGGGCTTGGCACGGGGGCATCGTCTTGGCGCCGTACACCGTAAGCTTTCTCGGTCCCGAGCGGGAGGTTCTGATCCAGGACGTGCAGTGGTTTGCGCATGACGACCATGCGCTCGATACGATCGGGCGCAGCAGCCACCCGCACGAGATCGAGGTCCGGCAGGGCGAGCGGCTCGTCGCGCGGTTTCCGCCTTGGCGGCCCGGCGGTCGGCCTTGATCCGGCGCGCGACGATGCGACCCGCATGACGCCGCGCCTCGCTCCGCCGTTGCACCCACACGCCTCGCCCCGTCGTGGAGGAATTCCAGCTTGAGCCATGCGCCTGACCCACCGCAGAGTGGCCCCAGCCCGGACGCCGATCGCGTGCCGCCGGCGGCCAACGGTCCGCGGTACGAGCTCCACTCGATCAGCCGCGCGTTGGATGACGTAGGCCCGCAACACAAAGCCGCGCCACGGCCCGGCGGTGTCCGCCGACCGCTGGCGTGGGTGGCGCTGTTGCTTGTCGCGGCGCTGGCCTTCGTCGGCTGGCTTCTGGTGGGCCCGTCGTTCCACTAGGCTGAAGCTTGCCGACCGGACGGCGGACGACAGCACCCGCCGGCCGCGCTCGCCCCCCACCTGCCCGGCCCGCGCGGATTCGCAGCCTTGAGCTGGCGGGCTCGGAAGGCGTGACGTCCGCCGGCCCCTTGACGGGGGCGCCCCTGTCCCGCAGGGCATCGGCATGAGCCAGCCTGCCCAAATCGACGGACCGCGCATGGCGCCGGCGTCCGGGCGTGCGCCGGCGTCGATCGTCATCCTGGCGCACGGGTACGGGTCCAACGGCGAGGATCTGATCGGGCTCGCGCCGCATTGGCGGGACGCGCTGCCGGACACGGTGTTCATCGCGCCCAACGCCCCGCAGCCCTGCCCCGACGCGCCGGGCGGCTACCAGTGGTGGCCGGTGTGGAACGCCGACCGGCTGGCCGGCGTCACCGGCGCCGCAGAGGTGCTGAACGCCTTCATCGACGCGGAACTCGCCCGCTTTGGCCTCGGCGAAGATCGCCTGGCCCTGGTGGGTTTCAGCCAGGGGACCATGCTGGCCCTGCACGTCGCGCCCCGCCGCGCGCGTCAGCTGGCGGGCGTCGTCGGCTATTCGGGCATGCTGATCGAGGCCGACGCCGGCGAAATCGTGACGCGCCCGCCGGTGTTGCTGGTGCACGGCGACGCCGATCCGATGGTGCCGCTGGCCGCGTTCGAGCGCGCGCAGGCCAGCCTCGGGCGGCTGGGGTTCGAGCTTTCCACGCACGTCTCGCAGGGCCTGGGCCACAGCATCGACCTGGCCGGACTGAGGCTGGGCGAGGCGTTCCTGGCGCGCGTGCTGGCTTAGCGCCGGTCCGCCGGTGACGGCGGCTAGCGGATCAGCGTCGTCACTGCCGGGACGGCCAGGGCGACGCCGACCACGACGATGAGGGCGGCCGAGGCGTAGGGCGCGCGCTGGGCGAGCTTGGCGAAGAGGCCCGCCCAGCGCCGCTCGGCGTGGCGCATGCCGAGCGCGGCGACCACGCCGACGCTGACCATGGTGGCCGCCAGCCCGATCGAGAAGCACAGCACCAGGGCGGCGCCCAGGGCGACCTGCTTCAGCTGCAGACATAGCAGGAGCACGGTGATCGACGCCGGACAGGGGATCAGCCCGCCCGTCAGGCCAAAGACGATGATCTGACCGGTGGTGACGTTGCGGGTGGCGAAGCGCCGGCGGATGTCGTCCGCGTGAGCGCGCTCATGGGCGTCCTGGAAGCCTGCCCCGGCCAGTTTCAGGTCGTCGTCATGGTGATGATGGTCGTGGTCATGGTCGTCATGGTGATCATGATCGTGGCCGTGATCGTCATGATCGTGGTGGTCGTGATCGTAGTCGTGATGCTCGTGCGCGTGCCGCGATTCCGTCCGCTGCTCGCGCCAGGTGCGCCAGACCATCCAGGCGGCGACGCAGAGGATAACGGCGGCCGAGGCGAGCTGGAAATAGGGCTCGGATGTTTCGAGGTTGAGGTTGCGGCCGAAGTAGAGGCCGCCCAGCGCGATCGCCCAGACGATGGCCGTGTGCGACGCGGTCGCCGAGAGCCCGAGCAGGATCGCCTGGGCGACGGTCCCGCGGATGGCCACGATGAAGGCGGCCATCATGGTCTTGGAGTGGCCGGGCTCCAGGCCGTGCAGCGCGCCCAGCAGGATGGCGCTGGGCACGAAGATCCAGAGGTTCGTCGAGCCCTGCTGCAGCAGGTGGGCGAGATCGGGCATGCTCAGGCGGTCGCCGGGAGCGGTTTTTCCAGCAGCACGAACCAGGCGTTGTTGAACGCGCCCTCGTCGACCACCGAGAAGCCCGCCCGCGCGGCCATCGCCCGCCACGCCGCCTTGGAGGTGAGCAAGAAGGAGAAGACGTTGCCGACCGCGAACATCGACCAGCCGGGCGCCCAGACGGCCATCAGGAACCGCCCGCCGGGTTTGAGCACGCGGCGGACTTCCTCCAGGCCCTTGAGCTTCGAGCGGCCCAGGTGATCGTAGACGTGCGTCGAGACGGCGGCGTCGAAGTCGCCCTCGTCGAACGGCAGCGCGGTGAGATCGGCCGTCTCGATGCTGACCCTGTCGGCGAGCCCGGTGAGGCGAAGGTTGCGCTCCAGGAGTTCGCGGCCGCCATCGTCGATATAGCCGGCGTCGAACCGATCGACGGCGACCACGTGGCCCTGCTTGAGGATGCGGCTGAGCGCGATGGTCGTGCGTCCGGCGCCGCAGCCGGCGTCGAGCACCACGTCGCGATCGCTCTTCAGGAGATCGACCATCGGCAGCACCACCTGATCGCGGCGGCGAAAGCCGCTCATGATCAGGTTGCCGACCATCAGGATGACCGCCATGGCCACGGCCGCGTCGGCCAGCGGCCAGAAGGCGGGCCACTGGGCCTGGATGGCGATGGCCAGTGTCAGGGCGGCGACGGCCGCGATCGCCAGGCCGTTCATCCATCCCGGACCCCAGCCGAACTCGACGCGCGCGCCCTCGCCGCGGCGGACGAAGCGGCGAAGGAGGCCGCGCAAACCGACCACCCACGCCGAAGAGAGGAGCACGATCCCGCCCAGGACATGGAAGCCGGCGAAGAGCAGGATCGAGGTCCTGGCGACCTTCAGCTGCGGCAGGAAGATCATCATCGCCGCGCCGATGAGGACGCCGGCGACGCCGACGATCCACATGTGGCTGTGCAGCGAGCCGCGCGTTCCGTCCGTGGACTGATGATGGTCGGTCATGGCGCCGGGATCCTCAAAGAAACTTGGTCAGCTGCTTGATCTCTCGAAGATCGGCCTTCGCCCCCTCGCCGCCCTCGAGGCAGTGCTCGATGTGATCGTGGATCAGCTCGCGCTTGGCGTTGGTGACCGCGGCCTCGACGGCGTGCAGCTGCTGGGCGAGATCGACGCACGGCCGACCCTGCTCGATCATGGCGATCACCGAGCGCAGGTGTCCTTCGGCGCGCTTCAATCGGGCGACGATGGCGGGGTGGGAGGCATGGGTGACTGACATGGCGATATCCTATCCCCCTGGATAGGATAGTCAACCGACGTTTCCCTGTTGGAAGGGCCATCGATGCCTCCCGGTCGGCGAATGGCGTTGGGCTGGAGCGGCGGCCGAAACGGCGTGGCTAGACCGGGCGGAAGCTGCCGATCATGAGTTCGTGGGCGCCGCGCCGCAGCGAGAGGCTCCAGCGGTCGAACACCAGGTCGAAACCCTCGGCGCGCTGGCCGGTGGCGAGGGAGACGATCACCAGCTCGCCGCCGGCTTCGCGCGCGAAGCCCAGACCCAGGTCGCCGCTGCGCAGCCGCAGCAGCGCGCCCGGGCGGAAGGCGCGGCGGATCGGCGCGACCAGCTGCGGGCTCTGGCCGGCCAGGCCCGGCGCGAACACCAGTTCGTGCTCCAGCGTGCCCAGCGGGCCGGTGAGGGACTTCAGCGGCGCCGGCGCGAAGTCGATCGCCTCGGGCCGGGTCGAGCCGAAGGTGAGGATCAGCCGCTCGGCCCCCTCGCCTTCGTCGGTGGAGAAACAGATCAGCGGGCGCACGCCCTCGGCGGCCACGAACCAGCGCCCGGGCCGCATCGCGTCGCGTTCGATGACGCGCGGAAAACCCTCGAACGAAACCAGCACCGAATCGCCCCACGCTCAATGGCGCAGCATGGCACGGATCGGCGCGGCGGCTAGGCGCGCGGCTTAACGCTGGCTGCGGTGGAACGCGGCGCCCACGTCCTCCAGCGCCGGACCGATCAGGGACCAGGGCTCGACGAGGTAGCGCGTGAAGAGGCGGCGCGGGTGGGCGATGAGCCTGGCCAGCCATTCGACGCCAAGGGCGCCGGTCCAGCGCGGCGGCGCGGCCTGGACGCCGGCTTCGTAGTCGAAGGCCGCGCCCACCGAGAAGATCACGCCGCGGCCAAGGGCGGCGCGATTCTGCGCGATCCAGGCCTCCTGGCGCGGCATGCCCATGCCTACGAGAAGCACGTCCGGCTCGAAGGCGGCGATCTTGGCCAGCACGCTGCGGTTTTCGGGTGACCTGGGCTGGAGGTCGAAGAAGCCGTGATGCGAGGCGATCGCCGCCAGCCGCCAGCGTTCGGCCAGCCGCTGGCCGGCCGTCTCGGCGACGCCTGGCGCGCCCCCCAGGTAGAAGACCCGCCAGGCCCGCTCGTTGGCCAGGCGCCAGAACGTCTCGCGCCAATCGAGGTAGGTGGAGCGCAAGCCCCCCTGCAGCGGCAGGCCCATGAGGCGGCCCCAGAGGATCAGCGGCGTGGAGTCGATCTGGATCAGGTCCGCCTGGTCGAAGAAGGCGCGCAGCGCCGGCGCGCGGCGCAGCAGGAAAAGGCTATGCGAATTGTGGTTGGCGATCACCGCCTGGCCGCCCGCCGCCACGGTTCGGGCGGCGAAGTCCATCACCTCGCCCGGCGTGACCAGGTCGACCTCGCCGCCCAGCAGGCGGACGCGGCGCGGGGCGGCGTTGGACTCCATCCGCCCGTCATAGGGCGGGCCGCTTTAGGCTGGGTTAAGCGGACGCTCCGCTAGAACATCGACTTGCCGGCCAGGTAGATGTCGTAGGCCTGCTCTTTGTTGCGCAGCTCGGCCTGGCCGACGATGGCGACGTAGGATAGCGGCGTGCCGCCCTTCAGGGCGAAGCCGGCGGTGATCCAGCCGCCTTTGGTGTTGCCCGAGCTGAGGCTGAAGGGCGAGCCGCCGGTGAAGTTGGCGACGGTGGAGCCGATGTTGCTCTCCAGCACCTCGCGGTAGCCGCCGAAGATCTCGGGCCGGAACCAGACTTCGCGGCCGAACTGGGCGCCGAAGCTGACGATCGCATCGCCGGAGAGCCGGCTGGAGGTGCGCTGGCGAGCGCCAGATCGAACCCAGGCCCGGCGCCGGTGTCCTTGTGCGCGTCCTCGTTCAGATAGAGGTAGTCGATGCCGATCTCGGGACGGATGTAGTAGCGCCCGATCTTGGCCTCGTAGGCCGCCCCGGCGTGCGCGTCGCCGAAGAAGCCGTTCCAGGCGCCGTAGCTGGTCTCCTGGACTCCGACGGTGATGAACTCCCGGCGCTCGTTGAACCAGCCGTAGCCGCCGGCGGCGCGGACCGACAGGCGCAGACCGCCCCAGGCGCGACGATAGTAGGCGCCGCCCTCGAGGAAGTCGGTGACCTGGTGCCCGCCGAGCGGCGCGGCGATGCTCTCGTCCTCGACATTGAGGTAGGAGAACGTGAAGCCGAACGCGCCGCCGCCCGCGCCCATCTTCTCGTAGCCGCCCACCAGGCCGAACATCTTGTCGGTCGAGCCGAGCGTCGCGGAGGTGTCGCGGCGCACCCGCTGATTGACCTCCTGCACCCAGAGGCTGGTGCCGGCGATCCGGGTTCCGGAATCGGGCGCCTGGCCCACCAGGTCGGCGATCTGCTGGGTCCCTGCCTCCAGCGCGTCGAACGAGCCGATCCCCTGGTCCGGAAGCAGCTGATCATAGATCGAGGCGAAGCTCGCCTGGGTCGTCTGGATGGCGAGCGCGGTAGAGATGCCTTTGTCCTTCTGCGCCGCGGCGAGGATGGCGTTGAACGCGGCCGCCTCGCTGGCGTTAAAACCCAGCTGGGCGGCGCTCTTGAGCGAAACGGTGACGTAGACGTCCGCGGCGTCGCTGCTGGTGGTCGCCGTGTAGAGGAACGGCGCGTTCTTCAGGATCGTTGTATCCAGGGTGCCGACCGTCAGCGAGCCCGGAGCGCCGCTGGTCTCCACGAAGATGTACTTCGACGACGTCGCCGACTGCAGGCCGGTCAGGGTGAGGCCGATCTGGGCGCCGTCGGCGAAGGTCGCCACACCATCCGGCCCTGATTGCCCGGCGAGGATCTTGGCGTCGAAGATGGCCGTCCCCGTCGGATTGCTGGCGCTGATGGCGAACGCCGGGTCGACCGCGGCGGTGAGCACGCCGGTGGCGCCAACCTTCAGAGAGGTGACCTGGTGGGTCGCGGGCTTGGTGATATCGACGCTCGCATTGTTGACCGTCAGCGCGAGGTTCCGCTCGTTCGCCAATTCGCTCAGTCCGCCGCTCACCGAGCCGGCCTCGATATCGAGCACATTGGCGCCGGCGCCCAGCATGATGTCGCCGGTGATCGAGGGGACCGGCCCCGCGCCGGTGATCGTCTCGCTGGCGACCGTCTCGGAGGTGCTGATCGCGTAGGTGCCCGTCCCGCCCGTGCCGGTGACCTGCGCCGTGATCGTCGTCCCGGCGGGGATGCCCGTCCCGTACAGCGTCTGGCCAACCGCGACGGTCCCCGAGGCGACGGCGGTGACGGTCAACTGGGTTCCGGTGATCGAGCCGGTGATCGACGGCCCGGGCACGCCCTGGAAGGTGGTGGAGGCCTCCTGGGTGATCTTGACGCCGTTGGTGGCGTGGGAAACGTCGATCGCGATCGCCGTCCCGCTGGCGGTGAAGTTGTTGGCCGTCGGAATGATCGTGGCGGAGATCGTGCCGGTGTTGTCGACCGAGGCGACCGTTCCTGACAGGTCCTGGATGGCCGCCGCGGTGACGCCGATGTTGGCGGCTGCCTGGCTCACCGCGCCGACGATCGTGCCGGTGTTGCTGATGGCGCCGACGCTGGCGCCCTGATCGATCAGCACCCCGCCGGCGGTGACCATTGTCGGCGAGCCGCCCGCGACCAAGCCCAGATCGATGAACTGGTTGTCGCCGCTGACCGGCGCCGAGGCGGAGACGCCGCCGGAGATTATGCCGTTGTTGACCAGGGCGGCCATGGTGACGCCCGATCCCGCCTGGATGCCGACGGCCTGGGCCTCACGAGCGGTGGCGCTGATGCCGCCGAAATTGACCAGGCCTCCGTTGAGGTGGACCGCCACGTCCTTGCCGCCGCCAAGCTGGATCGCCTCGGCGGGAGCCGGGGCGGCCAGGGCGTGTGCAGTCTTCTGGTCGTAGACACCCGCCGCCGTGACCGTCCCGCCGACGATGAGGCCGTAGGCGGTGGTTGGCGTGGCGCCATTGTTGCCGATGTTGATGGATTGGCCGGCCGCGCCGATCTGCAGCGCCGGGGCGCTGCCGAACACGGTGATCGCGCCGGCGGGGGTGGTGGTGGCGCTGGTCCCGGTTCCGACGGTCGCCGCCGCGACGACGTCGATGCCGCCTTGCACGTTGCCGCCGACGACCACGGCCGAGCCGCCTTGCTGAAGTTCGTCCGCCGTCACCTTGGCCAGAATGGTGGGATCGGTCGGCGCCGTGGTGGAGCGGTAGCCCGTGACGGTGATGGTGTTGGCGATCGCGAGCTGGCCGCCGATGGTGGTGACCTGGCCCGCGGTCGGCGAGCTGATGACCAGGCCCTGGGCGCCGACACCGCCGGCGTTGAGCGCCGCCGAGACCGTCACCCCGCCGCCGACGACGGTGGCCGGGCCCCCCGAGGGGCTGGTGATGTTGATGCCGATGTTGTTGTCGCCGGTCATGGCGATCGAACCGCCGCTGGCCAGGGCGCCCGTCATGCCCGACTCCAGCGAGATGCCGAACGAATTGTTGCCCTGGATGGAGATCGTGGAGCCGATCGCGGTGGTGATGGAGCCCGTGAACGTCCCGGGCCCGATCAGCCTGATCCCATAGCGACCCGTGCCGGTGGCGAAGGCGCCGTCCGCCAGGCCGTCGGCGTTGTGGTCGCTGGCGATATAGGTCATCACGCCCGAGATCGTGCCGGAGCTGGTGACCGAACCGGTGGTTCCGCCGTCGATGAGGATGCCGACGGAATTGTCGACATCGGTGCTGCTGATCGCCGAGCCGGAGTCCAAAGCGACGGTGCTGCTCTGATTGAGCGTCACGCCGGGGGTGGTCCCGGTCGGGTGGACCGTGCAGCCCGACGGCAGTTCGACGTTCGAGCCGTTGGTCGGACCCGGTCCCGAGGGACAGGTCGCCGCCGCCAACGCCGCGCCGCCAAAGCCGGCCAGCAAGGGAGCGGCTGCGACGGCCGCCAGGAGACTTCTGCGCATGAACGAAACTCTCTGACCGCCGCCGACCGGACGTCGCCTTGCTATTGTGTGCCTATTACGACTGCATTGCGGCGGCTTTCAAGCTAGTGCTGGCTTCCGACCCGCCCTGTCACGCGGACGACACATCCGTCCACTGATATAGGCCCAGTTCGTCAGACGAGTCCCGAGCCATGGCCGCCCAGCCGCTCGAAGCCACCCGCCGACGCCCCAACCTCGCCTGGGCGCCGATGGCGGTCGCCCTGTCCGCGCTGGTCGCCCTGGCGGCGCTGGCGGCCGCGCGCACGGCCGACCCACTCGCCGCCGCGCTCGCCGGCGGCGTCGTGCTGGTTCTGGGGGGCGGATTGACGCTGTGGCTGCGGCGGCAATCCGATTCTCCGACGACCGTTGCGGCGGCCCAGCCCCAGGGTTCGGCGCCCGAACCGCCCCAGGCGCCGTTCGCCGCCCTGTTCGACGCCCTGGAGGATCCGATCCTGGTGGTGACCGGCGACGAGCCGGAAGACCTGGCGAGCCGGCGGATGATCTACGCCAACCAGGCCGCCCGTGAGCTCTTCCGCATCGCCCGCGAAGCGGCGCCCCTGGTCACCGTGGTCCGCGACCCCAAGGTGCTGGAAGCGGTCGACGAGGCGCTGTTCGGCGCCATCGCCAGCGAGACCGTGTACGAAGCCGGCGGCGTGCAGGACCGGGTCTGGCGGGCCAGGGCGCGACCCCTTGCCACGCCCGATGGGCGGCGCCTGGCGCTGCTGACGCTGCGCGACGAGACCGAGCTGCGCCGCTCCGAGCGCACGCGGGCCGACTTCCTGGCCAACGCCAGCCACGAGCTGCGCACGCCGCTGGCTTCGCTCACCGGCTTCATCGAGACCCTGCGCGGCCATGCCAGGGAGGATCCGGCCGCCCGCGATCGCTTCCTGGCGATCATGCAGGACCAGGCCGCCCGCATGGCGCGGCTGATCGAGGACCTGATGTCCTTGAGCCGCATCGAGCTCAACGAGCACATCACCCCGCAGGGCCAGGTCGATCTTGGCCTGGCGGTGAAGGACGTGCTGGACGCCTTGGGTCCGCTCGCCGAGGAGAAGAACGTCCGCTTCGAGGCGCGCCTGCCGGACGAGTCGACCCTGCTTCAGCCCGCCGACCGCGACCAGGTGGTGCAGGTGATCCAGAACCTGGCCGAGAACGCGCTGAAGTACGCCCCGGCCGGCTCGCCGGTGGCGCTGGAGGTGACGCCGGATGTCACCGCCGAGGCGGCGATGGCCGCCCGCTGCCCAGGGGCGGCGCACCTTTCCCTGCTGACGCCGGACCACGCCGCCGACCAGCGCTATGTGCTGCTGCGGATCTCCGACGCCGGCCCCGGCATGGCCCGCGAGCATCTGCCCAGGCTGACCGAGCGGTTCTATCGGGTGGCCGGGCAGAAGGGCGGCGAGCGCACGGGCACGGGCCTTGGCCTGGCGATCGTCAAGCACATCATCAACCGCCATCGCGGCGGCCTCACCGTCGAAAGCGCGCTGGGCGAAGGGGCGACGTTCACCGCCTACTTCCCGATGGCCTCCTGACGGCGCCTGACAGAGGCGGTGGTAGATTGGCGTCGCATCGAGGGAGCCCAGCCATGCTCAGCGCCGACCACGTGGTGTTTCCGATCTGGGACGCCGAGGGGAGCCTCGCCTTCTACGGCGAGGTGATGGGCCTGCCGTTGACGGGCGCGATCACCGGCGCGGACTGGGGCAGCAAGCCCTGGCTGATGCTCCTCTACGCGCTCTCCGACGGGCGAGAGCTGGTGCTGGTCTCGCTCCGCGGGGCGAAGCGGCCGCCGCCGGACGGCCTGGCGCCCGACGTGCGCCACTACGCCTTCGCGGTGGCCAGCGACGAGGCGCTGGCGGCCTGGCGCGCACGGCTGACGGCGGCCAAGGTGGCGGTCACCGACGAGGACCACGGCGACCAGCGCTCGATCTATTTCACCGACCCCAACGGCGTCGTCCTGGAGATCACCACCCCGGCCTCTGCGGCCGAGCCGATCGCCAATCCCGCGGCGCTGGAGAAGGCGCGGGCATGGATCAGCCAGAGCCTCGCCTTGACCCAATAGGCGGCGCGCGCCAAAGCCGGCGCGCATGAACATCCTCATCGTGGGATCGGGCGGGCGCGAGCACGCCCTGGCCTGGAAGATCAAACAATCGCCGCTGGTGACGCGCCTGGTCTGCGCGCCCGGCAACCCTGGCATGGAGGCGCTGGCCGAGCGTCGCGCCGTTGGCGCGACCGACGTCGCCGGTCAGGTCGCCCTCGCCCGCGAGATCGCCGCCGACCTGGTGGTGATCGGTCCGGATGCGGCGGTGGCGGCGGGCCTCGCCGACGCGCTGGCGGAGGCCAGGATCGCCTGCTTTGGGCCCACCGCGGCGGCGGGGCGGCTGGAATCGTCCAAGGCCTTCACCAAGGCCTTCTGCGACCGCCACGGCCTGCCAACCGCCCGCTACGGCGTTTTCGAGGCCGCGGTCCCGGCAAAGGCGTTCCTGAGTGAGTTCACCGCCCCGTTCGTGATCAAGGCCGACGGCCTGGCGGCCGGCAAGGGCGTGGTCATCGCCGAGAATCGCGCGGCAGCCGAAGCGGCGATCGACGACGCGCTGGGCGTGCGGTTCGGCGCGGCCGGCGCGCGGGTGGTGATCGAGGAGTTCCTGGTGGGCGAGATCGCTTCGCAGTTCGCCCTTTGCGACGGCAAGACCAGCCTCCTCTTCAGCGGCGCCCAGGACGCCAAGCGCGCGTTCGATGGCGATCAGGGTCCCAACACCGGCGGCATGGGCGCCTACGCCCCGGCGCCCGTGCTATCGGAGGAGCTGGTCGAGCAGGTCAGAACACGGCTGATCGAGCCCGCTTTCGCCGGCATCGCCGCCGAGGGCGCGCCCTACCGCGGGGTGATCTTCTGCGAGCTGATGGCGACCGCGGACGGCCCCAAGCTGGTGGAGTTCAACGCGCGCTTCGGCGATCCGGAATGCCAGGTGATGATGCTGCGCCTGAAAAGCGACCTCGTGCCCTATCTCGTGGCGGCGGCCACCGGCGCGCTGGACCGGGCGCCGGCGCCGCAGTGGCGCGAGGACGCGGCGATCTGCGTGGTGCTGGCGGCCAAGGGGTATCCCGACGCGCCGCAGACGGGCTCGGTGATCGTCGGCGCGGAGGCGGACTTCGGGCCGGACGTGGTGGTCTTCCACGCGGGAACCGGCCGGCGCGCGGACGGCGCGCTGCTCGCCGCCGGCGGGCGGGTGCTGAATGTCTGCGCCACCGGTCAGACGGTGCGCGAGGCCCGGGACCGCGCCTACGCCGCCATCGCCAGGATCGACTGGCCGGAGGGTTTCCACCGCACCGACATCGGCGCCCGGGCGCTCAGCTGAACGCTTTGCATGGCCGCGCCGCCGTCGCTAAAGTCGTTTCAACGATAACGTACCCAGGCTTCGAGGAAACGCCGATGGCCGACGACAATGCGCCGATCAGCGCCGAAGAGCAGGCGCGCGAGCAGCTGAACAGCGGCACCAAGGAGGTCGCCGAGAGCCACCGCTTCGACGAAGGCGCGCTGGATCGCTGGATGAGCGCCAACGTCGCCGGCTACGCCGGACCGCTCACCGTGCGCCAGTTCAAGGGCGGCCAGTCGAACCCCACCTACCAGCTGATCACGCCTGGCAAGAAATACGTCATGCGCCGCAAGCCGCCGGGCAAGCTGTTGCCATCGGCCCACGCCGTCGACCGCGAATATCGGGTGATCACCGCCCTCTATCCCACCGGCTTTCCGGTGGCCAAGTCGTATGGGCTCTGCACGGACGACGCGGTGATCGGCACCATGTTCTACGTCATGGACATGGTCGAGGGCCGGATCATCTGGGACCAGAGTCTGCCGGACTACACGCCCGCCGAGCGCCATCCGATCTACATGGCCCAGGTGAAGACCCTCGCCGACCTCCACAACACCGACTACAAGGCCATCGGCCTGGAGGACTACGGGCGCACGGGCAACTACATGTCCCGCCAGATCGACCGCTGGACCAAGCAGTACAAGGCCTCCGAAACCGAGCGCATCGAAACCATCGAGCGGCTGATCGAGTGGCTGCCGAAGACTTGCCCTGAGGACGACCAGACCTCCATCGTCCACGGCGACTACCGGCTGGACAACATGGTCATGCACCCAACCGAGCCCAGGGTGATCGCGGTGCTCGACTGGGAGCTGGGCACCCTCGGCAACCCGCTGGCCGACTTCACCTACCTCTTGATGGGCTGGGTCAACGGCGCCATGGCCGCGATCCCGGACAAGAAAGCGCACGGCGCGCCGACCATGGAAGAGGTGATCGAAGACTACTGCCAGCGCACCGGCCGCTCCGGCCTGCCGGACCTCAACTGGTACTTTTCCTACAACATCTTCCGCCTGGCCGGCATCGTGCAGGGGATCGTCGGGCGCGCCCGCGACGGCACCGCCAACAGCCCCCAAGCCGCCGCCATGGCCGCGCGCGTGCCGCTGCTGGGCGAGGCCAGCTGGAAGTTCGCCGTGAGAGCCGGGGCCAGCTAGGGCGCGGCCTCCCACGCAAAACCAATCAACAAGTTCAATTGACTATTGCTTGTCATCCCGGAAGACCGCGAAGCGGGCTTTCCGGGACCTACTTCCCCCGCCGGCGCTGAGTAGATCCCGGCCTTCCAGCTCGCTGGCGCGAGCTTCCAGCCGGGATGACAAACAAGAAGAGCGTTGGACGTTCGAGCTCCGACGCTAGCGAGCGACGACTCCGCGCAGCAGGCGGTCCAGCGCTGCTTCGTCCTCGAACCGCGCCTCGACCGGCCAGGCCGTGACGCGCGCGCGCCAGGCGGGCGGCAGGCGCACCCAGTCTTTCTCGCTGGTGATCAGGCCCGCGCCGAAGGCTTCGGCGCGGCCGGCCAGGAACTCCAGCAGCCGCTCGTCGTAGCGCTGGTGGTCGGCCAGCGGGGCGAAGTCGGCGAGCTCACCGCCGGCCGCCTTCAGCGCCCGCTCCATCTTCCAGGGTTTGCCGATGCCGGCGAAACCTACCAGTGGCCCGGCCGGCGGCGGCCCGGTTGGGACCAGCCGGGCGATCAGCACCGGCGTCTCGTCAAACGCGGCCAGCAGCCTCGGATCGGGCGCCGCCAGATCGGCCGGCAGCAGCAGGACCACCGCGTCGGCTCGCGCCAGGCCCACCGCAAGGGGTTCGCGCATCGGGCCGGCGGGGAAGACGGCGCCGTCGCCGAACGGCCATTCCTCGTCCCGGGTCTCGCCGTCGACCACCACCAGCGAGAGCGTCTTCTTCACCGAAGGGTTCTGATGGCCGTCGTCCATGACGATGACCGACGCGCCGCCGGCGGCGGCGGCCTTCGCGCCGGCGGCGCGGTCGCGGGCGACCCAGACGGGCGCGTCCGAGGTCATCATCAGCGCCTCGTCCCCGACGTCGGCGGCGTCGCGAAGCACGGGACTGACCAGCACCGGACCCTTCAGGCGTCCGCCATAGCCGCGGGTGAGAATCTGGGCCTCTCCCTTGGCGCCGCCGAGCCGCCGGGCGAGCGCGCGCACCACCGGCGTCTTGCCGGTTCCGCCAAGGGTGAGGTTGCCGACGCAGATCACCGGAACGCCCGGATCGAACGGCGTCGCCCTGGCGATGCGGCGCGCGGTCGACCACGCCCAGATCCAGGAGGCTGGTTTCATGAGCGTGCGGGTGAGGCGCATCGGCCCGCCCGTGCGCACGTACCACCAGCGGGGCGTGGCGAGCTTCATGCGGCGGGCAGCAGCGGGCGGATCATCGCCAGCGCCTGATCGAGTTGCCCGGCCTGGCGCTCGGCGAAGTCCAGCGCCGCCTTGGCCATGGCCTGACAGCGTTCGGGCTCGCCCAGCAGCAGGGCCAGCACCGCCGTCAGACCCGCCTCGTCATGCGCCTGCAGGACCGCGCCGGCCCCCACCATCTCGGCGTAGATCTCTGCGAAGTTGGCGACGTCCGGGCCGGTGATCGTCGCCACGCCCAGGCGCGCGGGCTCCAGCGGATTGTGTCCGCCTACGCCGCCGGCGAAAGCGCCGCCCATCACCGCGATGTCGGCCAGGCGCAGGAAGAGCCCGACCTCGCCCAGGGTGTCGGCCAGGTAGATCTCGGTGTCGGCCTCGATCGCCTCGCC
>JBIOEF010000074.1:0-17059 GCA_044445785.1 Caulobacterales bacterium
CCGCGGCGCTACTGCGCCCAAGGGGGCTTGCGGCCCTCCAGGAAGGCGCGGACGCCCTCCTGGCCCTCATCTCCCACGCGCTTGGCGGCGATGCGGTGAGCGGTGTCGACCATCAGCGCGTGGTCCAGATGCCGGCCGACGATGTGTTCGACCAGCCGCTTCGACTCGTCCATCGCCTGCGGCGCGCAAGCCAGGATGTCGGCCGCCAGCTTCGCCTGGGCGGCGCCGAGCGCCGCGGCGTCGGCCACCACCTCGTCGATGAGGCCGATCTCGCGGGCGTAGGCGGCGTCGAACGGCGCGCCGGTGGCGAAGAGCCGCCTCGCCTTGCGCGGTCCGATGGCGGCGACGACGTAGGGGCTGACGGTGGCGGCGATGAGGCCCAGCTTCACCTCCGAGAAGGCGAACTTCGCGTCCGCCGTGGCGATGGCCATGTCGCAGGCCGCCGCCAGCCCGGCGCCGCCGCCAAAGGCGCCGCCCTCGACCAGCGCAACGGTCAGCGCCGGCAGGTCGTAGAGGCGCTTCAGCATCACCGCCATGGCCATGGCGTCGGCGCGGTTGTCGTCCTCGGTGCGCTCGATCGCGCCCTTCATCCACTCCAGGTCGGCGCCCGCGGAGAACGAGCCGCCGGCGCCCCGGACAAAGACGATCCGCACCCCCTCCGCGCCATGCAGGACCTCGAAGGCCTGGCTGAGCGAGCGGATCACCGCGTCGTTGAAGGCGTTCTTCTTGGCCGGCCGGTTGATGGTCACCGTGGCCGCGCCCTCCGGCGTCGTCTCGACGAGGACGAGGTCAGTCTCGGTGTCGCTGTCGGGAACTTCGACCAGCGGATCGGCTATGGGGTTGGTCATGGCGGACTCCTTGAAGCCGGTTACATCCTAAAAACACCGAACCGGGTCTTCGGGATCGGGGCGTTGAGGCTGGCGGAGATGGCCAGGCCCAGGACGTCCCGGGTCTGCGCCGGGTCGATGACGCCGTCGTCCCACAATCGCGCCGTGGCGAAGTAGGGATCGCCCTCGGCCTCGTAGCGCGCGCGGACCGGGGCCTTGAAGGCCTCCTCGTCCCCGGCCGACCATGTCTCGCCGCGGCCTTCCATGCCGTCGCGGCGGATGGTGGCCAGGACACTGGCGGCCTGCTCGCCGCCCATGACGCTGATCCGGCTGTTGGGCCAGGAAAACAGGAACCGCGGGGAATAGGCGCGCCCGCACATGCCGTAGTTGCCGGCGCCGAAGCTGCCGCCGATCAGCACCGTGAATTTCGGAACCTCGGCGCTCGCCACCGCGGTGACCAGCTTGGCGCCGTCCTTGGCGATGCCGCCGGCCTCGTATTTGCCCCCGACCATGAAGCCGGAGATGTTCTGCAGGAAGACCAGCGGAATGCCCCGCTGGCAAGCCAGCTCGATGAAGTGCGCGCCCTTCAGCGCGCTCTCGGAGAAGAGCACGCCGTTGTTGGCGAGGATCGCCACCGGATAGCCCCAGATCCGCGCGAAGCCGGTGACCAGGGTCGTCCCATAGAGCGCCTTGAACTCGTCGAACTCCGAGCCGTCCACCAGGCGGGCGATCACGTCGCGCACCTCATAGGGCGCACGCACGTCGGTGGGGACGATCCCGTAGAGCTCCTCGGGGCCATAGGCGGGCGGCGCCGGCTCACGAACGTCCAGCGGCGCGGGCTTGATCGTATTGAGATTGCCGATGATGGCGCGGACCAGTTCCAGCGCGTGCTCGTCATTGGCCGCGACGTGGTCGACGACGCCGGATCGGCGGGCATGGGTGTCGGCGCCGCCCAGCTCCTCGGCGCTGATCACCTCGCCGGTGGCGGCCTTCACCAGCGGCGGGCCGCCCAGGAATATCGTCCCCTGGCCCCGAACGATGATCGTCTCGTCGCTCATCGCCGGCACATAGGCGCCGCCGGCGGTGCACGAACCCATCACGCAGGCCACCTGGGCGATCCCCTCGGCGCTCATCCTGGCCTGGTTGAAGAAGATCCGGCCGAAGTGGTCGCGATCCGGAAACACCTCCGCCTGGTGCGGCAGGTTGGCGCCGCCGCTATCCACCAGATAGACGCACGGCAGGCGGTTCGTGAGGGCGATCTCCTGGGCGCGGAGGTGCTTCTTCACCGTCATCGGGAAATAGGCGCCGCCCTTCACCGTGGCGTCGTTGGCGAGGATCATCGCCTCGCGCCCCGAGATGCGGCCGACACCGGCGATGATCCCCGCGCCCGGCGCCTCGCCGTCGTAGAGGTCGTAGGCGGCCAGCTGGCCGATCTCCAGGAAGGGCGAGCCGGTGTCCACCAGCCGCCCCACACGCTCGCGCGGCAGCAGCTTGCCGCGGCCCGCGTGCCGGATCCGCGCCGCCTCCGGACCGCCGAGCGCCGCCTCGCCGACCCGCTGGCGCAGCTGCTCGGCCAGGGCGCGGTTGACCTCGGCGTTGCGGGCGAACGTTTCGCTCTTGGGATCGATCGTCGAAGCCAGCTTGGGCATGCGCCAGCCATAGCCCGATCGCGGCGATGCAGGAAGGCGGGCGCGACTGGGGGCGGCGGGCGCTTCCGCTTCACCGCTGGACGTGCTACATAAGTAGCACAAGGAGTCGCCATGGAGTTCGTCACCCTGCGCCGCGCTGGCGGCTCTCTCACGCTCACTATTCCGCGAGCTCTCGTGCGGGCGCTTGGGCTTGCCGCGGGCGCACGGCTGGGTGTCTCGGTCGACGACGGCAAGCTGGTGGCCGCGCCGGCGGCGCCCGACCAGCCGCGCTACACCCTGGAAGAACTCCTCGCCCAATGTGACCCCGACGCTCCGCTCTCGGCGGAGGACGACGCCTGGCTTAGCGACGGGCCGGTGGGCGCCGAACTCATCTGATGCGCCGAGGCGACATCTACTTCGTCGACCTCGATCCGACGCAAGGGCGCGAACAACGCGGACATCGACCCGTGTTCATCGTCACCCCAGAACCGTTCAACCGCCTTGGCGCACCCCTCGTCGCGCCGATCACCACGGGCGGCGCGTTCGCCAGACACCGGGGTTTCGCCGTCGACCTGACCGCGCGCGCCGCCAAGGTGCGCGGCGCGGTCCTGTGCAACCAGCTGCGCACCCTGGATATCGCCGCCCGCAACGGCCGCTTCGTCGAGCACGCGCCGAGCGAGGTGATCGACGAGGTCCTCGCCAAGATCGCGACGCTGATCACCTGACTGACCTGCGCCAGGCGTGACGGCGCCCCTAACGTCGCGGCGGCATATGGCTAGATTGAATCCACCAGATCGGGACAAACGAGAGCCACAAGGCCAGAAGTGGCGCCAATATCCATGCGGGATGGCCAATCGCGACAATCACCCAGTTGGCAAGCCGAAAGACGATGAAAACGTCCAGCGCGGCGCAACCGAAGAGGACCCAGCCTTTCCAGTGACAGGGTAGGCCGCCCCAACCGCCCCAGCCTACGCGTCTGAACCAGATTTCCCTGGCCATTGAGTTCCTCGGTCTACTCTCAGAACATCGGTGATCCGATCCAATTTGGCGATAGCCTAGTGGCTCGGTTTGCTGCGCGCCGCGCCCGTTCAAGCGTTGCAATCGTCAAGCAAGAACTTCGACGCTAGTCTGCCGGCGTGGCTGGACTCACCGACTCGCTGCCGGATTCCGCCCTGACCCGGCTCTTCGCGCGGGAGCTCTCGGCGGGCAAGGCCGTCTGGTTCTCGCTTCCAGGCGGCTCGCCGCTCTATGAGGCGGGCGAGGAGGCCGAACGGTTCTACTTCCTGCGCACCGGGCGGCTGGGCGCGTTCCGGCGCGAGGAAGGGCGCGAGCCGCAGTTCCTGGGCATCATCCGCCCGGGCGAACCGGCCGGGGAGATGGCGCTGGTCGCCGGCGCGCCGCACTCGGCGACGGTGAGCGCGCTGCGGGATTCCGAGATCCTATCGCTCACCCGCGACGAGTTCTTCCGCTCGGTCGAGACCGATCCGGTGGTGATGACCGAGCTCGCCAGGCTGATGATCCTCAGGACCCGCCAGAGCGCCGCCGGGGTGCTGGGCGAGCCCTCCGTGTTCGGCTTCATCGGCATGGGCGAGGGCCTGACCGTGCGCCCGCTGGTCTCCGACATCGCCTCCAGGATCGGCAAGCTGGGCTATCGGGTGACCGTGGTCGGGGTCGAGGCGCAGCAGGCGCCCACCGAATGGTTCTCCAACGTCGAGCGCGACCACGACTTCGTCCTCTACGTCGCCGAGGCCAACGAGCCGTCGTGGAGATCGCTGGTCGGCCGACAGGGCGACCGGCTGTTCCGGGTCGCCGAGGGCGCCGCCGCGCCGCCGACGGCGGTCGATCCCTCGATGACCGAACCGTTGCAGAGTCAGCAGCTGGTCGACCTGATCCTGCTGCAGTCGCCGGACGCGGTCGCGCCCATGGGCTCGGAAGCCTGGCTGAACGCCATGCGCCCTGCGCGGCTCTTCCACGCCCGCCCGTGGAACGGCGCCGACGCCGACCGCCTGGCGCGGGTGCTCACGGGCCAGTCGGTGGGGCTGGTGCTCTCCGGCGGCGGGGCCAGGGCCTATGCGCATGTTGGCGCGGTGCGGGCGCTGCACGAGCACGGCGTGCCGATCGACTTCGTCGGCGGCGTCTCCATGGGCGCCATCGTCGGCGCCGGCGTCGCCATGGGCTGGGACGATGCGGAAATGAGCCAGCGCATCCGCGAGGCCTTCGTCGATTCCAGCCCGCTCGACGACATCGCCTTTCCGATGATCGCCATGACCCGTGGGGTGAAGGTCCGTGAACGGCTGGAACGGAATTTCGACAGCCGCGACATCGCCGACCTGTGGCTGCCGTTCTTCTGCGTCTCGGCGAACCTGACCACCGGCGCCTACTACCTCCACCGCCGCGGCGCGGTGCGGGACGCCCTGCGCGCCAGCATTTCCCTGCCTGGCGTCCTGCCGCCGGTGACCATGGGCAACAACGTGCTGGTGGACGGAGCGGTGATGAAGAACTTCCCCGTCGACATCATGCGCTCCATTCAGCTTGGCCCGATCGTCGGCGTCGACGTCAGCCGTGGACGCAGCATCGAGGCGGGGGACGTCAATCCGCCGCCCTCGCTCTGGGGCTGGCTCACCTCCGGCGAGTGGCGGCGCGGCCCGCCGATCGTCTCGGTGTTGATGCGCTCGGCCACCGTGCGATCGGGCGCCGACCTGGCGATGGCGCGGGGCGCCACCGACGTCCTCGTCCTGCCCAACGTCGACAACATCGAGATCCGCAACTGGAAGGCGTTCGAGCCGGCGGTGGAGGCCGGCTACCGCGCCGCCAGCCAGGCGTTGGACAAACTGACGCACCCGGTGGTCGATCTGCGCCGTCGGGCGAGCCTGGAGGAAGCGGCGCTGCAGGCGCCGGCGGTCCACACCTCCGCCAGCGGATGATGGGCCCTCATTGCCAACAGTCACAGCGCAGTTTTCCCCAACCACGCGAACGACCCCGGCGCTGCTGATCGACCACACCGTTCGGATTTGCTATGGGATTGTCCGGCAACCCTCTGGCGGAATGACAAGTTTGGTACGACAGCTGCGTTTGAAGTTGAAGCGGCCGGCTTCGTTCGCCCGGGCGGACTTCGTCTTGTCCGAAACCAACCGCGCCGCCATCGAGGCCCTGGACGCCTGGCCAGCGTGGCATGGCGGGTGCCTGGCCCTGATCGGTCCGGAGGGCTCGGGCAAGACCCATCTGGCGCGCGATTGGGCGTGCCGGGCGAACGCCCTGGTGCTGGCGCCCAGGCAGAAGGACTTGAGCCGCGCCAACGGCCGGCCGGTGCTGCTGGAAGACGCCGACCGTGCCAACCCCGAGACCCTGTTCCACCTGATCAACATGGCGGGCGCCGGCGGCGGCCTGCTGCTGACCGCCCGCACGAACCCGAAAACCTGGCCGGCGAGCCTCCCCGACCTGCGCTCGCGCCTGAACGCCCTGCCGGTGGCCGAGCTCGGCGAGCCGGACGACGTCGTGCTCGAAGGCGTGCTGCGGAAATTCTTCCGTGAGCGGAATATAAAGCCCACCGATGATGTCTATCCTTATCTGATGCGGCGCATCGAGCGTTCAGTCAGAGTGGCGCGCGAGATTGTGGTGCGCCTGGACGAGGCTGCGGACGCCGAACAACGTGACATTACGCGCGCCCTTGCCCGGCAGATTCTTGAATCGGAGGAAGAAACTCTCAATCTCTTCGAGTGATGTATTGTTATTGACCGGGATCTGAGCCAGAAACCGGTCCACACCCTAACGCTCCGATGAGCCTCCCTTTGGAAGCCCGCATCATCGACTCCCCCTCGTCCGGCCTTCACGCCGCGACGCATGCGGCCACGCCGTCCATCGCCGATCTCACACGGTCCCCGGATCGTTTCTTCAACCGCGAACTCTCCTGGCTGAGCTTCAATCAACGGGTGCTGGAGGAAGCGGAAAATCCCCGCCATCCCCTGCTCGAGCGGCTGCGCTTCCTGTCGATCTCGGCCAACAACCTGGATGAGTTCTTCATGGTCCGGGTCGCCGGCCTGAAGGCCCAGATCCGCGAGGACGTGCGGGTGCTGAGCCAGGACGGCCTGACCCCAGCCCAGCAACTGGTCAAGGTCAACGCCGCCGCCAACGAACTGATGGACGGCCAGCAGCGCATCTGGGCGGCCATGCGCGCGGAACTGGCCAGCGTCGGGCTGGTGCTGCTGGACGCCAAGGACATCAGCCAGGCCGACCGGCCGGCGGTGGAGGAGATCTTCTCCAGCCGCATCTTCCCGGTGCTGACGCCGCTGGCCATCGATCCGGCGCACCCGTTCCCGTTCATCCCCAACCTGGGGTTCTCGCTGGCCCTGAAGCTGCGGCGGCTGTCTGACGGCAAGCAGCTCTACGCCCTGGTGCCGGTGCCCACCCAGGTGGACCGGTTCTGGGAGCTGCCGCCCAGCGTCCATCGCCGCAAGACCGCGCGACGCTTCTTCGCCCTGGAAAGCTTCCTGATCCTCTTCCTGGATCGGCTGTTTCCCGGCTGCGAGGTGGAGGGCCAGGGCCTTTTCCGCCTGATCCGCGACAGCGACGTGGAGATCGAGGAAGAGGCCGAGGACCTGGTGCGCGAGTTCGAGGCGCGGCTGAAGCGGCGGCGGCTGGGGTCGGTGGTGCGGATCAAGGTCCAGGCCTCCATGCCCGACGACCTGCGCGCCTTCATCCTGGAGGGCTTGCAGGCCGAGACGCAGGACGTGGTCAGGGTCGACGGCAAGCTGGGCCTGGCGCAGCTGGGCGGGCTGATCCCGCCCGACCGTCCGGAGCTCAAGTTCCCGGCCTTCCAGCCCAGATTCCCCGAGCGGATCCGCGACCATGGCGGCGACTGTTTCGCGGCCATCCGCGAGAAGGACATCCTGGTCCACCACCCGTTCGAGAGCTTCGACGTGGTGGTCCAGTTCCTGCGCCAGGCGGCCCAGGATCCGAACGTCATCGCCATCAAGCAGACGCTCTACCGCACCTCCAAGGACAGCCCCATCGTCGCGGCGCTGATCGAAGCGGCCGAGAACGGCAAGAACGTCACCGCCCTGGTCGAGATCAAGGCCCGCTTCGACGAGGAGGCCAACCTCAAGTGGGCCAGGGACCTGGAGCGGGCCGGCGTGCTCGTGGTCTACGGCTTCGTGGAATACAAGACCCACGCCAAGCTCTCGGTGGTGGTCCGCCGCGAGGGCGATGGCCTGCGCGCCTACTGCCACTACGGCACCGGCAACTACCACCCGGTGACGGCGAAGATCTATGAGGACCTCTCGCTGTTCACCACCGATCCGGCGCTGGCCCGCGATTCAGCGCGCCTTTTCAACTACATCACCGGCTACGCCCTGCCCGAGCGGATGGAGAAGCTGTCCTACTCGCCGGTGACCATGAAGACCGACCTTTTGCGCCTGATCGCCCGCGAAGCCGACCACGCGACGGCCGGCAAACCCTCGGGGATCTGGGCGAAGATGAACGCCCTGGTCGATCCGGAGATCATCGACGGCCTCTATCGGGCGAGCCAGGCGGGCGTGCCCATCGACCTGGTGATCCGCGGCATCTGCTGCTTGAAGCCCGGCGTCCGCGGCCTCTCGGAGACCATAAGGGTCAAGAGCATCGTCGGCCGGTTCCTCGAGCACGCCCGGATCGTCGCCTTCGCCAACGGCGCGCCGATGCCGTCGGGCGAAGCGCGGGTGTTCATCTCCTCGGCCGACTGGATGCCGCGCAACCTCGACCGGCGGGTCGAAGTCATGACCCCGGTGGAGAACCCGACGGTGCATCAGCAGGTTCTGATGCAGATCATGGTGGCGAATCTGAACGATGAAGCGCAGAGCTGGCGCCTGGATGGCGAGGGCCGCTACCAACGCGTCCCCGGCTGGGATCGAAAGCGGGCTTTCTCCGCCCACGACTACTTCATGACCAACCCGAGCCTTTCAGGACGGGGCCACAAGGTGAAAGACTTGCCGCGTGCGTTCGACCATGTGGGCGCCGGAAGGTAGCGCCCGCCCGATGGACGCCGCCGTCATCGACGTCGGCTCCAATTCCGTACGCCTGGTGCTCTATCGCGTGGAGGGCCGGGCGGTCTGGACCGTCTTCAACGAAAAGATCCTCGCGGGCCTTGGCCGCGACATCGCCCTCACCGGCCGGCTCTCGCCCGAGGGGGTCGATTCGGCCCTGGCGGCGCTCCGCCGCTTCGCCGCCCTGCTGAAGGCGGCCAACCCCGAGCAAGTGTTCGCGGCCGCCACCGCCGCCGTCCGTGACGCCGCCGACGGGCCGGCGTTCTGCCGTCGGGTCCGAGCCGAGACGGGGTTGGACCTGCGCGTGCTGCGCGGCGAGGAGGAAGCCCAGTACGCCGCCTTCGGGGTGATCGCCGGCGCGCCGGCCTCGCAGGGCCTGGTGGGCGACCTCGGCGGCGCCAGCCTGGAGTTGATCCGCCTGGACCAGGGGCAGCCTGGCGACGGGGTCACCCTGCCGCTGGGTCCCTTCTCGTTCAAGGACACCGGCCGCTTCGACCCAGACCGCGTCCGCAGCCAGGTGGAAAAGAAGCTCAAGCCGCACCTGGACCGCCTGAAGACGCCCACCTTCCACGCCGTCGGCGGCGCCTGGCGCAATCTGGCGCTCCTGGCCATGCGCATGTCCAGCTACCCGCTGGAGATCCTCCACCAGTACGAGATGACCCGACGCGAGGCTCTGGAGGCCGCCCGGGTGATCGCCCGCCAGTCCCGCGGCTCGCTGGAGCGGATCGAGGGCATCTCGCGCCGGCGCCTGGACACCCTCCCCCACGCCGCCTGCGTGCTCGAAGGTCTGGTGGACTGCCTTGGCGTCGAGCGGGTGGTGCTCTCCGCCTACGGCCTGCGCGAGGGCCTCATCTTCGAGGCCATGCCCGCCGCCCAGCGGGCGCGCGATCCGCTGGTCGAGGGCTGCGCCGCGCTCACCGCCCGCGAAGGCGCCGTCGCCGGTCTTGGCCCGGCGCTGGAAGCCTGGATCGCTCCCGCCTTCGCCAGCCTCGAACCGGTGTTCGACGCCCGCGAGAGCGTGCTCATCGCCGCCGCCTGCCGCCTGGCCGATCTCGGCGCGCGGCTGCACCCGGATCACCGCGCCGACCTGATCTTCCAGCAGGTGCTGCGCGCGCCGATCTCGGGAATGAACCACCCCGAGCGGGTGTTCCTGGCCGCCGCCTGCTTCGCCCGCCACACCGCCGCGGCCACCGTGCCGGAGCCGGCGTTGGTGGCGCGCCTCTTGACCCACGAGCGGCTGCAGCGCGCCAGGGCGCTGGGCGCCGCGATCCGCCTGGCCTGCGATCTTTCCGGCCGCAGTCCGGACCTGCTGGCCGCCGCGCGGCTGGCCATCCGGCCCAACTCGGTGGTGCTGGAGGCCGAGGAGGCCTCAGCCCCGATCCTGCTCGGCGAACAGACCGCCAAGCGCGCCGCCACCCTCGCTGCCCTGCTCGAGCGTGACCTGAAGATGCGCGCGGTCACCGAGCGCATCGAGCAGGAAACCGCCGCCTAGGCCCGGACCAAGGTCCGCTTCAGGGCGCGATGCCAATGACCACGTTCGGCCCATAACGGGCCTTGCCGCCCGGTCAGCGCGGCCAGTGACAGGAGAAGCTGGGTCCCGTAGTAACCCCGCCTGAGCTGGTGCGGACGGAGCCTTCCCTTGCAGGCGTCTGAGGTTTCGCGTGCGGTGGCTGCGGCCAGTTCGATCGCCTCGGCGCTTGGCCTGACAGTCGCCGACGCGGTGGTTCTTCAGAACTCGAACAAACTCGCTGTGCGCCTGCTGCCTTGTGACGTCTTTGCTAGAGTCGCACCCCAGGCGCAGCAGGTGGCTCAGTTCGAAATCGAGCTTGCTCGAAGGCTAGCCGAGACCGCCAGTCCTGTGGCTGTTCTTGAGCCTCGAGCGGAGCCGCGCGCTTACGAGCGCGAAGGCTTCGTGGTCACGCTGTGGACCTACTATGCATCCGTAACGCCTGCAGAGGTCGCACCGGCCGACTATGCCAGTGCGCTCGAGCGGCTGCATGCCGGCATGCGGAAGCTCGATGTCTCGACGCCGCACTTCACGGATCGAGTCGCCGAGGCTCAGCAACTCCTGGCGAGCCGCGACCAGACTCCGGCGCTCGCCGACGCGGACCGGGAGCTCCTCAGCAACACGCTGGGAAGCCTGCGACGGACGATCGCCGATCGCGGCGGCGCCGAACAGCTGCTGCACGGCGAGCCGCACTCAGGCAACCTGCTCAGCACGAAAAACGGGCCGTTGTTCATCGACCTCGAGACGTGTTGCCGTGGGCCAGTCGAATTCGATCTGGCCCATGTGCCCGAAGCGGTCAGCGAGCACTATCGGGACGCTGATCAGGACTTGCTTGGCGAGTGTCGGCTGCTCGTTCTGGCGATGGTCGCGGCGTGGCGCTGGGATGCAGGCGACCAATTCCCGAACGGGCGACGAGTGGGTCGAGAACTCATCAGCACCCTACGCAGGGGTCCGCCGTGGCCAACGCTCGATGTCGTGATGCAGGGAATAGCTGGGTCCGCAGGCTAACAGGCGCCGCAGGGGCGTGGGCCTCTGGAGCCAAGTCAGCGGTGTCGCGCCCGGGTCTATGAGCACGCGCCCTAGGCCGGCGCGCGGGCCGCGCGTCTGACCGGCACCACCCGCACCCGTGTCCCGTCCAGGACCAGGGCCAGTTCGCCCTTCTTCAGCTTCAGCGCGTCCTCGCCGAAGGCCTCGCGGCGCCAGCCGCGCAGGGCCTGGGTGTCGGCGCGGTCGTCGTTGGCGATCTTCTCCAGGTCGGCGACGGTGGCGATCAGCTTTGAGGCGACGCCGGCGTCCTCCGAGCGCGCCTTCAGGAGCACCTTCAAGAGTTCGACCACGGCCCCGGCGGCTGGCGAGGTGGGCGCGCCCTCGCGCTCGATCTTCGGGGCGTAGCCTTCCGGGTCCTTCAGCGCCGTGCGGATGGCGTCCAGCAGGTCCGGCCCGAACTTCGAGCCGCCGAAACCCTTGGGCACCGAGCGCAGGCGCGCCAGCGCGTCGTGGTCGGTGGGGGCCTGCGCCGCCAGCTCGTCGATCGCCTCGTCCTTCAGGATCCGCCCGCGGGGCTGGTCGCGCTGCTGGGCGGTGCGTTCGCGCCAGGCGGCGACCGCGCGGAAGACCGCCAGGTACTTCACCGTGTGCCGCCTGGGCTTCAGCCGCCGCCAGGCGTTTTCCGGATCGACATCGTAGAGGGCGGGATCGCGCATCGCCGCCATCTCTTCGGTGACCCAGGGCAGGCGCCCGGCCTTCTCCAGCCGCGAATGCAGGATCGGATAGAGCGCCGCCAGGTGGGTGACGTCGGCAAGCGCATAGGTCAGCTGCGCCTCCGAGAGCGGCCGCCGCGCCCAGTCGGTGAACCGGTGGCTCTTGTCGAGGTCGATCTTCAGGATCCGCCGCACCAGCGCGTCGTAGGCGATCTGCTCGCCAAAGCCGGCGGCCATGCCGGCGATCTGGGTGTCGAACAATGGGTTGGGCATGGCCCCCAGGTTGTTGAAGATCTCCACGTCCTGGCGCGCGGCGTGGAACACCTTCAGCACCCGCTCGTCGCGCATCACGGTCAGGAACGGCGTCAGGTCCAGGTCCTCGGCCAGCGGGTCGATGGTCGCTTCGACGCCGTCCGTTCCGGCGGCCTGAATCAGGCATAGCTTGGGCCAATAGGTGGTCTCGCGCATGAACTCGGTGTCCACGGCGACGAAGGCCTGGCCCTCCAGCCGGGCGCAGAATTCTGCAAGCTCGGCGGTGGAGGTGATCGGCGTCATCGGCTAGCTATAGCCCGCCGAGCGGCCGAGTCTGCAAGCCTAACCATCAAGCCCAGCCTCATTTTCGCCGCCCGCCGGAGTCCGTCGACCTCATGCCCGATCGCCCCAATGGCCTCACCTACGCCAAGGCCGGAGTCGATATCGACGCGGGCAATGCGCTCGTCGAAGCGATCAAGCCCCTGGCCAAGGCCACCCGCCGTCCGGGCGCCGACGCCAGCCTCGGCGGGTTCGGCGCCCTCTTCGACCTGAAGGCGGCGGGATACGACGATCCGCTGATCGTCTCAACCACCGATGGCGTCGGCACCAAGCTGAAGATCGCCATCGAGACCGGCCGGCCGGACGGGGTGGGCATCGACCTGGTGGCCATGTGCGTCAACGACCTCTTGGCCCAGGGCGCCGAGCCGCTGCTTTTCCTGGACTATTTCGCCACCGGCAAGCTCGACGTCGAACTGGCCAAGCGGGTGGTCGCCAGCATCGCCGAAGGCTGCAAGCTGGCTGGCGCGGCCCTGGTCGGCGGCGAGACGGCGGAGATGCCCGGGATGTATGCCGCCGGCGACTACGACCTCGCCGGTTTCTGCGTCGGGGCGGTCAATCGGACGGGCGTGCTCCCCAAGCTGGAGGCCCAGCGCCGCGGCGACCTGATGATCGCGCTGGGTTCCTCCGGCCCGCACTCCAACGGCTATTCCCTGATCCGCCGGGTGGTGGAGCTGTCGGGCCTCGCCTGGGAGGCGCCCGCGCCGTTCGCGCCCGCCCAGAGCCTGGCCGACGCGCTGATGACGCCCACCCGCATCTACATCCAGAGCGTCCTGCCGCTCACCAAGGCCGGCCTCGTCAAGGGCTGCGCCCACATCACCGGCGGCGGTCTGATCGAGAACCCGCCGCGCGCCATCGCCCCGACCCTTGCCGCCCGCTTCGACTGGAGCGCCTGGGACCTGCCGCCGGTGTTCGCCTGGCTGGCCGACGCTGGCGGGATCGAGGACGCGGAGCTGCGCCGCACCTTCAACTGCGGCGTCGGCCTTATCCTGATCGTCGCGCCCGGCGACGCCGAAGCGGTGATGACGGCGCTGCTGAACGCCGGCGAGGCGGCGTTCGTCTGCGGCGAGCTGGCGGCGGCCGAGCCATGAGCGACGACCCGGTCGTCCGCTCCAGCGACGGCGCGGCTTTCGAAGATGGCCCGGACCGCGGCCGCGTGCTGGTGTTCGGCCACCAGACCGGCGGCCGCTATTCGTTGATGGAGTTCAGCGTGTCGGCCCGTCCGCGATCGCCGGCCGGCCAGCCGCCGGACTTCGGCCCGCACCGGCACCGCCAGATCGAGGAGACGTTCCTGATCCGGGAGGGGCGGCTACGCTTCCTGCTGGGCGAAGAGATCTTCGATCTGGGACCCGGCGACTTCGTCCGGGTTCCGCCGGGCCAGCGGCATGGCTTCGCCAACCTCTCGGGCGATGTCGTGGAGATGCTGGTCACGTTTCACCCCGGCGGGTTCGAGGAGCTCTTCATCACCCACCGCTCGGACCAGGACCCGCCGCCGGCGCCGGACGGCTTCATCCGCGAGGCCACGCGCCGGTTCGATTCCGAGTTCGAATCCGGCTGACCCTTCAGCTGTGCAGCACGCGGCCGAAGGCGTCGAGGGCGGCTTCGTGCATGGCTTCGCTCAGGGTCGGGTGGGGATAGACGGTGGCGAAGAGCTCGGCCTCGGTGGCTTCCATCGTGATCGCCAGGGCGAAGCCCTGGATCATCTCGGTGACCTCCGCGCCGATCATGTGCGCGCCGACGAGCGCGCCCGTCGCGCCGTCGAACACCGTCTTGACGAACCCCTCGGTCTCGCCGGCGGCGATGGCCTTGCCGTTGGCGCGGAATGGGAACCGACCGACCTTCACCGCCAGTCCCGCCGCCTTGGCCGCCGCTTCGGTGAGGCCCACCGAGGCGATCTGCGGCGTCGAATAGGTGCAGCCGGGGATCGGCGGGGTGAGGTTGGCCGAGGGAAAGCCAGCGATCGTCTCGACGCAGTGGACGCCCTCGTGGCTCGCCTTATGCGCCAGCCAGGGCGGCCCGGCGACATCGCCAATGGCGTAGAGGCCCGGCACATTGGTGGCGCCGTGGGCGTCGACGGCCACATGCCCGCGGTCGAGCTTCAGGCCGAGCGCCTCCAGCCCGATCCCGTCGAGATTGGCCTCGATGCCCACCGCGACGATGGCGCGTTCCGCCGCCAGCGTCTCGGTCTTGCCGCCGGCCTCCAGCTCGAGCGTGACCCCGGCCTTGGTCTTGGCGAGCCTGGTCACCTTGGCGCCGACGCGGAAGGCGATGCCGCGCTTCTCGAACGCCCGGTGCGCGGCCTTGGAAACCTCCTCGTCCTCCACCGGAAGGATCCGCGGCAGGGCCTCGACCACGGTCACCTCCGCGCCCAGCGCCCGGTAGAAGCTGGCGAACTCGATCCCGATGGCCCCCGATCCCACCACCAGCAGCGACTTGGGCGCGGCCTTGGGAACCATGGCCTCGCGATAGGTCCAGACCTTCTCGCCGTCGGGCTCGAGGCCGATGGCGGGGAACACCTTGGCCCGCGCGCCGGTGGCCAGGATCACCGACCTGGCTTCCAGCGTGCGCTCGCCGCCAGCCTTCAGCTTGACCGTCACCTTCGGCGCCGCCGCGGCTTTCTCCAGCCGCGCGTCGCCCTCCACCACCTCGATCTTGTGCTTCTTCATCAGGAAGGCGACGCCGCTGGAGAGCTGCTTCGCCACCGCCCGCGATCGCGCGATCACCTTGGCGAAGTCGTAGTCGCGGTCCTTCGCCGAGAGGCCATAGTCGCCGAGGTGGCCCAGCTGCTCGTAGATCTCGCCCGATTTCAGCAGCGCCTTGGTCGGGATGCAGCCCCAGTTGAGGCACACTCCGCCCAGGGCCTCGCGCTCGACGATGGCGGTCTTCAGGCCCAGCTGACTGGCGCGGATCGCCGTCACATAGCCGCCGGGCCCCGCGCCGATCACCACCACGTCGAACGCGTCGGCCATCAGATGAGGGCCTCGACGGCGCTTTCCAGGGACTGCGGCGTCGCCGTCGGCGCAAACCGGCCGACCACGGCGCCCTCACGGTCAATCAGGAACTTGGTGAAGTTCCACTTGATCCCTTGGGTCCTCAGGATCCCCTTCTTCTCGCCCTTCAGCCAGGCGTAGAGCGGGTCGGCCGCCGGGCCGTTGACGTCGATCTTGGCCATCATCGGGAAGCTGACGTCGTAGGTCAGCGAGCAGAAGTTGGCGATCTCGGCCGCGTCGCCCGGCTCCTGCGCGCCGAACTGGTTGCAGGGGAAGCCCAGCACCACCAGGCCGCGGTCCTGGTACTTGCGCCAGAGCGCTTCCAGGCCCGCGTATTGCGGCGTGAACCCGCACTTGGACGCGGTGTTGACGATCAGCAGCACCTTGCCACGATGCTCGGCCAGCGGCGCGGGCTGACCTTCCAGGGTCCGGGCGGTGAAGTCGTAGGCGCTATTGGTGGGGGCGCTCATGACGGGGCCTTGGGCGCGGGCTTGTAGATCAGGCTCACCATCGTGCCGACGCCTTGCGAGGGTTTGGCGACCACCACCAGCATCTTGCCGCTGGCCGGATCGCCGAACTCCGCCTGCTTCTGCTCCGGCGGCGCGCCGGCGGGCGCCGGCGCCGAGCCTTCCGGCAGGCCGTCGGACTGGGCCTGTGTGCGGTAGAAGCTGACCACCTCGTCCGGGCTGGCGCTGGTGGAGAAGACCTCGGTGGACATCGAGCCAAGGCCCATGGCCACCACCTGGGTCGCGCCCGGGTAGATCTTGACGTAGTCCGGCAGGTCCTTCGGCGGCGTCTTGCTGGTGTTCATGCAGCCGCCCACGAGGGCGACGGCGACGAGCGCGACAATCAATCTCTTCATGGCGTGCCTCCCTTCGCGGCTTGCTCGCCGCCTAGACGATCATGGTGATCGGGTCCTCGACCAGGGCCCTGAAAGCCGCCAGCCACCGCGCCCCGATCGCGCCGTCCACCACGCGATGATCGCAGGTGAGGGTGACGCTCATCACCGTCGCCACCGCTAGCGTATCGCCGCGGACGACAGGGCGTTTCTCGCCCGCGCCTACCGACAGGATCGCGCCCTGTGGCTCGTTGATGATGGAGGCGAAGTTCCTGATCCCGAACATGCCGAGGTTGGAGATGGTGAACGTGCCGCCGCTGTATTCCTCGGGTCTCAGCTTGCGGGTCCGCGCCCGCTCGGCCAGATCCTTCATCTCCACCGCGATCTCGGCGAGCCCCTTGGTCTCGGCTGAGCGGACGATCGGCGTGATCAGGCCGCCGTCAACCGCCACCGCGACGGCGATGTCCGCGTGATGGTGATGGGCGATGCCCTCTGGCGTGTAGCTGGCGTTGGCGTCCGGCGCGCGCTTCAGCGCAATGGCGGCGGCCTTGATCAGCATGTCGTTGACGCTGACCTTCACCCCCTCCTTTTCCAGGAGCGCATTGATCTTGGTCCGCGCGGCCATGAGGACGTCGATCTCCAGGTCGATGGTCAGCGGGAAATGCGGCACGTCGCGGAACGAGTCGGTCATCCGCCGGGCGATGGTCTTCTTCATCCCGTTCAGCGGGACGAGGTCATAGGAGCCGGGCGCGATCCCCATCTGCTCGAGCGAGAGGGCGACGCGCGGCGCCTCGGCGCCTGCGGCGGGCGCGGCGGCCGGGCGCTGGCCAGGCGGGCGGCCCTTCAGCCCCTCCACGTCCCGCCGGATGATCCGCCCGTGCGGCCCGGACCCCTTCACCTGCGCCAGGTCCACCCCGGCGTCCTTGGCCAGGCGCCTGGCGAGCGGTGAGGCGAAGATGCGCAC
>JBIOEF010000075.1:0-16642 GCA_044445785.1 Caulobacterales bacterium
CCTCAAAGGACACCCATGGCCCTGAAAGTCGCCATCGTCGGCCTGCCGAACGTCGGCAAGTCGACCCTGTTCAACGCGCTCACCCAGACCGCGGCGGCGCAGGCGGCCAACTATCCGTTCTGCACCATCGAGCCGAACGTCGGCGACGTGGCGGTGCCCGAGCCCCGGCTGGACGTGCTGGCGGCCATCGCCAAGTCCAAGGAGATCATCCCGGCCAGGATCAACTTCGTCGACGTGGCCGGCCTGGTCCGCGGCGCCTCCAAGGGCGAGGGGTTGGGCAACCAGTTCCTCAGCCACATCCGCGATTGCGACGCCGTCGCCTTCGTCGCCCGCTGCTTCGAGGACGACGACGTGACCCACGTGGAGGGCCGGATCGATCCCCTCTCCGACCTCGACATCATCGACACCGAGCTGATGCTGGCCGACCTGGAAAGCCTGGACCGGCGCATCGTCAACCTGGAGAAGCGCGCCAAGGGCGGCGACAAGGAAAGCCTGGCCACCCTGCGCCTGGCCAACCTTGCCCTCGCCGAGCTCAACGCCGGCCGTCCAGCCCGCGCCGCCAAGGTCCCGGTCGACGACGAGAAGGCCTGGCGGATGCTGCAGCTCTTGACCGCCAAGCCCGCGCTCTACGTCTGCAACGTCGACGAGGGCTCGGCCGAGCACGGCAACGCCCTCTCGGCGACCGTCGCCGAGCGCGCCACGCGGGACGCGGCCAAATCGGTGGTGATCTCGGCCAAGATCGAGAGCGAGATCGCCATGCTCGATCCCAGCGAGCGCGCCGAATTCCTGGAGACCATGGGGCTCTCGGAGCCCGGCCTGAACCGGCTGATCCGCGAGGCCTATGCCCTGCTTGGCCTGCAGACCTACTTCACCGCCGGGCCCAAGGAGAGCCGGGCCTGGACCATTCCGGTGGGCGCCACCGCCCCCCAGGCCGCCGGCGTGATCCACGGCGACTTCGAGAAGGGCTTCATCCGCGCCGAGACCATCGCCTACGACGACTACGTGCGCCTGAACGGCGAGGCCGGCGCCCGCGACGCCGGCAAGCTGCGTTCGGAGGGCAAGGAGTACGTGGTGCGCGAAGGCGACGTGCTGCACTTCCGCTTCAACGTCTGACCGTGCGTGGTTCGAGACGCGCCCTGGCGGGCGCTCCTCACCATGACGATTGTTGTTGACGACCGCCCAGCGACGTCATCCTGAGGAGCCCGCGCAGCGGGCGTCTCGAAGGACGCAGGCTGATACACATTCGGGGAGAAAACCAATGGGCGAGATGATCAAGCTGAAGAGCACGGCGGAGGACGGCTTCGCCTTCGACGCCTACCACGCCGACGCGCAAGGCGCGCGCAAGGGCGGGGTGATCGTGATCCAGGAGATCTTCGGCATCGACGAGCACATCAGGCGCGACGTCGACCGCTGGGCGGCGCTGGGCTTCGAGGCGGTGGCGCCCTCGCTCTACGACCGTCGCGAACCCGGATTCCTGTCAGCGCACAGCGAAGACGGCATCAAGGCCGGCATCGCCCACGCCATGGGATCGCCGCGCGACCAGGTGCTGGCCGACATCGCCGCCTGCCGCGATCTCCTGAGCCCCAAGGGCAAGGTGATGGTGGTTGGCTACTGCTATGGCGGCTCGTTCGCCTGGCTGTCGGCGGCCCACCTGGACGGCATCGCCGCGGCCTCCAGCTATTACGGCAGCATGGTCAGGGCCAACGCGACGCTGACGCCCAGGTGCCCGACCATCGTCCACCTGGGCCGCCTCGACGCCGGCATCCCGTGCGACGAGGTGAAGACCGAGGTGCAGGCGGCCAATCCGGGCGTGCCGGTCTACATCTATGACGACGCCGGCCACGGCTTCAACAACGACGACCCGGCGCGCCACGACAACACCAGCGCCGAGCTCTCCCGCAAGCGCACGCTGGAACTCTTCGAGGCCGCGTGACGTGGGCGAGCGGGTCTCGCTGACCAGCCCGGCGGACGGCTTTTCCTTCGCCGCCTGGCGCGCGGCGCCCGAGGACGCGCGGCGCGGCGGGCTGGTGCTGATCCAGGAAGTCTTCGGCGTCACCGACCACATCCGCGAGTTGGCGGACGGCTTCGCCGCCGACGGCTACGAGACCCTGGCGCCCTCGCTCTACGACCGCCTGCAGGTCGGCTTCGAGGCCGGCTACGACGCCGAGGGCGTGGGCGCTGGCCGCCGCTATTCGGAAGAGACGCCCTGGGACCAGGTCGCCGGCGACCTCATCGCCTGCGTGGCGGCCCTGAAGCCGCCGGTCTTCGTGGCCGGCTACTGCTGGGGCGGGACGGCGACCTGGCTGGCGGCCTGCCGCTGCGAGGGCGTGGCCGCGGCCTCCAGCTTCTACGGCCGGCGGATCCCGGAACTCACCGAAGAGACCCCGCGCTGCCCGATCATCCTGCACTTCGGGCGCAAGGACGCCTCGATCCCGCAAACGGTGGTGGAGGCGATCGCCGTGGCGCACGCGGAGATCCCGATCCACCTCTACGACGCCGGTCACGGCTTCGTCTCCGACCGGCGGGCCGACTACGACGCCGACGCCGCGCGCCTGGCGCGCCTGCGCACCCTGCGCCTCTTCGCCATGAACGGCGGCGGGCGCGGGGATATCTAGGCCGCGGTCTCGATCTGCGCCTTCAGCACCGGGTCGCGCTCCATGCGGCGCACCAGCAGCGCCTGGGCCAGCAGCACGCCCACCCCCGCGGCATAGGCGGAGAACGCGCCGGCGGGGAAGCGGCCGCCATGCGTCGCCCGCGCGGTGTCGGCGTAGATGAAGCCGGCCGCGGTCGCCAGCACCAGCACCACCGCCAGGACCGAGATCACGCTCTGGCCAAAGCCGGTGCGGAAACTGAGCCAGATGTGGGCCTTCAACCACCGCCGCAGCGGCGGGGCGGCGAGCGGCAGGGTCAGGGTCAGCAGGAAGTAGAGGGCGGGGAAGAACACCATCCCCTCGAGCTTCAGCTGCGGCTCGACGGGCAGCACCCGCCAGCCATGGGCGACCGCCGCCGCATAGATCAGCGCCCCTAGCGCGAAGGCCGAGTACTGCATGCGCCGGAACATGCGCCAGGAGGGATTGATGCCCATCGCCCCCAATGTGGCGATCAGATGCGGCAAGGAAAGGGCTTTGCCGCCATCATGGACCAAGAGACCGGCCGCCTGGGGTGATATCCAGCACCCAGCGTCGCCCCTGAGAGGTTTCGCCATGATCGATCGCAAGCTGGTGCTGATGTCCGGATTTCCCGGATCGGGGAAGTCGACGCTGGGCGCGGCGTTGGCGGAGGGCCTGGGCTTCGCGCTGATCTCGAAAGACGCGATGTTGATGACGCTCTATGCCGCCTTCGAATTCCCTCCTGGCGACGCCGCCGCCTCGTCGCGCACGGGCGCGGCGGCCTGGGCGGTCTTCTGGCAGCAGGCGCGCCTGACGCCGCGCGCGGTCCTGGACACCAACATGCAGTGGGCGAACCAGCCGCAACGCGAGGCTTTGCGGGCGCTAGAGGGCGCGGTCGTGGAGGTCTACTGCGACTGCCCGCCGGAGGTGGCTCAGCAGCGATATGCCGATCGCGCCACCGTGGGGCACGCAGCCCAGCGCTACACGCGCCTAGATGAAGAACGCCTCGCGCTCTACGACCGTCCGGTCGGGATCGGGGAGCTGGTGAGGGTGGACACCAACGGTCCGGTGGACATCGGCAGGCTGGTCGCTGATCTCGGCGCGCGCCTGGGCGTTGGCAGGGCCGCGCCAAGCCGCTAGTCTGGCGTCATGAAGGCCTAGGACGCCATAGGCGCCGCGGACACCGCAGGCATTTTTCGCGCGCAGGCGAGACCGCCGCGCGTCTCCTTCCATTGACACGCCCTGCCGCCAACGCTGGCGGCGCGGCCTTCATGCGAGACCTTCATGCTCTCCAACACCCCCACCAACCGCTACGGCTCGATCGCGGCGGAAATCTACGACATCGACAAGCCCTACGGCGCCTTGCCGGACACCGCCTTCCACCTGGAGCGGTTCGCCGGCTTCGAGGGGCCGATCCTGGAGCCGGCCTGCGGATCGGGGCGCACGCTGGTTCCCTTCCTCGACGCGGGACTGGACATCATCGGCTTCGACCCCAGCGCCGAGATGCTCGAGCAGTGCCGGGCGCGCTGCGCCGAGCGGGGACATACGCCGCAGCTTAGCCAGCGGCGGTTCGAGGACTTCAGCTATCCGACCAAGTTCGCGGCGATCCTGGTCCCGGCCGGCTCCTTCACCCTGATCGACGACTTCGCGGTGGCGATGGACGTGCTGCGGCGCTTCCACGCGCACCTGAGGGTCGGGGGCGTGGTGGTGCTGGACATCCAGGGAGTGTCGTTCATGGCGGCTGTCGGCAACGACCGGCGACGCTGGACCGCTGACAACGGCGACCTCCTGACCGTCGACGGCTTCACCGTGGCCACCGATTGGCTGCGGCAACGGTCCGAACGCCGCGTGCGCTATGAGCGCTGGCGCGACAACCGCCTGATCGAAACCCAGCTCGAGCCCATGGCCCAGCGCTACTGGGGCCTGGAGGAGTTCAAGCTGGCGCTGGAGGCGACCGGATTCTCCGACGTCAGCGTCACCGGCGACTACCGACGCGGCGAGCCGCCCCGCGCCAGCGCCCGCACGCTGACCTTCGAGGCGGTGAAACGGTAAGACCCCCTTCCCCGCTCATCCCATCGAAAGCCGGGATGAGCGGAGTGTGGGCTAGTGCCCCTCGAAGGCCACCAGGACCTGGACCGGCGTTCCGGTGGCCCTCAGGCGGTCGGCGCCGCCGAGCTCCGGCAGGTCGACCACGAAGGCGGCGGCGATGATCTCCGCCCGCGCCTGGCGCAGCAGCTGGATCGCCGCCAGCGCCGTGCCGCCGGTGGCGATGAGGTCGTCCACCAGCATCACCTTCTCGCCGCCCTTCACCGCGTCCAGGTGCATCTCCATGGAGTCGTGGCCGTATTCCAGGGCGTACTCCACCGCCCGCGTCTGATGCGGAAGCTTGCCCTTCTTGCGCAGCGGCACGAAGCCGGCGGAGAGCTGATGCGCCACCGCGCCCCCCAGGATGAAGCCCCGCGCCTCGATCCCGGCCACCTTGTCGATCTTCATCCCCGCGAACGGCTGCACCAGTTCGTCCACCGCCTGGCGGAACGCCCGCGCGTCGCCCAGGAGGGTGGTGATGTCGCGGAACATGATCCCGGGCTTGGGATAGTCGGCAATCGTGCGGATGATCTTGGCGAGGTCCATTCAGGCCTTCCTAGCAGGGTTCAGCGCCCGGCCGGCCACCGCCGAAAGCTTCTCCACCATCGCCGGGTCGCGGGCGGCCGGCGCGGTGATGATCGCGCCGTCGAGGCAGGTGTCGATCGGCGAGGCGGTCCGCTCGGCCGGCAGCGCCTCGACCAAGCGCCGCACCATCGCCCGCGCCGTGGCGGCGTTCTGGGCCAGCACGGCCAGGATCTGCGCCACCGCCACATCCGCGCCGGACTCGCGCCAGCAGTCGTAGTCGGTGACCATGGCCACGCAGGCGTAGGGGAGTTCGGCCTCGCGGGCGAGCTTGGCCTCGGGCATGCCGGTCATGCCGATCAGATCGCACGCCCAGGAGCGGTAGAGCGCGCTCTCGGCCAGAGTCGAGAACTGCGGACCTTCCATGGCCAGGTAGGTTCCGCCCTCGATCACGCTCGCGCCGGCGGCGCGGGCGGCGGCCGCGGCGAAGTTCGAGAGCCTGGGACAGACCGGGCGGGCCATGGAGACGTGGGCGGTGAGGCCCCGGCCGAAGAAGCTCTTCTCCCGGGCGAAGGTGCGGTCGATGTACTGGTCGACGACGACGAAGGTCCCCGGCGCCAGGGCCTCGCGCAACGATCCCACGGCACTGATCGAGATGACGTCGGTGCAGCCGGCGCGCTTGAGGGCGTCGATGTTGGCGCGGTAGTTGACGTCGGTGGGCGCCAGCGGGTGGCCGCGCCCGTGACGGGGCAGGAAGACCAGGCGAGTCTCGCCCAATTGGCCGATCAGCAGGTCGTCGGAGGGCGCGCCGAAGGGGGTGTCGATCCGCGTCCAGCGCGCATCCTTCAGTCCCTCGATCTCGTAGAGCCCAGACCCGCCGATGACGCCGATCGTCCAACCCGCCATGACCGCCCTCGCCGACGCCTTCGCCTTATCGCCGAGCGGCCGGGGCTTGGCTATGGTCGGCGGGCCATGCGCGCGGTCGCCGTCGTCCTTGCCCTGATCGTTGGCGCCGCCGCGGGTCCCGCGCGGGCGGGCGAGACCCGGTGCTGGTACGACCGTGGGGCGGTCGTGGTCACTGCGGCGTTCGGCGGTATCTCCGGCGACTTCATCCTCGATCTCGCCGCGCCGCAGAGCCAGCTGCACGAGACCCGCGCCCAGACCGAAGGCTTCGAGACGCCCGAGGTGACCGCGCCCCTGCGGCTCGCGGGTGAATCGCTGGGCTTGGCGAGGTTCAAGGTCGTCGACCTGGATGCGCGGACCTGGGACTTCCCGGTCAGCGTCAACGGCGTCATCGGCGCCGATGTTCTGGCAGGCTATGCGGTCGAGCTGCGCTTCGACCCGTGCCGCGTGACGCTCTGGAAACGCCGGGCGCCCGCGCTTGCCGGGGCCAGGCGTCTGCGCCTGACGATGATCGGCGGCGCGCCGGCGGTGTGGGCGAGCATCGCCGACGGCAGGGGCGCGGCGCGCTCGGGCTGGTTCGCCGTCGACACCGGATCGGCGGGGGTGCGCCTGGCCTCCAGCGCCGCCGCCCTCAGCCGCACGCCGGCAGGGATCGACGCGGCCTCGCGCAGCCATCCGCCGGCGCGGCTGGCGGCCCTGGCGCTGGACGACGATGTGCTGCAGTCCCTGCCCGCGGGACTGGATCCCGACGCGGCGCCGGGCCTGCTGGGCGCCATCGGCGACGAGGTCTGGAAGCGCTACGCGGTGCGCGTCGACCTACGCCGGCAAGTGCTTGAACTCTCGCCTCCCTCCCCTTCATGGGGAGGGACAGGCCGCGAAGCGGCCAGGGTGGGGAACTCTAGTGAAGCGCGCTGACGCTACGGATATCGTTGACGCGTCAGACTCCCCCATCCGTCCGCCGCTGCGCGGCGTCCACCCTCCCCATGAAGGGGAGGGAGGCGTGGCCTAGTGCTCGATGCCTCGCCAGATGGCGCGGTAGCTGGCGTAGAGGAGGCCGGTGAAGATCAGCAGGAAGATGACGGTCGCCAGGCCCGTCTGCTTGCGCTCCTCCATCTTCGGGTCGGAGGCCCAGGTCAGGAACGCGGCGACGTCTTTCGCTTCCTGTCCGACCGTGGCCTTGGTCCCGTCGTCGTAGGTGACGCGGTCGTCCGTCAGTGGCGGCGGCATCGCCAGATAGCCGCCCACCGGGGCCGCGCCCGCCTGATGCCAGGACGAGCTCATATCGCCAGGGAAATACGGGTTGTAAAACTTGCCCGGCGGCACATCGAGCCCGGCCGGCGCCGCGTCCTGGAAGCCAAGACCGACGAGGCAGTACATGTAGTTCGGTCCACCCTCGCGCGCGGCGACCAGCAGCGACATGTCCGGCGGCAGCGCGCCGCCGTTGCTGGCTCTGGCGGCCGCGTCGTTGGCGAAGGGCGCCGGGACGGTGTCGGCGGTTGTCGCGGCGCGCTTGGTGGGATCGCCGGTGTCCGGGTCGATGTCGGAGACCTTGTAGTCGGCGGCGATGGCCTTCACGACCGGGTTGTCGTTGGCGTTCTTGTACTTCGGGTTCCAGAACGGCCCGCCAGGTTCCCCCAGATGGTGGAAGGCGATCAGGTTGAGCGAGTGGCAGGACGAGCAGACTTCCCGGTAGACCTTGAAGCCGCGCTGCAACTGGGCCTGATCATAGAGGCCGAACGGACCTGAGAACGACCACGGCTGGGCGGGGCATTCCTTCTGGGTTGTCGCGGCCAGCGCGGGGCCGGCGGCGATGAGGCCGGCGAGCGCCGCCAGTGCAAGGACCTTGCGCAGCATCGGCCGATCAACCCTTCATTTCAGGCGCCGCCTTGGCGCCTTGCGGCGTCGCGGCGGGGTGGGACAGCACCGGCGTCGAGATCGATTCCGGGGCCGGCAGCGGCGTCTCGCGCAGGCCCAGGATCGGTGTGATGACTATGAAGTAGATGAAGTAGTAGGCCGCGGAAATCCGCGAGAGCCACACGAAGGTGTTGAGGTCGTAGTCGCCCAGATGCGGACTGGCGAGGCCCGCGATCAACTGCTCGTCAGGCTCGTGGTGGCCGCAGACGCCCAGGATCAGGCAGTCGACCACGAAGATGAAGAAGTAGATCTTCGCCTGCGGCCGGTAGCGCATCGAACGCACCTTGGAGGTGTCGAGCCAGGGCAAACCGAAGATGCAGCCGATGGCGACGGCGAGCGCGATGACGCCTATCAGCTTGTCCGGGATCGCCCGCAGGATCGCGTAGTAGGGCAGCAGGTACCACTCGGGCACGATCTGCGGCGGCGTCACCAGGGGATTGGCGGGGATGCTGTTGGAGACGTCCATCAAAACGGTCGGCATGTAGAAGACGAAGATCGCAAAGAGCACCATGAACGCGGAAATCGCGAACCCGTCCTTGACCGTGAAGTACGGATGGAAGGGCAAGGTGTCGGACTTGCTCTTCACGTTGACGCCGATGGGATTGCTGTTGCCGGGCACGTGCAGGGCCCAGATGTGCAGACCCACCAGGCCGGCGATGATGAACGGGAAGAGGTAGTGCAGCGAGTAGAAGCGGTTCAGCGTCGGACTGTCGACGGTGAACCCGCCCCAGAGCCAGGTCGCCAGTGACGGGCCGATCACCGGGATCGCGCCGAAGATGTTGGTGATCACCTTGGCGCCCCAGAAGCTCATCTGCCCCCAGACCAGCACGTAGCCGAAGAAGGCGGTCGCCATCATCGCCACATAGATCGCCGCGCCGATCAGCCAGAGCACCTCGCGCGGCGCCTTGAACGAGCCGTAGTAGATGCCGCGGAACATGTGGATGTAGACGGCCAGGAAGAACATCGAGGCGCCGGTGGCGTGGACGTAGCGGATCAGCCAGCCATGGTTCACGTCGCGCATGATGTGCTGGATGGCGTTGAACGCGCCCTCGCCGCTGGCGATGTAGTGCATGGCCAGCACGATGCCGGTGACGATCTGGATCACCAGGCAGACGGCCAGGATGGCGCCGAAGGTCCACCAGTAGTTCAGGTTCTTCGGCGTCGGGAATTCCATCAGGTCGGCGCTGAAGCGGATGATCGGCAGTCGCGCGTCCAGCCAGCGCTCGATGCCCGTCTTCGGCTCGTAGCTCGAGGGTCCGGTCATGATCTTCAGCCGACCTTGATGCGGGTGTCAGTGAGGAACGTGTAGTCCGGCACCGCCAGGTTCTTCGGCGCCGGTCCTTTGCGGATGCGCCCGGAGGTGTCGTACTGCGAACCGTGGCAGGGGCAGAACCAGCCGTGGTACTCGCCACCGCCGAAGGTCGGCGTGCAGCCAAGGTGGGTGCAGACGCCGACCAGGATCAGCCATTCCGACTTCCCAGGCTTCACCCGCGACGCGTCGGTCGCCGGGTCCTTCAGGTCCGCGTGGTCATCGTGCTGCGCCGCGGCGATCTCCGCCGGCGTGCGATGGCGCACGAACAGCGGCTGCTTGCGCCAGAGGATGGTCACCTCCTGGCCGACCGGCACCTTGGAGATGTCGTACTCGATCGACGACAGGGCCAGGGTGTCGGCCGCGGGGTTCATCTGATCGATCAACGGCCAAGCCACCGCCGCCACCCCGCCCGCCGCCGCCGCGATGGTGGCGATGTGAATGAAATCGCGCCGGCTTGGATCACCATGGTCCGGATCGGAAGTCGCGCCCGCTACGCTGTCGGCCAACGTCAGTTCACCCTCGGTTCGGTCGCACCTTGAGGTCGCGCGACCCTCTGATCCGATCCAGTCCACCGGATCGGCGTTCATCGCAACAACTAGCTGTGGGCGGGGTCGAAACGATCCTGCGGCGCAATGCCGCAAAGTCGCTCCGATCGAGACTCGCCCCCGTTCCAGCAAGCTCTTGTGGCGGTTCCCCTAGAATGCGTCTTAAGCTTTTTCAACCAGCCATTCAGGAAAACCTGGGCGCCGCCTCGATGACCGCCACGATCTTAGCCACCAAGGAACGCAGCCAGCGGGCCCGCGCCTGGTTCGATTCCCTGCGCGACCGGATCGTCGCCGAGTTCGAGCGGCTGGAGCGGGAGGCGCCCGCCGAGCTCTATCCAGGCCAGCCCGGCGCCTTCGAACTGAAGCCCTGGGTGCGCGAGGCGGGCGGCGGCGGGGTGATGGGCTTCATGCGCGGCGGCCGCTTCTTCGAAAAGTGCGGCGTGCATATCTCCGAGGTCCATGGAACCTTCACGCCGGAGATGGCGGCGACCATGCCGGGCGCCGACAAGGACCCGCGGTTCGTCGCCACCGGCATCAGCCTGATCGTTCACATGGTCAGCCCCCGCGTGCCGGCGGTGCATATGAACACCCGCTATCTGGCCACCACCGAGGGCTGGTTCGGCGGCGGCGCGGACCTCACCCCGCTGGTGGACGAGCAGCGCAGCCAGGACGCCGACGACGCGCGGCTGTTCCACGCGGCGATGAAGGGCGCCTGCGATCCCTTCGACCCGGAATGGCATCCCAAATACAAGGCCTGGTGCGACGAGTACTTCTTCTTGGCCCATCGGAACGAGCCGCGCGGCGTCGGCGGGATCTTCTACGACCGGCACAATTCGGGCGATTTCGAGCGCGACTTCGCCTTCACCCGCGCCGTGGGCGAGGCGTTCGCGGACGTCTATCCGAAGATCGCCCGCCACCGGATGGACGAGCCGTGGACCGACGCCGACCGCGAAGAGCAACTGATCCGCCGCGGCCGCTACGTGGAGTTCAACCTGCTCTACGACCGGGGCACCATGTTCGGCCTCAAGACCGGCGGCAACATCGAGACCATACTCTCCTCCATGCCCCCGCTGGTGAGCTGGCCCTAGCTTTGACGTTGGGTCACGCTCGACAGGACCGCGCCGCCGGTCAACTCTGCGGGGAAGGGCTCAACCCAGCTGGGAGAAACCGCCATGCCGCAGGTGAAGGCGAACGGCCTCGACGTCTACTATGAAAGCCACGGACCGGAGGGCGGCGAGACGGTCCTCTTGATCATGGGCCTGGGCGCCCAGATGAGCCGCTGGTCCCCGAGCTTCATCGACAAGCTGGTCGCCGCCGGTCATCGGGTGATCGCCTACGACAACCGCGACGTCGGCCTCACGGAAAAGCTGGACGCCGCCGGGCCGCCGAACATGGGCGCGATCATCGAAGCGATCCGCGAGGGCCAGAAGCCGCCGGTCGCCTACACCCTGGCCGACATGGCCGCCGACGCCGCCGGCCTGCTGGGCGCGCTGGGCGTCGAGCGGGCGCACATCGTCGGCGCCTCGATGGGCGGGATGATCGCCCAGCTGGTCGCCGCCGACTACCCCGAGCGGACGCTCTCGCTCACCTCGATCATGTCCACCACCGGCAACCCGAACCTGCCCCGCGCCACGCCAGAGGCCATGGCCCGCCTGAACACCCCGGCGCCCAATCCGAACGAGAACCTGGAGGCGTTCCTCGACAGCGCCGTCGTCGGCGCCAAGGTGATGGCCTCGCGCTATCCGCCCGACGAAAAGCAGGTGCGCGAGCAGGCGCTGAGCGATTTCAAGCGCTGCTACTACCCGGTCGGCTTCCAGCGCCAGTACGCCGGCGTCATGGCCTCGCCCGACCGGCGCCCGAAACTGAAGAGCATCACCGCGCCCACGGTGGTCATCCACGGCGACGCCGACCCGCTGGTGCCGGTGGCGGGCGGACGTGACACGGCCGAGAACATCCCGGGCGCGGAGCTGAGGATCGTCCCCGGCGTCGGCCACGAAATGCCGCTGGCGGTGCAGGACGAGTTCATAGCCGGCATCCTGGCGGCCGTCGCGCGGGCGAAAGTGCGGGCCTAGCGCACGCGTCTCATTCGGAGGGCGACCCGCTGGTCGCGGCCCTGAAGCTCTGCTTTACAAGCGCTCTTAGCGATCGGGAGCGCTATCGATGAACTGGGCGAAGCAACACGGCCGCGCGCTCACCGGCCTTGGCGTCTACCTGCTGATCTGGGGCGCGGCCACGGCGGTGCTGGCGGCCGGGCGCCCGGACACCGTCAGCGACGCCGTCGCGGTATTCGTGATCATGGGCGTGGTGTTCTCTGGGTTGGCCTGGCTGCTGACGCTGGGCGAGGCGGCGCCGGCGGTGGAGGTCAAGCGGCCAGGGCTCGAACTGACGGCCGTGCTCGGCTACCTGGCCCTCTACGCCGTCCTCTTCACCGGTTGGGGTCTCAGCGCCTTTCACGCCGCCTTCGCGCCCGGCCGCGGCGAGGCGGCGCTGCTGGTGCTCTTCAAGCTGGTCGTCCACGTCGTCCTGCCCGCCCTCTTACTGCTGGCGCTGGGCGCCCAGATCCGCCCGCTGATCCAGACCAGGATCAGGACCCGCGGCTTTTGGCTGTGCCTGACCATCCTGGGCGCGGCGGTGGTCGCCGTCATCTGCGTCATCAGCGATAGCCTGAAAGACCTCGCGGGCCTCCACGCCCAGGCGCCGACGCTGGCGCTGGCGATCGGCGGCGCCTTCGTCTGGATGGCGATCGAGGCGGGGCTCTGCGAGGAGTTCCTGTTCCGCGCGGTGCTGCAGACCCGGCTGGCCGCGGTGCTGCAGAGCGAGGCGGCGGCCGTCGTCATCGGCGCCCTGATCTTCGGCCTGGTGCATGTGCCGGGCCTGTGGCTGCGCAGCGGCGACGCGGTCTCGGGCCACTCCAAGAACCTGATCGAGGTCATCGCCTACGCCATCGCGGTCCTCTCGCCGGCCGGCCTCTTCCTGGGCTTCGTCTGGGCGCGAACGCGGAGCCTGCTCCTGGTCGTGCTGATCCACGCGCTTGTGGACGTCCTCCCCAACACCGCCGAGTTCGCCAAGACCTGGCTGGGTCTGTAGCCAACGCCGCCCGTCAGGCTTCCAGGAAGCCCTCGATCCAGCCGGCGACCCGCTCGTGGTCATCCGGGCGGGCAAGGCTATCGATCGCCTGGCGTTGGGCTTCGCTGGGCGTTGGACCCTCGAGGCGGCCCTCGATGAGCGCGATCGAATAGGCCGGCGCGAATTCCGGATGCAACTGGCAGGAGATCGCCGGCTGGTCGTCGTAGACGAGCATCCCGTTGGGGCAGAAATCGCTGCCGGCGATGGCGCGCGCGGCCGGCGGGAGCTCCACCACCTGGTCCTGGTGCGAGGCGGAAAGGGCGAAGGCGGCCGCATCGTCCATCCACGGCTGGCGGTCCGCCACGCCATAGGTGTGCAGGCCGATCCCGCGGCCTTTCGGCGACTTGATCACCTCGCCGCCGAAGGCCTGCGCCATCGCCTGGTGGCCGAAGCAGACCCCGACTAGCCTGGCGCGGCCCTTGGCCTGGCGGAGGAACTGAAACAGCGGCTGGATCCAGGGCAACGCGTCATAGACCCCGGCTGCCGCGCCGGTGACGATGTAGGCGTCACAGTCCTCGGGCGCGGCGGGGAACTCCAGCGCCGGCACGTCGTAGGTCCGCCAATCGTAGCCTCGGCCCGCCAGCAGCGAGCGGAACATCGCGGGATAGTCGCCGAACGCGGGCCGCAGGGCCCGGGGCGGTGCGCCGGCGGCGAGCAATCCGATCTTCAATAGGCCATCCCCTGCGCCACCGATTTCAGCCGCTCGATGATCGAGAGCTTGTCGGCCGGAAAGTCGCTCTCGACCCACCAGTTTTCGACTTCGCGCATCACCTGGCCCACCAGCGGCCCCTTGGCCACGCCGGCGGCCATCACCTCCTCGCCGGTCAGCGGGAATCTGGGCGCGGTCCAGCTCTGGGCCATCGGCAGCAACGCGCGCCATTGGGTCGTGGCCGCCTGCCGCGGCGAGGCGGCCCAGCCCAGGGTGATGCGGTCGCTCACCGCCTGCGCGCCCCGCCGATAGACCAGCTGGCGCACCTCCCTTGGCGTGATCCACGAGACCAGCGGCGGTTCGGGCGTCAGGGCGGCGACCAGACGCGCTTGCTGGGCGTTGGAGAGGCGCAGGCGCTGGCCGAGCGCGGCGGCCAGCGCCGGGTCGTCCGGCAGCAACGCGGCCAGGCGCAGCAGGGCGTCCTCGGTGAACAGTATCTCGGTCTCGATCGTGACCAGCCGCTCGAACCGCTCCAGCCCTTGGGATTCGGGGAGCGCCACTGAGAGCACGCCGCTCGTCGCCATCAGCTTCATCGCCGCGCGCGGGTCCTCGGCGGCCAGTAGCTTCAGGAGTTCGGCGGAGACCCGTTCGGCCGAGAGGTTGGTGATCAGCTGGCGATGCGCGGCGCAGGCGGCCAAGCCCGCGGCGTCCGGCTCGCCCCGGCCATACCAGGCCAGGAACCGGAAGAAGCGCAGGATCCGCAGCGCGTCCTCGCGAATCCGGGTCTCCGCGTCGCCGACGAAGACGATCCGCCCAACCCTGGCGTCCGCCAGGCCCCCCGCGGTGGGATCGTAGATCCGGCCCGTGGCGTCGGCGTAGAGGGCGTTCAGGCGAAAGTCGCGGCGGCCGGCGTCCTCGGCCCAATCGGCAGTGAAGGCGACCACGGCGCGGCGGCCATCGGTCTCGACGTCGCGGCGCAGGGTGGTGATCTCGAAAGGCTTGCCCATGGCGACGGCGGTGATGGTGCCGTGTTCGATCCCGGTCGGCACGGCCTTGATCCCGGCGGCGGCCAGCGCCTTGGTCACCGCGTCAGGGGTGAGCGTGGTGGCGATGTCGATGTCGCTGATCGGCTGCTTCAGCACCGCATTGCGCACGCAGCCGCCGACGAAGCGGGCGCAGGCGGGCCCGCCGGCCGCCTCCAGCGCCGCCATCACCGCGCGGGTCGCTGGCGCGGTCATCCACGGCAAGGCGCCCAGGCTCTCGATCACGCGACCGCCGCGCCGTAGAGCCGGTCGTAAAGCGCCATCAGCATCCCCGCCGTCGCGCCCCAGATGAACCGGTCTTCCCAGGTCATAGCGTAGAACCGCCGCCGGTCGCCGGCCGGCGTCTCGCGCTGATGCTCCTCGTGATTGGCGGGGTCCATCAGGAAGCCGAACGGGGTCTCGAAGATGTCGGCCACCTCGTGCGGGTTCGGCGTCAGGGTGAAGTCCGGCGAGACGAACGCGACCACCGGAGTGATGTGGAAGCCGGTCACCGCCGTGCGGAACGGCGTCGAGAGTCCGGCCAGGTCCACATGGGCGCGGTCGAGACCGATCTCCTCCTCGGCTTCGCGCAGCGCCGTCTCCCAGGGCGTTTCGCCCGGATCGCAGCGGCCGCCGGGCAGGGCGATCTGGCCGGTGTGGTTGCGCAGATTATCCGACCGCCGGGTGAGGATCACCGAGAGGCCCTCCTCGCGCTCCACCAGCCCCACCAGCACCGCCGCCGGCGTCCAGACCGTCACCTCGGATTTGTGGGTCGGATCGAGATTGAGGTCGGCGCGCACCTCCATGCCGCCCAGGATGTTTTCGTCCAGCGGGTCGAGGTGGCTGGTGATCCAGCGACGCACCTCGTGCGGGGGGGCATCGAGCGTCATAGCTGGTGCGCTCCCGCAGGCCCGATCGGGAACCAGGCGCCGTTGGAGGCGACGCCCAGACGCGGGCCCTCGGGCGTCCGCCGCTCCTCAGCCATCTCCACCAGTTCGTAGAACACCGGCCGGGCGATCAGCGCCTCCAGGCCGCGGCGGACGTGCAGATAGGGATGCGGCTCGCCCGTCGCCGGATCAGCCTCGACACGGATGGCGTTCTCCAGCCCTGCCACGACCACGTCGCCGACGTTGGTGAGGAACTTCAGCGCCTGGCCTTCACGGTCGACGCGGACGGCGATGAACGGCGCGTCCTCGACGGTGATGGTCATCTTCTCCGCCGGCGTCACCAGGCAGAAGCCGTCGGGGTCCTTGCGCAGGACGGTGGAGAAGAGCCGCACCAGCGCCTCGCGGCCGATCGGCGTTCCTTCGTGGAACCACAGGCCATTGCGCTTGATGACGATGTCGATCGCCCCGCAGTGCTCCGGATTCCACAGGTGCACGGGCGGCAGGCCGTGGCCGGGCGCCTGGGTGCGCGCCGCCTCGACCACCCGCTCAAGTCCGCCCGGTGTCGGCTGCGTCATGGCCTGTAGGTAAGGCGAAGCGCCGGGGCGCTCAAGGCTCAGACGACTGCGCCGACCAATCCCTTGTCGGCGCCTGCCTTCAGCGCACAGACCAGCACGCGCCGCTGATCGACGGGACCGGGCATCGCCACCGCCGCGCCCGCGCGGACAAAGCCCAGCGGGCCGAAGTAGGGCAGATCGCCGACCAGGACGATCAGGTCGTGGCCGGCGTCCGCGGCCGCATCGCGGGCCTGGACGATCAGCGCTGCGCCCAGGCCTTGGCTGCGGGCGTCCGGGTCGACAGCGAAAGGGCCCAGGAGAATCGCCGGCGACCCGCCGATGCTGACCGCGTACTGGCGCACGCAGCCGACGATCTGGCCGTCCTGCCAGGCGACGAACGACAGCTCCGGGATCGGCGCATTGCCCTCGCGCTGCCTCTCGGCGGCTTTGGCGTAGCGCCCCGGCACGAAGGCGCGCAGCAGCAGCCGCTCCACCGCCGGAGCGGCCCCAAGAC
>JBIOEF010000076.1:0-16426 GCA_044445785.1 Caulobacterales bacterium
ATCAGCCGGATCGGCCGCGCCTCGACGCCGGGGCTCCGCATGTCGATCATCAGGAAGCTGATGCCTTCGTGCTTCTTGGAGGTGTCCGTGCGGCACAGGCAGAAGCACCAGTCGGCGTACTGCGCGCCCGAGGTCCAGATCTTCTGGCCGTTGATCAGCCAGTGGTCGCCCTTGTCCTCGGCCTTGGTCATCAGCGAGGCCAGGTCGGAGCCCGCGCCTGGCTCGGAGAAGCCCTGGCACCAGCGCAGCTCGCCGTGGACGATCGGCGGGATGTGCCGCTGCAGCTGCTCGTCGTTGCCGTATTCCAGGAGGGTGGGGCCGAACATGATGACGCCCATGCCGCCGATCGGATTGACCGCGCCGATGTCGCGCATCTCCTCGGCCAGAACCCGCGCTTCGGCCGGTGAGAGGCCGCCGCCGCCCAGGTGCTGGGGCCAGGTGGGAACGCCCCAGCCCTTTTCGCCCATGCGCCGCTTCCAGAGCGCCACGTCGCCGGCGAGCTCGCCCTCGCCTTCGCCCATCATCGCGGCGGTCACCGCCTCGGGATTGCGCCTGAGCGCGGCCGGAAAGTTCTCGTCCAGCCAGGTCCGCGCCTGGGTGCGAAAGCCTTCCAGTTCGCCGCCGCCGAAGTCAGCCATGGTTGGTCCTCCCGCGCCTTAAGTCAGCTCGACTGAGTGGTGTCCGGCAGACCGAGGATCCGCTTGGAGACGATGTTGCTCTGGATCTCCTGGGAGCCGCCGAAGATGGTGGTGGCCTTGCCGCCCAGCCAGCCGCGCACCGCCGACCGCTCATCGGCGGTGAAGTCGTCGCCCTCCCAGCCCAGGCCCTGGTGGCCCATGATCTCCAGGGTCAGCTCGGAACGCTCCTGGCCGATCCAGGTGCCGGAGTTCTTCATCACCGAGGTGGTGGCGCTGGGATTGAGGTTGCCGCGCGCCTCGGCCATGGCGCGCTGGATGGTCAGCATGTGGGCCTTGGCGTTGATCATGTGGCTGGCGATGCGCGAGCGCAGGTCGGTGTCGGCGATGCGGCCGCCCTCGTCGACGCCGACGTACTTCTTGGCCAGGTCGGGGATCGTCGGCCCGCCGCCCATCATCCGCCCGCCGCCCTGGCCGGAGCGCTCGTGCTGCAGGAGGCGCTTGGCGATGGTCCAGCCGCCGTTCATCGGCCCGACCATGTCGTTCTTCTCGACCCGCGCGTCGGTGAAGAAGGTCTCGCACTGGCCGGAGGCGCCGGAAATCATCCGGATCGGCCGCGCCTCGACCCCGGGCTGGCGCATGTTGATCAGGACGAAGCTGATGCCCTCGTGCTTCTTGGCTTTCGAGTCGGTGCGCACCAGGCAGAAGCACCAGTCGGCGAAGTGGGCGCCCGAGGTCCAGATCTTCTGGCCGTTGACCACCCAGTGGTCGCCGGCGTCCTCGCACTTGGTCTGCAGGCTGGCCAGGTCAGAGCCGGCGTTCGGTTCGGAGTAGCCCTGGCACCAGCGCAGCTCGCCGCGCACGATCGCCGGCAGGTGGCGGGCCTTCTGGTCGTCGGTGCCGTATTCCAGCAGCGTCGCGCCAAACATGCCGGGCCCCATGCCCATGATCGGGTTGGTGACGCCGATGCGCGTCATCTCCTGCTGCAGCACCCGGGCCTCGCCCGTCGAGAGGCCGCCGCCGCCGTACTCCTGCGGCCAGGTCGGCACGCCCCAGCCCTTGGCGCCCATCCGCTGGCGCCACAGCTCGGCGTCGCCGCTGGGCGTCCAGCCGGCTTCCATCTGCTCCATGGTCATGTCGGGCGCCTTGCGCACCGATTGCGGAGCGTTTTCCTCCAGCCAGGCGCGCGCCTCGGCGCGGAAGGTCTCCAGCTCGTTGCCAAAATCAGCCATCTGAAATCACTCCCTAGTCAATCATTCGGCGCGGCTCTTGGCCGCGGCGCCGGTGCTGGTTATCGGATCGGGCAAGCCTAGCACACGCTTGGCCACCACGTTGAGGTTCACCTCCGAGGTGCCGCCCTCGATGGAGTTGGCCTTGGATCGCAGCCAGGCGCGGACGGTGGTTAGGCCGTCGCGGTCGAAGCCCTCGCCCTCCCAGCCGAGGCCCTGATGGCCCATCGCCTCGAGGATCAGCTCGTTGCGGTCCTGGGCGATCTTGGCGCCGGCGTACTTCATGATCGAGGTGGCGGCGGAGGGCCCCTGGTTGGACTTGGCCTCGGCGCCGGCGCGGCGGACGGTGAGCTGGAAGGCCTTGGTCTCCATCTGGTGCAGCACGATCCGGTGGCGCAGGTCCGCATCGGCCAGAGCGCCGGTCTCGTCGACGCCGATGTATTCCTTGGCGTAGCTCTCGATGCTGCCGGGCGCCTGGCCAAGGCCCGCGCCGCCGCCGCCAAGACCGGCGGAGATGTTGTCGCGCTCGAATTGCAGCAGGCGCTTGGCGATGGTCCAGCCGCCGTTGAGCGGCCCGATCAGGTTCTCCTTGGGAACCTTCACGTCGGTGAAGAAGGTCTCGCAGAACGGGCTCGTGCCATTGATCAGGAGGATCGGCCGCGCCTCGACGCCCGGGCTCTTCATGTCGATCATGATGAAGCTGATGCCGTCGTGCTTGCGCGTCGGGTCGGTGCGCACCAGGCAGAAGCACCAGTCGGCGGTGTTCGCTCCGCTGGTCCAGATCTTCTGGCCATTGACCAGGAAGTGATCGCCCTTGTCCTCGGCGCGGGTGGAAAGCGAAGCGAGATCGGAGCCCGAGCCCGGCTCGGAATAGCCCTGGCACCAGCGCAGGTCGGCGCGGACGATCGGCGGGATGTGCCGCTGCTTCTGCTTTTCGGTGCCGTACTCGATGAGCGTGGGGCCGAACATCATCACGCCCATGCCGCCGATGGGGTTGCGGGCGCCGACCTTGTTCATTTCCTCGATGAGCACGCGGGCCTCGGCGCGGGAAAGCCCGCCGCCGCCGTAGGCTTTTGGCCAGGTCGGGACGCCCCAGCCCTTGGCGCCCATGCGCTCGCGCCAGGTCTTCGAGTCCGGGGTCTCGCGACCGCCCATCATCGCCGCCAGCTGGGCCGCGGGATCGCGCCTCAGGCTTTGCGGAAAGTTCTCCTCCAGCCACGCCCGGGCCTCGGCCCGGAAGGCCTCGGCGTCACCGCCGAAATCCGCCATCGAAAATACTCCAGATCAAATCTCGAAACGAAAGAATGGTCGTGAAAAAACCTCACGCCGAAATGAGGCGCGAGGCAAGCTTACTTGGTCGGATCGGGCAGTCCCAGCACCCGCTTGGCTACCACGTTGATGTTCACTTCCGAGGTCCCGCCCTCGATGGAATTGCCCTTCGAGCGCAGCCAGCCGTGAGTGGCGACAAGCTCGCCAGGCGAAAAGCCCTCGCCGTCCCAGCCCAGGGCCTGCGCGCCCATCGCCTCCACCATCAGTTCCGAGCGTTCCTGGGCGAAGGCGGCGGCGGCGTATTTGATGATCGAAGTCGCGGCGCTGGGTCCGTTGCTCGCCCGCGACTCCGCGTTGATCCGCGAGAGGGTCAGGTAGAAGGCCTGGAAATCCATCTTGTTCCTGGTGATCCGGCCGCGCAGGTCGACATCGCCCAGCGCCCCGGTCTCGTCGGTCCCCAGATACCGCTTGGCGATCTCGCCCAGGTCGCCCGACGCGCCGCCCGCGCCGCCGCCCCCGCCAAAGCCGCCGGAGATGTTCTGCCGCTCGTATTGCAGGAGGCGCTTGGCGATCTCCCAGCCGCCGTTCAGCTTGCCGACCAGGTTCTGCTTGGGGATCTTCACGTCGGTGAAGAAGGTCTCGCAGAACGGGCTCTCGCCGCTGATCAGCTTGATCGGCCGCGTCTCGACGCCCGGCGTGGCCATGTCGATGAGGACGAAGCTGATCCCCTCGTGCTTCTTGGCCGCCGGATCGGTGCGCACCAGGCAGAAACACCAGTCGGCGAGGTTGGCGTAGCTGGTCCAGATCTTCTGGCCGTTGATCAGCCAGTGGTCGCCCTTGTCCTCGCACCGGGTCTGCAGGGAGGCGAGGTCCGAGCCGGCGCCGGGCTCGGAGTAGCCCTGGCACCAGCGGATCTCGCCGGCGGTGATCTTCGGCAGATACTCGGCCTTCTGCGCCTCGTTGGCGTATTCCAGCAGCACCGGGCCCAGCATCCAGAGGCCGAACGAGACCAGCGCCGGGCGATAGCCGCCGCGGGCGATCTCCTGCTCCAGAATTCGCGCCTGATCGGCGCTGAGGCCGCCGCCGCCGTAGGTCGTCGGCCAGGCGGGCGCGGTCCAGCCGCGCTCGGCCATCCGCTTCATCCAGACGATCTGGGGATCATCGGAGCCGGCGAAGGCCCGTCCGCCCCACATGGCTTCGGAGCGGCCGTCGATCTCGCCCCTGAGCTCAGGCGGATAGTTGCCCTTGAGCCAGTCCTTCACCTCGGCGCGAAAGGCCTCGACGTCGGCGCCGCCGAAATCGGCCATTGAGTGCTCCCAAACAACTGTTCGAAATTCACCTTAGCGCCGCCCGCGCGAGGCGCAAGCTTAGCCGGGTCCGGCGCCGCTCAGTCCTCGAAACTCACCGGCGCCGCCGCGCGGCGGTTCACGTTCAGCTGGAAGATGTCCGGCCGTGCATAGTGGCCGACGACGTCCAGCGCGCCGCGCGCCACGCCGACGGCGTCGAGGTCCAGGTCGGCGAAGAGGATCCCTGTCTCCTTGCGCATCGGCCCGGCGATGACCCGACCGCTCGGGGCGACCACCACCGAGTCGCCCGGATTGATCCACTCGTCCGGGTCCGGATAGTGCTGGGCCTTGTCGGGAAAATCGGCGGGAATGTCGCTGGCGCGCAGCACGCAGCCGGCGCTGATGACGAAGCAGCCGCCCTCGCGGGCGATGTGCTGCATCGAGGCGATCCAGACGTCGCCGCTGTCGTAGGTCGGCGCGCAATAGACCTGCACCCCCTCGCCGTAGAGGGCGTAGCGTGAGAGCGGCATCAGGTTTTCCCAGCAGATCAGCGCGCCAAGCCGCCCGACCGGGGTCTCGACGACGCGCAGGCCGGAGGCGTCGCCCACGCCCCAGACCATCCGCTCGGGGTTGGTCGGCATCAGCTTGCGGTGGCGGTTGATCAAGGCGCCGTCCGCGCCGATCACCGCCAGGGCGTTGTAGAGTGTGGTGCGGCCGAACTGGGCGTCCCGCTCCTGGAAGCCGACGACGATGGTGACGCCGTGCTTCGCGGCCGCCGCCTGCAGCGGCGCCAGGTCGCCGGCTTCCAGGTCGACGGCGTTGGCCAAGAGGCGCGGATAGAGCTCGCGGTAGATTCTGCGGTCGTCCCCCGGCCGCAGACGCCAGATCCAGGCCGGATAGCCCGGGATGTAGGTCTCGGGAAACACCACCAGCTGCGCGCCGCCCGCCGCCGCGGCGGCCAGGCTGTCGATCGCGCGGGCGATGGTGGCGGCCTTGTTCAGCACCGCCGGCGGCGCCTGGACGATGGCGATCTTGCTCATGGCCCATCTCCCCCGTTTGGCCGGCGCGCATCTGGCCCTGAAAGGAGGCGCGGCGGCAAGACGTCGTGCGATTCACCGTGCGTGGGCTATACTGCCCAAGCTTGGAAGAACGGCCGAAAGACTTGCATGCACTGGCTGCGTGAGCTCCGACCGGCCATTATCGCTGGCGCCCCCACGGTTCTCGCCCTGCTCACGGCGGCGGCGGGGGTGATGCTGCTCTTTTCGGGCGCGACTCCGCTGGATCCCATGCGATTCATCTGGCTGGCGCGCTACACGCCGATGATCCTCATCGACATCAGCCACTTTCTCTCCTCCATCATCGGGCTGGTGCTGGTGTTGGTGGCGTTCGGCCTCAGCCGGCGCCTGGACGCGGCTTGGGCCGCCTCGCTGATCCTCTTGCCGCTGGCCGCGGTGCTGGCCCTGACCAAGGGTTTCAACTGGGAGGAATCGGCCGCCCTCATCACCCTGCTGCTGGCGCTCCTACCCTTTCGGCTGGTGTTCTTCCGCACCGCGCGGCTGACGCAGATGGAGATCACCCCTGGCTGGATTTTCTCGGCGCTGGCGGCCATGGCCGGCGCGGCGATCGTCGGCTGGTGGTCGTTCCAGCACGCCGACTACGGCGGCGAGACCTGGTTCAAGGTCATCTCCGACCCCGGCGCGGCGCGCAGTTTCGCCGACCTGGACGCCGCCCGCTCGCTCCGCTCCTCGGCCGCGGCGGCCGTGCTGCTGCTAGGCATCGGCATCTGGCGCCTCTTCGCGACCCCGGCGACGCCGCGGGTCGTCGGCGAGGACGACCCGGAGTTCCCGCGGGTGCGGGCGATCCTGGAACAGGCCGACATGGCCGAGCCGGCGTCGAACCTGGCGCTGCTGGGCGACAAGCGGTTCCTGTTCTCAGCGTCCGGTCGCTCGTTCCTGATGTTCGGCGTGCGCGGCCGATCCTGGGTGACCATGGGCGCGCCGGTGGGGCGGCGCGACGAGCGGATGGAGCTCTTCTGGCGCTTCCGCGAACTGGCCGACGCCCACGCCGCCCGGCCTGGCTTCTACGCGCTGACGCCCGACGATCTGCCGGACCTGGTGGAGCTGGGGTTCTCGATCCAGAAGATGGGCGAATCCGCCGCCGTCCCGCTCGACAGCTTCTCGCTGGAAGGGCGCCGGCGCGGCAACCTGCGCCGCAGCTGGCGCAAGACCGGCGAGGAGGGAGCCAGCTTCGAGGTGCTGGCGGCGCGGCAGGCCGGCCAGGTCATGACCGAGCTGAAGCGGGTCTCCGACGCCTGGCTCACCCACCACGCCGGCGGCGAGAAGAGCTTCTCCCTGGGCGGCTTCGATCCGGCCTATGTCGCCGAGTTCCCGATCGCCCTGGTGCGCAGCGAAGGGCGGATCGTCGCCTTCGCCACCCTCTGGACCACCTCGTCGAAGGGCGCGTTCTCCATCGACCTGATGCGCTACGCCGACGACGCGCCCAAGGACGTGATGGACTTCCTGTTCGTCGAGCTCCTCAAGTGGGGCCGCGACGAGGGCTTCGTCGCTTTCGAGTTCGGCATGGCCCCGCTGGCCGGCCTGGAGGATCGGCCGCTGGCCCCGATCATGTCGCGGGTGGGCCGCCTGCTCTTCGAGCGCGGCGAGGAGATCTACAATTTCCGCGGCGTTCGGCGGTTCAAGGACAAGTACGATCCGGTCTGGCAGCCGCGTTACATCGCCGCGGCCCACAAATGGGCGATCCCGATCCTCTTGGCGGACGTGGGACTGCTCTCGTCCGGCGGCATGGCCGGCCTCACCCGTCGCGGGCGCAGTTCGGAAGAGCCGCCGGCCAAGCCGCTGAAGGCCGCGTGAAGCGCGCCGCTAGAGCACGATGCGGTTAGGCGGAATCGTGTAGGTCGATCCTGATTCAGAGTTTGGATCGTCTCGATCCAAACTTATCAGGATCTAGCGTGTGTTCTGGCCGGTGTTGACGCCCAGCAGATTGACCAGGTGCGTCACGATCACGATCACCGCCGCCGCGCTCAGCAGCATCAGCATCCGATAGGGCAGCAGCCGGGGTCCGCGCGCGATATTGGGGGGGCGGGCGCCCAGCCAGCCGAACAGGGCGATGAGGCCGAGGCTGGCGGCCAGCAGGCCGCAGGTAATGATCAAATCCATTCGAAGTCTTAACCGCCGCCCCACCGCTTAACGATTGCTTAACCGGACCGGTCCCGAACTGAAAGCGGGAAGGGCAATAGCCGCCGGCTGTCCACAGTTGTGTCGCCAGATCGCAACATTTAGCGTCTGAGCCGCGTTTACACACAAGGAATCGGTGGTTAGCGTCCAGGGTAGGTCCTGGGAGAGCGATTCGGATGACGGCGGGGGCCCCCCGAAGCGCAAGGTTGGTCGATCCGGCGAGCCGCGAAATGGCCGAGGATTTGGCGCGCCAGTCCGGTCTCACCCTCAGCGAGTGGCTGGCTGGGATGATGTCCGAGGAAGGACCCGAGGACGCCACCTCCCAGGAGTTCTTCAGCCAGGGCGGCCACGCCGAGACGCCGCGTCGCCCCGCGCCCGCGCGTTTCGAAGCGCCCGGTCATCCCGCCGACGAAGTGGAGCGTGTCACGCAGGCGCTGGAGCGCCTCTCCGATCGGATCGAGACCGCCGAGAGCCGTCAGGCCCTGGCGATCAGCGGCATCGAGCGGTCGGTGCGCGAAGTCATCAGCCGGCTGGACGGCGCCGAGCGCGAGCAGATGCAGGTCGCCGCCCGCTTCGAAGGGGCGGTGCAGGAGGTCCAGACCGAACACGCCCGCCTCTCGGAACATGTCCGCCGCGTCGAGCTGGAGATGCAGGGGCCAAGGTCCGCCGACGCCGTGCGCGCGCTGGAAGGCGCACTCGGCAAGGTCGCCAGCCACGTTTACGACGGCGAGCGTCGCTCGCGCGATGCGATCCTGGAAATCGCCTCGAGGGTCGACCGCCTTGACCAGGCCGAGCAGCGCACCACAGAGGCCGTCCGCGACCTGCAAAGCTCCTGCTCGGCGCTCGACGGCCGTCTGGCGGGGGTCGAGGGCGGGACGTCCGAGGGGATCGAACAGGTCGCCTCCAACCTTTCGGCGCGGGTCGAGGCCGCCCGCGAAGAATTGGCCGAGCGGCTGACCTCTACCGCCGAGGCGCGCTTCGATCGGGTCGAACAGGCCCTGGCCGAGATGACCGAGCATGTGCGCGCGGCCGAGCAGCGCTCGGCCAGCGTCATCGAGCGGATGGGCCGCGAAGTGCTGGAGGTCGCCCAGACCCTCAACCGCCGCGTCCAGAGCGTCGAGCATCGCGCCACCGAATCCGACGCCCGGGTCAGCGGCGAGGTTGCTCGCATCGCCACCGCGGTGGAAACCCGCCTGGTGCGCGCCGACTCTGTCCAGGCCGCCGCGCTCGAGAAGCTGGGCGCCGAAATCGCCCGCATCACCGAGCGTCTGGCCGACCGCATCGCCAGCGCGGAACGTCGCTCGGCCCAGGCGATCGACGAGGTCGGCGAGCAGGTCGCCCGCGTCACCGAGCGGATGGGCCAGCGGCATGACCGCTCCGTCACCGATCTGGCCGACCGCATCCGCCAGAGCGAGGACCGCACCGCCAAGTTGCTGGAGGAGGCGCGCCAGAAGATCGACGAGAGCCTGGGCGAAACCCAGCGCCGCCTGGTCGAAGCCCAGAAGCCGCCGCCGGCGCCGGCGGCCGCCTTCGATGACGCCGACGACGCCCTCTTCGCCGACGAGCCGTTCCCGACCTACAACGCGCCGACGATGGCCGAGCGGGGGCCGATCCGGCCGAGCGCCGCGACCGCCTATGCGCCGGTGCTGCGCCAGAGCTGGCCAGAGCCGCCGACCTTCGCCGAGGAAGACTTCGCCGCGGCCGACCTGATCCGTACGTCCGACGAGACGGCGGCGGCGCACGAGGAACCGGCGACGCTGGAAATGGAGCCGTCGGCGGAGGCCGAGGCGGCGCTTGATGCCGCGCCGTTCGAAGCGGCGCCGACGCTCGAGGCGGAACCGGCGCTTGAGGCCGCGCAGGCGATCGAAGAGCCGGCCGAAGTCACCGCACTCTTCGAGCCGGTCGACCGCGCGCCGCTGACCGCCGAGCTCGCCGCCACCGAGTTGGCGACGCTCGAGCCCAACGTCGGCTTCGACATGGACGACGAGGCGGCCCAGCCCGAGGCCAGCCGTCTGGATCTGGACTCGATGTGGGCGGTCGCGCCGGACGAAGCGGACGCCCAGGCCCACGCGGCGCTCGAGACAGAGCCGACGGCGCACGCCGACGAGCGGGCCGAGACTGCCGCCCACGACATCTTCGAGCCGATGTTCGAGCCCGAGGCGGCGGCCGAACCTGAAACGACGCTGGAGGGCGACGAGCACGCCGATCCGCTTTCGATCACCACCCGCGATGTCATCGAGCGCGCCAGGGCGGCGGCCCGCGCCACCAGCGAACGCGACCGCCTGTGGGCGATCGAGCATCCGGCGGCGGCGCCCGGCGGCGGCGCCAGCGACAGCAACGTTCTGCAGGGCCTGGCCTTCGGCCGGCCGCGCAAGCGTCCCAGCGCGCTCAGCAACGCGCTGATGGTGGCGAGCCTGCTGGCGGCGGTGACGCTCTCGGCGGGCGGCTTCCTGGTGCTGGAGAGCAAGCCGGTCGGCTCGCTGCCCAAGCCCGTGAACGACATGATCGCGCTGATCCGCGGCCAGAACGACGCCAAGACCGCCGGAGCGGCCGCGACGCCGATGGCCGCCATCGCGCTATCGCCCAAGCCGATCATGGCTGGTGCGGCCACGCCCTTCGCCCCGGACATGGCCACGCTCTATGCGACGGCCGCCGGCAAGGTGACTGCCGGCGCGCCCGGCGCCCTTGCCGACCTGCAACGCCTCGCCGACCAGGGCTACGCACCCGCCCAGTTCTTCCTCAGCAAGCTCTATGAGGACGGCAAGTCGGGGTTGAAGAAAGATCCAGTGCAGGCCCGCAACTGGGCCGAACGAGCCGCCCAGGGCGGCGACCGCGGGGCCATGCACAATCTGGGGCTCTACTACTTCCAGGGCGTCGGCGGCGCGCGCGACACCGCCTCGGCGGCCGAGTGGTTCCGCCGGGCCGCGGAGCTGGGCCTGCTCGACAGCCAGTTCAACCTGGCGGGCCTCTACGAGCACGGCGAGGGCGTCAGCCAGAACTCCGCCGAGGCCTACAAGTGGTACCTGATCGCCGCCCACGCGGGCGATCCGGAAGCCCGCGCCGGAGCGCTCAGGGTGCGCAGTGACCTGACGGCTGAAGCGAGGGCGGTCGCCGAGCGCGCCGCCGCCGCCTTCAGCCCGGCCCCGCCGCCAGCGTCGACCGCCACCGCCGCCGTTGCGCCGGTCTCCTCGCCCGATCTGGTGACGGCGCAGTGGGCGCTCAGCCAGCTCGGCTACTACCAGGGCCCCACCGACGGGGTCGCCTCGCCGGCCCTGCGCCTGGCCATCTCCGCCTACCAGCGCGACCAGGGGATGGCCTCCACCGGCGCGCCCGACAGCGCGACCATCGGCAAGCTCCAGGTTTACACTCGCTAGGTCGACGCTCACTCGATCGACTCGAATTCATCAATATATTCAATTATATAATGTATGTCATCCCGGAAGGCCGCGTAGCGGACTGTCCGGGACCTACTTCCCTGGTTGGCGCTCAGTAGATCCCGGCCTTCCAGCTCGCTGGCGCGAGCTTCCAGCCGGGATGACAGTCAGTGGGAAGGTGGGGGCTAGCTACGTCCGAGCGCTAGGCGATCAATCCCCGCCCAACTGCTCCCAGCCGACTGGGTGGGCGCGCCTCTCGCCCAGCGCCACCGCCAGCGGTCGCTGCGCGAACAGGCGGCCGAACGCGGCGTCCCGCACATTGAGACCGCCGGCGAAGGCGCCGAAGGCCGGCAGGATGATCCGCTCGCCGTCGGTGATGAAGCAGCGTCGGCGCACGCTGGCGCCGCGCCCCTTGATCCGCGCGCAAGGATGCAGATGCCCGGCGACCTCGCCGCTGCAGGCGCCAGCCGCCGGCTCATGCACGAGCCTCAGCCCGTCGACATCCCAGGATGCTACGACCTCACCTGGCAGGTTGCGCGGCCCGTCGGCGTCGTGGTTGCCGACCACCCAGACCAGTTCGGTGATGGCTCCGATGGTCGTCAGAGTACGGATGGCCTCGTCGGGAAGCCGCTCTTCCGCCGTCGCGTCGTGGAAGGTGTCGCCCAGGAGGACGATGGCGCGCGGCATCAGCTGAGCGGCCTCGGCGGCCAGGCGCGCCAGGGTCTCGCGGGTGTCGTAGGGCGGCAGCAGTTGGCCGCGCGCGGCATAGGCCGAGCCCTTCTCCAGGTGCAGGTCGGCGACGATCAGCACCCGCTCGCCGGCCAGCCATAGCGCGCCGGATACCCGCAGCAGCGCCTCGGCCTGACCGACCGCCAGCGCTACGCCGCCGCACGGGCTGGGGATGATCTCGTAGCGGGGCGACGGCGCAGCGCTCACGCGGTGGCCTCCGCAATCAGCGTTTCGGCCGCTTCGATCAGGATCATCTCGCCCGCGCCGCCCGGCGAGCGCTGCTTGCCGATCTCCAGGATCATCGGCACGGAAAAGGGCGAGAGGTGGTCCAGGTTCGCGTGGAGGATCGCGCCCTTGATCCGGGTGAGGAGCTGACCCAGCCGGGCAACGTCAACCAGACCCCGCGCCGCGTCGGCCCTGGCGCAGCGGAGCAGCAGGTGATCGGGTTGATGGCGGCGCAGGACGTCATAGACGAGATCGGTGGAGAAGCTGATCTGGCGGCCGGACTTCTGGTCGCCGCGGAAGCGCCGCTCGATCAGGCCGCCGATCAGCGCGCAGGCCTTGAACGCCGCCTTCATCATCGAGCTTTCCGCCAGCCATGATTCGAGGTCGTCCCCCAGCATGTCCTCGGCGAAGAGCTCGCCAAGATCAAGCCGGTCCATGGGATTCAGCGACCAGATGGTGACCGCATAGTCGTTGCAGACAAATCCCAGCGGTCCGACGCCCAGCCGCTCCAGCCGGCGGGTGAGCAGCATCGCCAGCGTCGTGTGCGCAAGGCGACCCTCGAAGGAATAGGCGACCATGAAATGCCGACGCCCGTGCGGGAAGGTCTCCAGCAGCATCTCGTCCTCGGCCGGAATCGCCGACTTGTCGCGCTGGATCTCCAGCCACTCGCGCACGTCGTCCGGCAACACTTCCCAATGGGCGCCATCGCTCATCAGATGACGGACTTTCTTGGCCAGGAACGTCGAGAGGGCGAATTTCGAACCGCCCCACGAGGGCATCTTGGCGTCGGCTCCGGGCGCGGGCGAGACCAAAACGTCCATTCCAGTGACGCCCACGAGTCGCCACACCTGGCCGGCGAAGATGAAGGTGTCGCCGGGTTCCAGCACCTCCAGGTAGCCTTCCTCCACCTCGCCGATCTTGCGGCCCGGCGTCGAACGGCGACCCGAGGTAATCCGTACACTGAGCATGGTCGGTGAGACGATCGCCCCGACGTTCATCCGGTGGCGCAGCGCGGTCTCCTCGTTGCGCACGCGCCAGAGGCCATCGAGGCCTTTGACGATCCGTTTGAAGCGGTCGTAGGTCTTCAGCGCATAGCCGCCGGTGGAGACGAAATCGATCACCTGCTCGAAGTCCTCCCAGGCGAGATCGCGATACGGTCCGGCGGTTCGAACTTCGTCGTAGAGCGCCAGCAGATCGAACGGCTCGGAGCAGGCGCAGCCCATGACGTGCTGGGCGAGCACGTCCAGCGCGCCCTCCCGTTCCGGCTCGCCGTCCAGCGCGTTCTCGGCGATGGCTTCGCGCGCGGCCTGGCACTCCAGCATCTCGAAGCGGTTGGCCGGCACGAAGAGCGCGCGCGAGGGCTCGTCCAGCCGGTGATTGGCCCGGCCGATCCGCTGGACCATCCGCGAGGCGCCCTTGGGCGAGGCCAGCTGGATCACCAGGTCCACGTCGCCCCAGTCGATGCCAAGGTCCAGGGTCGAGGTGCAGACCACGGCCCGCAAGGCGCCCCGCGCCATCGCCGCCTCCACCTTGCGCCGCTGCTCGGCGGCGAGCGATCCGTGGTGCAGGGCGATGGGAAGGTTGTCGTCGTTGAGCCGCCAGAGCTCCTGGAACGCGTACTCCGCCTGGAACCGGGTGTTGACGAAGACCAGGGCCGTGCGCGCCTGGCGAATGGTTTCGTAGACCTCCGGCATGGCGTGACGGGCGGTGTGGCCGGCCCAGGGCACTTGGCCGTTCGAGAGCAGCACCTCCACCACCGGCGGCGCGCCGGGTGTTCCCCTCACCAGGTCGACCGCGTCGGCGTCGGTCGGCGTCAGCCAGCGGCGGATCACCTCCGGATCGTCGACCGTGGCCGAGAGCCCGACCCGGCGCAGACCCGGCGCGAACTGCTGCAGCCGGGCGAGGTCGAGGGCCAGCAGGTCGCCGCGCTTGGAGGGCCAGATCGAGTGGACCTCGTCGATGATCACGCACTGCAGATCCTCGAAGTAGCGCCGCGCGCCCTCCCAGGCGCAGAACAGGGCCAACTGTTCGGGCGTGGTCAGCAGCATGTCGGGTGGCTTCACCCGCTGGCGCTGGCGCCGCGAGAGCCCGGTGTCGCCGGTGCGGGACTCGGCCTTGATCGCCAGCCCCATCTGCGCGATCGGCGCCATCAGGTTGCGCTCGACGTCCACCGCCAACGCCTTGAGCGGCGAGATGTAGAGGGTGTGGACGCTGGGCGGCGCATTGGCCGCCGGCCGTTCGGCAAGCTCGATCAGGCTGGGCAGGAACCCGGCCAGGGTCTTGCCGCCGCCGGTGGGCGCGATCAACAGCGCGTGACGCCCGGCCCGCGCCGTCTCCACCATGGCCAGCTGATGCGCCCGTGGCGCCCAGCCGCGGTCCCCGAACCAGGCGGCGAAGCGCGGCGGCAGGGTGGCAAGGGCGCGGCCGTCGTCCATCAGCCAGCTATAGCACGTTCCCGTTCTGTTTCGAGGCGCCGGCTTGAGCGGCCGGCGAGGGCGCGCCTAGGCGAAGACCTCATCGAGCCGGTGCTTGGGTGAGGGACCGAACCGGTTGTCGCCGGGGGTCCCGTCGAGACAGCCGAGCTCGACGAACACCCAGAGCGGGCCGACGAGGGGAATGAATTCGATGAAGACCCACGGCCAGGACTTGTCACGGTCGTGCCAGCGCTTCACCTGCACGGCCAATCCCACCCAGAGTGAGAAGATGGCGACCGGCAAGGCGAGGATCGCCAGCGGCGAGGGATGGGCGAAGTCGCCGTTCGCGTAGATGACGGCGAAATCGAACCAGAGCAGAAAGATCGAGACCGGAATCAGGCCGATGCGCGCCAACCAGAAGTCGCGTCGCCGGATCCGGCCATCGAAGCTGAACAGCAGTGTGGAGATGAACCGGGTTGCAGGCTCGGAACTTGCTGATACGGCCCTCGCCGCGTTCGGCGGAGCTCCGTACCCCGAGGGCGTCGCTGTCGCGGCGGCGACGCCTCTGCGTCCAAACTGAGGTGGCTGCTGCATGCCCCAAGGTTCCGTTGGCCGGTCGGAGTTAGCGCACGTCGAGGTTTCGGAATCGTGGACGCTTGACGGCGGTCGCGCTCTCCGATCGCGATCAGTTCACTTTTTGTTTCGCGCAAATGAGCTTATCCCTGCGGCGGTGAACGCGCCGACGCCGAGTCTCGATCTCGCCCCCGCGCTGGTGGTCCTGCCAGGGCCGCGGGCGGGGATCGCCGATGGCGGCGGCGCGCGGATGGCGCGGGCGCCGGACGCGCGGGACCTCTTCGAGGCTGGGCCGGTGCTGCTGGCCCATGCGTCGATGACCGCGCGGCGGCTGGGCATGAACGCGCCGCCGAGGTCGGCCGGGCGGTTCGATGCGCTGGAGCTGTTCGCCTTCGCCCGGCCGGCGGCGTTCTGCGCGCCCTCGGCGGCCGGGCTGGCGCTGGCGATGGGCCTCACCGAACCCAGGGGCGCGGCCGAGCAGGCGGCGGCGCTGCGCCAGGTCTGCGCGGCGTTGCTGGCCGAACTCGCGGCCGCGCCCACGCCCAGCCGCGAAGAGGCGCTGGCGGTGGCCGAGACCCTGGGCCGGGCAAGCTGGGCCTGGGCGCCGGCGGTGATCGGGGCGCTGCGCAGTGCGCCGATCGGCCGACCCTGGCGGGGCTCGGGGCTGGAGGTCTGGCAGCGGCTGCCGGAGTGGGAGGATCAGGCGCCGCCCGGCGAGGCCGGCTCCAAGCCGGTCGCCCCGGAGGCGGCGGCCGCTCGGCTGGTGGAGCTGCTCGAGCGCGCCGGACTGGACGAGGCGAGGCCGACGCAGTCTGAGTTCGCCGCCGAGACCGCCTTCGCCTTCTCGCCGCGCGAGCGGGAAGGCGAGCCGAGGATGATGCTGGCCGAAGCTGGCACCGGGGTCGGCAAGACCCTGGGCTACCTGGCGCCCGCCTCGCTGTGGGCCGAGGCCAATGGGCCGGCGGTGTGGATCTCCACCTACACCCGCGCTCTGCAGCGGCAGATCGAGCGCGAGAGTCATTCGCTCTACCCGGACCCGGCGGTGCGGGCCAGGAAGGCGGTGGTGCGCAAGGGCCGCGAGAACTACCTCTGCCTGCTGAATTTCCAGGAAGCGGTGAACGCCTCGCAGCTGGGCGGCGGCGACCTGATCGGCCTGGCGCTGGCCGCGCGCTGGGCCAGGGTCAGCCGCGACGGCGACATGACCGGCGGCGATTTTCCGGGCTGGCTGCCGACGCTCTTCGCCATCGGCCCGGCGGCTCAGGCCTCGCCGGCGAATCTGGTCGACCGGCGCGGCGAGTGCGTTCACGCCGGCTGCCCGCACTACAAGGTCTGCTTCATCGAGCGGGCGGTCAGGGCCTCCAAGCGCGCCGACCTGGTGATCGCCAACCACGCGTTGGTGATGACCCAGGCCGCCTTCGACGGCGCCCGCGCGGCGCGGGGTCAGAAGGGCGACGTCGAGACCACCCAGCTGATGCGGATCGTCTTCGACGAAGGCCCC
>JBIOEF010000077.1:0-16415 GCA_044445785.1 Caulobacterales bacterium
CAGCACCGCCGCCATGCCGACCAGCGAATGGAACGCCGCGACGAGTTCCGGCATCGACGTCATCGGCACGCGCCGTGCGATCACGGCGCCGGTGCCGCCGCCGGCCGCGAGGCCGAGTGCCACCAGGATCCAGGCGCCGAAGCCGGCCGGCGGATGTGCCGCGAGCGTTGTCACGATCGCGATGGTCATGCCAACCATGCCGAACAGGTTGCCCTGCCGGCTCGTCACCGGGCTCGACAGTCCGCGCAATGCCAGAATGAAGAGCACACCGGCGACGAGATAAAGCAACCCGGCCACATCGGCATTCATGCTGGTAAGACCCTCATCTCGAACGCGTCCGCGGCTCGCGCGTCGCGGACCCCCACCGGGCAAGACCTCAACTGCAAAGCCCCCAACCGCAAAGCCCCCAACCAAAGCAACTCCGCCCGAAGCGGTTCGGCGCCGTCACTTCTTCTTCTGGTACATCGCCAGCATCCGCTGGGTGACCAGAAAGCCGCCGAATATGTTCACCGACGCGAACACCAGCGCCACAAAGCCGAGCGCGCGCGCCACGATCGACCCGCCGCTGCCGACCAGCGTGACCCCGACGGCGAGCAGCGCGCCGACCACGATCACCGATGAAATCGCGTTCGTCACCGACATCAGAGGAGTGTGCAGCGCCGGCGTCACCGACCACACCACGTAGTACCCGACGAACACGGCGAGCACGAAGATGGAGAAGCGAAACACGAAGGGGTCGATCGCCCCGGCGGTCGCCGCATGCGCGGCAGTCGCAGCGGCATCCGCATGGGCCTGAAGCGCATCGGCGGCCTGCTGCATATAGTCGGCGGCGGTGCGGGCGAGGCCGGCGGCTTCCTGGGGACTGAGTTCGGCCATCCTGTATCTCCCTAGGCGGCGGTTTTCGGCGCGAAGTTCGGATGCACCACGGCGCCGTTGCGGGTGAGCGCGGTCGCCTTGACGATATCGTCGTCCCAATTCACCGCCAGCGCCTTGGTCTTCTTGTCGATGAGGATTTCGAGGAACGCGTAGAGGTTCTTGGCGTAGAGGCTCGATGCGGATGCCGCGAGCCGGCCCGGATTGCTGTAGCCCACGATCTTGACGCCGTTGACCTCGGCAACGTGGCCCGGATTGGCGCCTTCGACGTTGCCGCCGCGCTCGACCGCGAGATCGACGATCACCGAGCCAGGCCGCATCGAGGTCACCATGTCGCGCGTGATCAGGCGCGGCGCCGGGCGGCCCGGGATCAGCGCCGTCGTGATGACGATGTCCTGCTTCTTGATGTGCTCGGCCACCAGCGCGGCCTGCTTTGCCTGGTATTCCTTCGACATTTCCTTGGCGTAGCCGCCGGCGGTTTCGGCCTGCTTGAATTCCTCGTCCTCGACGGCGACGAACTTCGCGCCCAGGCTCTCGACCTGTTCCTTGGTGGCCGGGCGCACGTCGGTGGCGGTGACCACCGCGCCCAGGCGCCGGGCGGTGGCGACGGCCTGCAGTCCGGCGACGCCCGCGCCCATCACGAACACCTTGGCTGGCGCGATGGTGCCGGCGGCGGTCATCATCATCGGCATCGCCCGGCCATAGACCGCCGCCGCCTCGACCACAGCCCGATAGCCGGCCAGGTTCGCCTGGCTGGAAAGGGCGTCCATCACCTGCGCGCGGGTGATCCTGGGCACGAACTCCATGGAGAAGACCGTGGCCTTGGCGCCCGCCAGCGCCTCGATCAGGGGCTTGGACTGGTGCGGGTTGAAGAGGCCGACGAGGATCGCCCCCGCCTTCAGCGCCGCGATCTCCTCATCGGCCGGCGCGCGCACCTTCAACACCAGGTCGGCGGCCTTCAGCGCCTCGGCCGCGCTGGCGGCGACCTTGGCGCCGGCGGCCTGATAGTCGGCGTCGGTGGCGCCGGCCTGGGCCCCGGCGCCGGCCTCGACCACCACCGCAAAGCCCAGCGCAATCAGCTTCTTGGCGGCGTCCGGCGTCACCGCCACCCGCGTCTCGCCAGCGCGACGCTCCTTGGTGACGGCGAGGACGGGCATTGCGCTTCAAAACTCCTTCAGGCGCGCCGCGGCGCGCGGGACGTTGCGGATCGAGCCGGGCCGCCTCCTCGGCGGCGCCGGGTCAGTGCTCCTCGGCCGGTTTCGAGCGCAGGAAGATGATCCCCAGCGCCAGGATCACCACCCCGGCGAAGGCGCCCGGGATGAAACCCGTCCCGATGCAGAACCACATGGTCAGCATGGTCACCAGGATGGCCACGGCCAGCGAGGCCCATTTCATAAGCCCGCCGAAGACGTGGAAGGTCTCCACCTGTTCGGCGATCTCCTGATCGCCATGATGATACTCGTGGACGGCTTCGGCCATGGGCGGCGCTGCTCCTTGGGGGACTCGTCAGTCAGGCCGGGTGCTACACGACCAGGGCCGTTCGCTCAAGCGGGCCACACCGCCAACAGCGCGCGCAGCGCCGCCACCAGCGCCAGCGGCTGGTCGACCATGATGTGGTGCTCCGAATCCGGGATGGAGATCGAGGGCACGCCAGGCGGCACGAAGTCGCCGCGCATCCCCGCCTCGCGCCGGCGCATGATCGCCGAACGGTCGCCGAAGATCTGGGCCAGCGGCGCGGCAGGCTTGCCGCTCATCGCCTCGGTCATGGCGCTGCGGTCGAGCTTGCCCCACAGGAACGGATCGAACTTCCAGGTCCAGCCCTCGCCAGAACCGTCCGCCATCGGCGCGCGCTTGAGCGAGCGGCGGGCGATGTAGTCGGCGATGAAGAGGTTGCCGGGCGCCTGGGGCGGCATGAAACGGAAGCGCACCAGCGCTTCCTCCAGCGTCGCATAGACCCGGTTGGGCTTGGTGCGATGCGGCGGCCCGCGCCACCCGCCGCCGCCGCGCATCTTGGCCGCCTCGGCCATCCACTCGGCTTCCTGCTCCTTGGTCGGCGGGCCGCCAAAGCCGGTGTCGACCAGCAGGGCGCCCTTCATCCGCTCGGGATACTTGGTGGCCGAATAGAACACCTGCGAGCCGCCGAAGGAGTGGCCGATGTAGACCGGCTTTTCCTTGGCCTCGTAGAGCCCCGCCGCCTTGGCGCATTCGTAGATTTCCGCGGCGAAGGTCTCGAAGGTGTAGGCCGGGCGCCAGTCCGAATCGCCCATGCCCGAGAATGAGATCGCCGCCACCCGGTAGGTGTCGGCCAGGAACGGGGCGATGAAGCTCCACCAGTCGGCGTGGGCGCTGTTGCCGTGGACCATGATCAGGCCGGGCTTGCCGATCTCGCCCCAGGTGAGGAGCTCGATATTGGCGCCCTCGACCATCACCATCCGCCGCTCGGGCGCATCGGCGATCGCCGCCTTGAACCAGGCGGGCGACGGCGGCTCGGCCCCCGCGAAGGGCGCCAGGGGCGAAGCGACCTCCGGCGGCAGGTCCGGCTGCAGCCTTACCGGCTCGTCGTCGTCCAGCTTCTCGTCGGGTTCCTGGTCCAGGTTGTTGCGTTGATCGTCGGCCATACCCCTGACTAACAAGCGTTTGAAAAATGGCAAGCGCGCCGGAGCTTTTCACGGGCCCGCCATGCCGTTTCGCAGCATCTGGCGCGGAAAGGGGCGCCGGCCTGGCCCGCCGCAAGTACGATCAGTGAGCGGCGCCTGGAGCCTTGGTCAGCCGCACTTCGAACCCGATCGGTTCCTCGGCGATCTGGCCGGCGCCGAACGGCGTCGCAGCGATCATGCCAACGAAGTCCTCCCGCGAATAGGCGCGCTTCTTCAGCGAGCGCAGGGCCGCGTCGGTGAAGAAGGCGGAGGCGCGGCCCAGACGCATCTTGGCGACCTCCTTGGCGATCGAGGCGTTGGTGGCGTCGCCCCGCATGTCGAAGATCACCGCCGTCCCGCCGGGCCTCAGCACCCGATGCATCTCGCGAAGCGCGCCCACCGGGTCGCCGAAGTTCTTGAAGGCGGCGCGGCTGACGATGAAGTCGAAAGCCGCCGCGCCGAATGGCAACGCCGCCGCATCGCCTTGGCGGAAGTCGATGTCGACGCCGGCGCGGGCGGCGTTCTGGCTAGCGATGCGCACGAACGAGTGGCTGATGTCGAGCCCGGCGATCCGGCGCGCGCCCAGCCGCGCCAGCTCGATCGCCAGATAGCCGGGTCCGGGCGCGATCTCGAGCACCGCGGCGCCGGCCGGCGTCTCGGCGGCGATGCGCTTGGCCAAATCGACGAATTCGGCCAGGCTGCTGGCGGTGTTCTTGGCGTACCAGGTCGCGATCACGCCTTCCATGGCCACGCCTTTGTACGGCTTGACCTTGCGCGGTGTTGAAGCTTCCATGGTTGATCCTTTTAGTTTAGCAACTAATATACTTAGCATCTAAGCAAATAGGGGCGATGTCAAGCAGGGTCAAGAAACGGCAGGATCTGGCGGCCGCCTTGAACGCGGCCATGCGCGACGTCAGCGGCCAGGGGGTGATCTACAGCCAGGCGGTGGCAACGCGGCTGGGCGTATCCAGCAGCGATCTGGAGTGCCTGGACCACATCGTCCTGCGCGGCCCGCTGACCGCCGGCGCGCTGGCTGAGGCGACCGGGCTGACCAGCGGCGCGATCACCGGCGTCGTCGACCGTCTGGAACAGGCCGGCTTCGCGCGCCGCGAGAGCGACGCGGGCGACCGCCGCAAGGTCCTGGTCCGCGCCCTGCCCGCGATCGCCCAGCGCATCGCACCGCTGTTCGAGCCGATGGAACGCGCGGCGATGGCGGCGCTGGCGGATTACAGCAACAGCGAACTGGCCCTGCTGCTCGGCTTCCTCACCCGCGCCCGCGAAGCGGCCCTCGCCGCCATGGCCGAACTGCGCGCGCGGGATGCTCCGGCGCCGAAACGACAACCAAAGCCGCGGCGGTCGCGGTGACCGCTACCCGCCGCATCAGGGTCTGTCAGACATCGCCAGCCACGCACCCGCGAGAGGCGCGTTGAGCCGGCCTTAAGCAAGCTGTGCGAGGCTCCGGAGCACGGAGGAGCTTCCCATGATCAAGACCCTGCTTGCCTGCGCCGCGCTGACCCTGGCGGTCTGCGCCGGCGCGCCGGCCCTGGCCCAGGAGCACACGGCCGACGCCGTCAGCGCCTGCGACGAGGCCACCGTTCTCGCCGGCGGCGGCTGCCCCAACAACCAGAGCGCCCAGTTCGGCCACCGCAATCCCGACGGCAGCTACACGGACAACCAGGGCCATACGCTGGACGGGGCGGACCGCGGCCGTGTGGGCGGGGCGCTCTACGATGTCTACGCCCGACCCAATGCCGACTTCCAGACCTCGGACTGGCGCTTCAACGCGATCATGAACCGAATCGCCAACAACCCGGGGATCAACGCCTGCTCGTCTTCGGAGGAGCGCGCCTACATCCGCGACTATGTGGCCAGCCACCCGGGCTTGGACGATGCGGTCCGCGCCCACGACCTCAGCCGCACCTGCCCCACCGAATTCGGCGCCCGCGACCTGCTGGGCGACGGGGGTTAGTCTCCCGCGGCCTTTCTGAGCCGACCACCGCGCTGGCCATTCTTGCGGGCCGCGGTCGTGGGGGAAAGCGTCTCGAACGAAGGCCGATCGCCCCTAAGCCGGCTGCAGCTGGCGCCTTACCATCCGGGCGAAGTCGTCCATCAGCGAGAGCGAGATGTTGCCGGGACGGAACTTGTAGTCGCCGATTTCCGAGACCGGGGTCACTTCCGCCGCCGTGCCGGTGATGAAGCATTCGGAGAAGGTCGCCAGCTCGTCCGGGGTGATGTGCCGTTCCACCACCTCGAAGCCCTTGGACCTGGCTAGCTCGGTCAGCGAGGTCTTGGTGATGCCGTCCAGGAAACAGTCGGGCGTGGGCGTATGCAGCACCCCGTCGCGGACGAAGAAGACGTTGGCGCCGGTGGCCTCGGCCACATAGCCGCGCCAGTCCAGCATCATCGCGTCGGCGTAGCCCGCGCGTTCGGCCTCGTGCTTGGAGATGGTGCAGATCATGTAGAGGCCGGCGGCCTTGGACGCCGTCGGCGCGGTCTCGGGCGAGGGGCGCTTGTACTTGGCCCAGGTGAGGCGGATGCCCTTGGCCTTCTCCTCGGGCTTGAAGTAGCTCGGCCAGTCCCAGACGGCGACCATGACGTGGATCTTGGTGTTGTGCGCCGAAACGCTGATGCTCTCGGAGCCGCGCCAGGCGAGCGGGCGGACGTAGCAGTCGGTGAGGTTGTTCTTGGCGCAGGTCGCCTTGCACGCCTCCTCGATCTGAGCCACCGTGAAGGGGATCTGAAAGTCGAGGATTTCCGCCGACTTGAACAGGCGCTCTGTATGCTGGGTCAGCTTGAAGATCTCGCCGCCGTACATGCGCTCGCCCTCGAACACCGCCGAGGCGTAGTGGAGGCCGTGGGTCAATACGTGCACCTTGGCCTCGCGCCAGGCAACGAACTGGCCGTCCAGCCAGATCCAACCATCGCGATCATCCATTGGGACGAGTGACATTGGGCCAACAGTCTCCTTTCCTACCGGACCGAGCTTTAGAAGGCGCCATGGCCTCCCCGTCAAACAAATTGCCGGTTCAGCGGTGAGCGTGCGCCCCACCCGCCGGCCCGACGCGGCTCTTCGTCACCTCCTGGTGATCGACGACGACGACCGTATCCGCGGACTGGTGAAGGAGTACTTGGCGCGGGCCGGATTCCGCGTCTCCGCCGCCGCCGACGCGGCCGAGGCCAGGCGGATGATGGAGCTCGTCACCTTCGACCTGCTGGTGCTGGACGTGATGATGCCGGGCGAGGACGGCTTCACCTTCGCCCGCTGGCTGCGCGGCCGCGCGGGCGAAACGGGGCGCACGCCGGTGCTGATCCTCACCGCCCGCGGCCTGCCGGACGACCGGATCGAGGGACTGGCGCTGGGCGCGGACGACTACCTGGCCAAGCCGTTCGAGCCGCAGGAGCTGGTGCTGCGGATCGAGGCGATCCTGCGCCGCTCCGGACCCAGGCCCGAGGCGGCCCAGCGCATCCAGCTCGGCCGCTGCAGCTTCGATCCCTCGCGCGGGGAGCTGCGCCGCGACGACCGGCCGGTGCGCCTGACCGAGGGCGAGACCCAGCTGCTGCGCCAGCTGGCCGGCGCCGCCCACGCGCCGGTGGACCGCCTGGAGCTGGCGCGGCAGAACGCCGAGGCCGCCGGCCGCGCCGTCGACATCCAGGTGACGCGCTTGCGCCGCAAGATCGAGGACGACCCCAAGAACCCCCGCTACCTGCAGACCGTCCGCGGGGTGGGCTACATGCTGGCGCCCGACGGATGAAACCGCGCCTCCACTTTCTCTGGCGGATGATCAAGCGCCGGGTTCCGTCCACCCTCTTTGGCCGCAGCCTCTTGATCATCGTCCTGCCGGTGGCGGTGATGCAGATCGCCGTCACCTGGTTCTTCTTCGACGCCTACTGGCAACAGGTGAACGGGCACCTGACCGAGGGTCTGGCGGGCGAAGTCGCGTGGGTGCAGCAGGGCTATCTGGACGACCCGACGCCGGCGGGCCTGAAACGCCTGTCGGACCGGGCCGAGCAGACCCTCGACCTTTCCATCACCCTGCAGCCGGGCGCGAACCTCCCCAAGGGCCGCCACTCGCAGCTTTTCGTCGGCATCGACCGGGCGATGCAGAGCTCGCTTTCCGACCGGCTGGACGCGTCGTTCTGGTTCGACACCACGCGCTACCCGGCCTACGTCGACGTGCGGGTGAAGGTGAAGGACGGGGTGCTGCGCATCATCGCCCCGCGCGACCGCGCCTTCGCCGCCCAGGGCTACATCTTCATCGTCTGGCTGACCCTGGCGACCGTGCTGCTGACGGCCGTGGCCGTGCTCTTCATCCGCAATCAGGTGCGCGCGATCGAGCGGCTGGCGGCCGCCGCCGAGGCTTTCGGCAAGGGCGCGGACGTGGCCTTCAAGCCCTACGGCGCCAAGGAGGTGCGGCAGGCGGCGCAGGCGTTCCTGGCGATGAAGGCGCGCATCCAGCGCTACGTCGACCAGCGCACGACCTTGCTGGCCTCGGTCAGCCATGACCTCAGAACGCCGCTGACCCGCCTCAAGCTTGAACTGGCCCTGGCCGAGCCCGGCGCGCGGGTGGAGGCGATGAAGCGCGATCTGGCCGAAATGGAGCATATGATCGACGAGTACCTGGCCTTCGCCCGCGGCGAGGGGGGCGAAGCGCTGGAGCGGGTCGACCTGCGCCCGCTGCTGGACGAGGTCAGCGAAGGGGCGGTGCGCGCCGGCGCCCAGATTCGCGTCTCCGCCGACTTTGGGTTGGCCGCGACGGTACGGCCCAACTCGATCAAGCGCGCGCTCTCCAACCTGGTGATGAACGCAGCCGCCCACGGCGAGCACGTGGAGCTGGCCGCCCACGCCACCCCCGCCGGCGGGGTCGAGATCCTGGTGGACGACGATGGCCCTGGCATCGCTCCCGAGCGGTTCGAGGACGCCTTCACCCCCTTCGGCCGCCTGGACGACGCCCGCAACCAGAACGAAAAGGGCGTCGGCCTCGGCCTCGCCATCGCCCGCGACGTGGCGCGAGGGCATGGCGGGGAGGTGACGCTGGATAGGTCGCCGCTGGGGGGCCTGAGGGCGGTGGTGCGGTTGCCGGGGTAGTGTTTGCCTGGGCCACCCCTCACCTCACCTCTCCCCGCCCTCTGGGCGGGGAGAGGGCTACTGAAACAGCTGAGATGCGGATGGATCGTGAAGCGCCAACCCATCAGTAGCCCTCTCCCCGTGCGAACGGGGAGAGGTGAGGTGAGGGGTCGGGCAACCGCAGGCTCGCCCTAGAACCCCGCCCCGATCCTTCCCAGGCGTTCGCGCATCTTTTTCAGGCGCTTGTCGATCTCGGCCATGGTGCGGTTGAGCGCGCCCTCGTCGTCCCGCCAGACCTGGACGGTGCGCGCCCACACGGCGGTCATGGCGATCAGCCTTGGCGGCGTGGCGCTGACGCCGGCGGCCTCCAGGATCGCCCGGGCGGTGACCGGAAAGTGCGCCGCCAGCGCCACGGGGTTCTCGTCGCGGGCCATGGAGAGGAGCGCCGGACGCTCAGCCTCCATCGCCTCGATCCGCGCCATCGTGGCGTCGAACAACCGGTCGTGCGGATCGTCCGAAGGGGTCGCCGCGGTGGCCAGCGCGGCCTTGTCCAGGCGCTGGCTCAGGCGAAACGCCAGCAGGGTCTTGCTGGGCGCCGCCTCGTAGAGGTCGCCGAAGGGCGTCTCGGCCCGCTCGGCGATGTCGCGCAGCGAGACCTCCCGCCACGGCCGCTCGGCGGCCAGCGCCAGGGCGGCGTCGACGGCCTTGTCGAGGATCGGGTCGGAAGCGGTCATGGTCCCAACCCTAGTCCATCCGCGCGTCCCCGCGAAACCTAGCCGCCTAGCTCGCGCGAGCGCTGCGCCGCCGCGGCGACGGCTTTTTTCAGCAACTCCTGCAATCCCCCCTCGCCCAGCAGCACCTTCAGCGCCGCTTCGGTGGTGCCGGCGGGGGAGGTCACCTGGCGGCGCAGGTCTGCGGGATCCAGGCCACTCTCGGCCATCAGCGCCGCCGCGCCGGCCATGGTGGCCCGCGCGAGGGCCTGGGCGGCGTCCCGGGGCAGGCCGGCGGCGGCGCCGGCCGCCTCCAGCGCCTCGACGAAGGCGTAGAGGTAGGCCGGCGAGGAGCCGCTGACCGCTGTGGCGGCGTGCATCAGGTCCTCGTCGGCGAGATCGACCACCGTCCCGACCGGCGCGAACAAGGCGTGGGCGCGCGCGCGCGCCTCGGGGTCGACGGCGAACACGCTCGCCGTCCCTTGCCCGATCGCCGCGGCGGTGGTCGGCATGACGCGCGCCACCTTGCGTCCCCCGAACGCGCCGGCGAGGTCGGCGGTGGCGACGCCGGCGGCGATCGAGACGACGATGGCGTCGGCGGCCAGGTGCGGGGCGATGGGCGCCGCGGCTTCGCGCCAGATCTGCGGCTTCACCGCCAAGATCACCGTCTTCGCCCGCCCGATCGCGGCGTCTGTCGGGTCAAGCTTGGCGCCGCTGAGAACGGCTTCGGGACCGGGCGCCGGGTCGCGGATCATCAGTTCGCCCATGTCGATGGCGTTCGCGCGGCGCCAGCCGGCGATCAGCGCCCCGCCCATGCGGCCGGCGCCGAGGAGCAGGATCGGCGTCATGGCGGTAGGCTTAGGCTTGGCCGACGGTCTCGAACATGCAGGCGGCCATCGCCTCCTGCGGCGACTTCTCGGCCGCCAGCAGGAAGTCGAACGCCGGATAGAACCGGTCGGCCGCTTCCATCGCCGCGTCGATCATTGAGGCGGCCTGGGCCAGCGTCGGACGCTCGCCCTCGGGCAGCGCCATGGCGTGGCGGAAGACCACCTCGCCATCGTCGTTCCACACCTCGAAATGACCCACCCAGACCCGCTGGTTGACCAGGTTGATGAGTTCGCACGCGTCGGCGCGCTGCGCCTTCTCGGCGCGGCGGTCGATGGAGAGGCACAGCTGCAGGCAGTCGGCCTCCGGGCGCCAGGCGAACCACAGCTCGTAGTCCTTCCAGTCGCCGGCCAGGGTGAAGGCCAGGTCCCCGTCGTCGGTGCGGTCGAAGGTGAGGTTCTCCGCCGACAGCACGCGTTCGACCACATCCAGCGGGTCGAGGGCGATGAGCACGTCGTCTTCTTCCGGCTGGGGAGTGTCCATGGGACCTCGGGTCAAAGTGGCCTGGCGAGCGGGGAATCCGCGCGTCGGGAGTTAAGCCTAATCTGCTTCGGGGTCCCCGTCTCAAGCCGCTTCTTGTGAGGGGCGAACAATTCCCCCGTTAACCTTTGTTAACCTTGGCCGGCTTCTTCAAGGCGGCGACCTGCGCCCGCAGGTCGGCGACCTCGGCCTTCAGCGCCTCGAATTCCTCCCGGCGAATCAAGTCCATGTTGGCGGCCATGCGATCGGCCTGGGAGCGGAAGGCCGCCTTGGCCTCCTCGCCGGCGGCCTGGGCGATGCCGACCGCGGCGTTGGCGGCCTTGGCCAGCTCGTCCAGAAGCGGATTTTGGCTCTGCATGGGCCTCATATATGGGAAGCGTCAGGTGAATGCGACGCCCTTCTGCGCTACGCATCGCCGCGTTCGATAGTTAAGGAGAAGCGGCCTTGGGCCTGCAGTTCCCCGATTTCGACCCGGCGATCTTCACCATACCGGCCCTGCATCTGGGCGCGCTGAGCCTGGGACCTTTTCCGATCCGCTGGTATGCGCTGGCCTACATCGCCGGCATCCTGCTGGGCTGGCGCTATTGCGCGAGCCTGGTGAAGACTCCGAAGCTCTGGGGCGCGCGCGGACCCACCGCCACGCCGCTGCAGATCGACGACCTGGTGCTGTGGATCACGCTGGGCGTCATCCTGGGCGGGCGGATCGGCTACATCTGCTTCTACATGCTGGTGAACGCCGGCCAGCGCGCCGAGCTCTTCGCCAATCCGCTGGAGGTGTTCGAGGTCTGGAAAGGCGGGATGAGCTTCCACGGCGGCATGCTGGGCGTCGGCGTCGCCCTGCTCCTTTTCGCCAGGGCCAACCGGATCGACTTCCTGCTGCTGGGCGACCTGATGGCGCCCTGCGAGCCGATCGGCCAGTTCTTCGGCCGGATCGCCAACTTCATCAATGGCGAGCTCTGGGGCCGTCCGACCAGCGCGCCGTGGGGCATGGTGTTCTGCAACAAGCACATCGCCGAGGCCAATAGCGGCGTCTGTCCAGCCGGCGGCGAGTCGCGCCACCCTAGCCAGCTCTACGAGGCGGCGCTGGAGGGCCTGGTGCTGTTCCTGGTGCTGCGCTGGGCGACCCACCACGTCAAATGGCTGCAACGGCGCGGCGCGGTCATGGGACTGTGGCTGATAGGCTATGGCGCAAGCCGCCTGGCGCTGGAGAACGTGCGCAATCCCGATGACGGCATGCCCAGCTTCCCGCTGGGGCTGACCATGGGCATGATCCTCTCGATCCCCATGGTGTTGGCGGGCGCCTACCTGATCTGGCGCGCCTTGCGCGAGCCCCCGGCCCAGCCGCAGAGCGCATGAGTCTCAAAGCCAGGCTCGAGGCGGAGATCGCGGCGAGCGGCCCGATCAGCGTCGCCGACTACATGACCCGCTGCCTGCACGACCCGCTGGACGGCTACTACGCCACCCGCCCGGCGATCGGCGAGGCCGGCGATTTCATCACCGCGCCCCTGGTCAGCCAGATGTTCGGCGAGCTGATCGGCCTGTGGCTGCTGGAGATCTGGCAGCGGATGGGCGCGCCGACCCGAGTGATCCTGGCCGAGGCGGGACCGGGCGACGCCACCCTGATGTCGGACATCGGCCGCGCGGCGCGCATTTCCGACGCCTTTCTCTTCGCCTGCGAGCTCTGGCTGGTGGAAAGCTCGCCGCCGCTGCGTCGACTGCAGGGCGAGCGGCTGAGCGGCTTTCCGGCGCCGGCGCGCTGGGTGGGCTCGATCGCCGAGCTGCCCGACGACGCGCCGCTGCTGCTGGTGGCCAACGAGTTCCTGGACTGCCTGCCGGCCAGCCAGTTCCAGCGCACCGATACGGGTTGGGCCGAGCGGGTGGTGGGGCTGAGCGGCGCCGGCGCCCTGACCATGGGCCTCGCGCCCGCCGTGGGCGTCGTCGGTCCGCCGGACGCCGCCGTGGGCGCGGTGATCGAGCGCTCACCGGCGCAGGAGGCCTTCGGCGCGGAGCTCGGTGGGCGGATCGTCCGCCAGGGCGGCGCGGCGCTGCTGGTCGACTACGGCCCGGCCGAGCCCAGCTGCGGCGACACCCTGCAGGCGCTGGCGCGCCACCAGAAGGTCGACCCGCTGGCCGAACCGGGCCTCGCCGACATCACCGTCCACGCCGACTTCCCGACCGTCCTCGCAGCCGCCCGGGCCGCGGGCGCGCAGACGGCGATCCTCGCTCAGGGCGAGTTCCTGAAGCGCCTGGGCGTCGAAACCCGCGCGGCGGCGCTCAGCCGCAGCCGCCCTGAGCGCGCCGGGGTGATCGGCCGCCAGGTGGCGCGGCTAACGGCGGCCGATCAGATGGGCGAGCTCTTCAAGGCCGCGGCGATCTGGGCGGGCGACATCACCCCGCCAGCGTTCGAGGCCGCCTGATGGACCCCGCGCCGATCCTCACCTCGCCCATGCTGGGCCAGGTTCCGGGCGTGCGCCACGGCTTCTTCACCCGCGAAGGCGGCGTCTCCGAGGGGCTCTACGCCAGCCTCAACGTCGGCCGCGGATCGGGCGACGACCCGGCGCGGGTGGCGGAAAACCGCACGCGCGCGGCGGCGCGGTTCGGGGTTGGCGCCGAGGCGCTGGCCGCCGCCTACCAGATCCACTCCGCCCGCGCGGTCGTCGTCGAGACGGCCTGGGGCGAGACCCGGGCGCCCGAGGCCGACGCGGTGATCACCCGCGCGGCGGGCGTCGTCTGCGGGGCGCTGGCCGCCGACTGCGCGCCGATCCTGATCGCCGACGGCGAAGCGCGCATCGTCGCGGCCGTCCACGCCGGCTGGCGCGGGGCGCTGGACGGGGTGGTCGCCGCGGCCGTGGAGGCGATGGCCGAGCTGGGCGCGGCGCCTGGGCGGATGGTCGCCGCCGTCGGCCCCTGCATCGGCCCGGCGTCGTACGAGGTCGGCCTGGAGTTCCTGGAGCGCTTCGTGGCTGCTGACAGCGCCAACGCCCGCTTCTTCGCTACCGGCGCGCGGCCGGAGAAGCGGCTCTTCGATCTGCCGGGCTTCGTCCTGGCCCGGCTTGCGGCGGCAGGTGTCGCCGACGCCGAGTGGATCGGCCGTGACACCTTGGCGGACGAGGATCGGTTCTTCTCCAACCGCCGCGCGGTCCATCGCGGGCAGACCGACTACGGTCGGTTGCTTTCGGCGATCACGCTGGAGGCCTGAACTTCACGAACACAAGCTCCGGATCGCCGGGATCGAGATTTTGAATAATGCCGCTGGGTTCGTAGCCGGCGCGCGCCAACAACGCCCGCATCGGCGCGTTCGACTCATTAGTCGAGGTGAAGAGGCGGTCGTCATCATGGGCGGCCTCGCACCTGGCCATCAGGGCCGCGCCGACGCCCCGCCGCCTGCAGTCCTCCGCCACCACCAGCAGGTCGACGAAAGGGCGGCCGAAGAAGTGACGGCTCGCCAGCACATATCCCGCCGGCCGACCGTCCACGGTCGCGATCCAGCTCTCGCCCAGCGCCAACAGCTCTCCGACGGTCGTCGCCCGATCGGCTTCGAAGCCCAATCGTGGGTCAATCGCGCCAAGCTGACCGAGATCCGCTGTCGTCGCCCGTTGCACGTCGATCCGTTGATCGTTCATCCGCCGGTATCTAGCGCACTGTGGCCTCGGCGCCACCGGGGCTTGCCCTCAATCACGGCGCTGCTAGAAGCGCCCCGTGCGGAGACCTTCCAGGGGCGGTGGATCGATGAAGCTGCTGGCCGGCAACTCCAACCATACCCTGGCGGCGGCGATCGCCAAGGTGCTGGACATGCCGCTGACGCGGGCCAACATCCGCCGCTTCAACGACAACGAAGTGTTCGTGATGATCGAGGAGAACGTCCGCGGCGAGGACGTCTTCATCATCCAGTCGACCAGCTATCCGGCCAACGACAACCTGATGGAGCTCCTGATCTGCATCGACGCCCTGACGCGGGCGTCGGCCAGGCGGATCACCGCGGTGATGCCCTACTACGGCTACGCGCGGCAGGATCGGAAAACCGGCGGACGCACGCCGATCTCGGCCAAGCTGGTGGCCAACCTGATCACCCGGGCCGGCGCCGACCGGGTGCTGACCATGGATATGCACTCGGGCCAGATCCAGGGCTTCTTCGACATCCCCACGGACAATCTGCTGGCGACGCCCCTGATGGCCCAGGACATCCGCAGCCACGAGCGCAAGGTCGGCGAGATGGTGATCGTCTCCCCGGACGTCGGCGGGGTGGTGCGCGCGCGAGCGCTGGCCGAACGGCTGAACGCGGATCTCGCCATCGTCGACAAGAAGCGCTCGGCGCCTGGCGTCAGCGAGGTGATGAACATCATCGGCGAGGTGAAGGACCGGCGCTGCATCCTCTTCGACGACATCGTCGATTCCGCCGGCACCCTCTGCGGCGCGGCCGAAGCCTTGATGGCCGCCGGCGCGACCAGCGTCTCGGCCTATGTCACCCACGGCGTGCTCTCCGGCGGCGCGGCCGAGCGCGTTGCCGCCTCGGCGCTCTCCGAACTGGTGGTCACCGATTCCATCGAAGCCACCGACGTGGTCCAGGGCTGCCCGAAGATCCGCCAGGTGACCTGCGCCCAGCTGATCGGCGAGGCCATCCGCCGGATCGCCAACGAGGAATCGGTCTCCAAGCTCTTCGACTGACAGCGGCGATGCGCGTCCGCCGCGGCGCTGTCACAATCCCGCCCACGACGTGCTAGAAGGCGGGGCGAGGGGACGTTCAAACAAGGGCTGATTCGGATGACTTTGGCCGGCGCCGTTCGGGCTTGTCTGATCCTTGGTCTGGCGGGCTTCGCGCTCGCCCTGCCCGCGATCGATGTGGGCGCAAGACCCAAGGAGCCGGTGCTGATCACGCCGCCGCCCCCCCCGCCCATGCCCAACGTCGCGGTGGGCGAGCGGATGCTCGAGGACGCGGCCGCGTACGAATCCTACATGCGCCAGGCGAGCCTGATCTCGCCGAACTTCACCGACGCCGGCGGGGTCGCCCAGTCGTTGCGCCAGGGCGTCGCCTATGAGCCCGGCCAGTTCATGCGCGGCGAGATCGTCTACGCCGCCGTCGCCGCTCTGCAGGACCCCGCCTTCGTCGCCGCCGTGCGCCAGGCGGGGGCGACGCCGGAGGGCCGCTACGAGGTGGTCGCCAAGATCTTCGCCAATCCGCTCAACGCCTTCCGCTTCAACGGCGCCGCCGGCGCCGCCGGACGGGCCAAAGCCGCGATCGTCGGCGAGGGCATGCAGCTCTTCAACGCCGGCCGCCTGGTCACCCAGGCCGCCTACGATGTCCAGCACCAGGCCTGGTCGCACGCCGACGTCGAGGGCCGCGACGCGCGGCTGGAGACGGTGCGGACGATCTCGGCCTCGCAGCGCTACGCCACGCCCGACCAGGTGCTGGACCTGAAGCGCCAGGTCGCCGGCGGAGGCGCGTCGACCATTCCGGCGCCGCCCGCCGCGCAGCCGCCCTACTCGCCCCTGATCGTCCATGCGGTGGCGTTGGCGGCGCTGGCGGCGATCGGCCAGGCGGGCGATGACCAGGCGTTCCGCCTGAGCTGGCTCACCGACGACTATTTCACCGACCACTGCCTGATCCACGCCAAGAACGAGCTCAAGGAATGCCTGGCGGTGGCCAAGCCGAACTACGAGGACGTCTTCTGCCTTGGCAAGCAGGCGATGGCCTACACCGGCGCCTGCACGGTCCAGGGCGCCTGGTCGGCGGTGCCGCTCGAGATCACCACCCACGCGCTCCGACTC
>JBIOEF010000078.1:0-16108 GCA_044445785.1 Caulobacterales bacterium
CCATGTTGCCGGCCTCGCGCGCGGCCTGGGTGCCGGTCTGCATGGCGACCCCCACGTCGGCCTGAGCCAGCGCCGGGGCGTCGTTGGAGCCGTCGCCGCACATGGCCACCAGCCGGCCCTTGCCCTGCTCCTCGCGGATCAGCCGCAGCTTGTCCTCCGGCGTGGCCTCGGCGAGGAAGTCGTCGACGCCGGCTTCGGAGGCGATGGCGGCGGCGGTGACCGGGTTGTCGCCGGTGATCATCACCGTGCGCAGGCCCATGCGGCGCAGGTCGGCGAAGCGCTCCTTCACGCCAGCCTTGACCACGTCCTTCAGGTGGATGACGCCCACCAGCGCGCCGTTCTCGCAGACGGCCAGGGGCGTTCCGCCCGAACGGGCGATGCGGTCGACCGCGGCGCTGACCTCGGCCGGGACCTGGGCGGGCGTCAGGCCCACGGTCTTCAGGATCGCGTCCACCGCGCCCTTACGCCAGCTGTCCTTGCCCGCATCGAGGCCGGAGAGCCGGGTGGAGGCGCTGAACGGGACGGGCGTGGAGTCCTGTGGCGGGACGCCGGTCTGACCCTTTTCCAGGGCCAGGTCGACGATCGAGCGACCCTCGGCGGTCTCGTCGGCGAGCGAAGCCATCATCGCCGCGCGGATCGCCGCCTCGGGGCGCACGCCCGGCGCGGGGATGATCTCGGTGGCCATGCGGTTGCCGTGGGTGATGGTGCCGGTCTTGTCGAGCAGCAGGGTGTCGACGTCGCCGGACGCCTCCACCGCCCGGCCGGAGGTGGCCAGGACGTTGAACTTCAACAGCCGGTCCATCCCGGCGATGCCGATCGCTGACAGCAGGCCCGCGATGGTGGTTGGGATCAGGCAGATGAAAAGGGCGCCCAGCACCAGCGGGTCGAGTTTGACGCCGGAATATTGGCCAAGGCCCAGCAGGGTCGCGGTGGCGATCAGGAAGATGATCGTCAGCCCCGCCAGCAGCACGGTGAGCGCCATCTCGTTGGGCGTCTTGCGCCGCTCGGCGCCTTCGACCATGGCGATCATCCGGTCGATGAAGCTGTTACCGGGTTCAGCGGTGATGCGCACCTTGATCCAGTCGGAGACCACAGTGGTGCCGCCGGTCACCGCCGAGCGGTCGCCGCCGGATTCGCGGATGACCGGAGCGGACTCGCCGGTGATCGCCGCTTCGTTGACCGAAGCCACGCCCTCGATGATGTCGCCGTCGCTCGGAACCATGTCGCCGGCTTCGACCAGCACCACCTGGCCGGCGGTGAGCTTGTAGGCGGAGGTCGGCACGATGGCGCCGGTCTTCTCGTCGACGATCAGCTTGGCCTTCACGTCCACGCGCTGAGCGCGCAGGGCGTCGGCCGCCGCCTTGCCCCGTCCTTCGGCGATGCTCTCGGCGAAGTTGGCGAAGACCACCGTGAACCAGAGCCAGATGGCGATCTGCAGCGCCCACCCGGGGCTGGCGCCGGTGGCGAAGGCGTTGATTGTCGAGACCGTCGCCAGGGCGGCGACGACCTCGGTGGCCAGGATCACCGGGTTGCCGGTGAGCCTGCGCGGGTCGAGCTTGACGAAGGAATCGGTGATCGCGCGGACGAGGACGGCCGAAGTGAGGGCCGTCGAGGCGACCGCTGAGCGGCGCTTCTCGCCAAGGTGGACTGCGACGTCGGTCATGGAAATCTCAGCTCCGGAAAGGTCAGCGGCCGGCGACGACTTGGAGCACTTGGAAATGCTCCACGATCGGGCCCAGCGCCTGGGCGGGGAAGTACATCAGCCCGCCCATGATCAGGATGACGCCGATCAGCAGGCCGACGAAGAGCGGCCCATGGGTCGGCAGGGTGCCCGCGGTGGGCGCGAGCTTTGGCTTGGCCGCCAGGGATCCGGCCATGGCCAGCACCGGCAGCACATAGGCGAACCGGCCCAGCAGCATGGCGATGCCCAGCGTCGCGTTCCAATAGGGGACGTTGGCGGAGAGGCCAGCGAAAGCCGAGCCGTTGTTCCCCGTGGCCGAAGTGTAGGCGTAGAGGATCTCCGAGAGCCCGTGCGGGCCGGAGGCCTCCAGCGCCTTCAGAGCCACCGGCGTCACCGCCGCGATCGCCGAGAAGCCGAGGATCGACAGCGGCAGGGTGACAGACGCCAGCATGGCGAACTTCACCTCCCGCGCCTCGATCTTCTTGCCCAGGTACTCGGGCGTTCGTCCGACCATCAGCCCGGCCACGAAGACGGCGATGAGCGCGCTCACCATCATTCCATAGAGGCCGGAACCGACGCCGCCTGGCAGCATCTCGCCCAGCTGGATCATGAACATGGCCATCCCGCCGCCCAGCGGCATGTAGCTGTCGTGCATGGCGTTGACGCCGCCGTCGGAGGCGCCGGTGGTGAAGGCGGTCCAGACCGCCGTCGAGGGCGCGCCGAAGCGCACCTCCTTGCCCTCCATGTTGACCAGCTGGCTGGCGTGCACGGCGTGCATGGCCGGTGCGGGCTGGGTCTCGGCCCAATAGACCACGGACGAGGCGGCGACGATGAAGGCCACCATGACCGCCACCAGGGCCCGGGCGTCCTTGCGCGCCATAGCCACGGTGCCGAACGCGAAGATGCAGGCGTAGCCCAGCACGTTCATCTCAATCTCTTCGAGGATGTTGGTGATCGAGTTGGGGTTCTCGTACGGATGGGCCGAGTTGGCGTTGAAGATGCCCCCGCCGTTGGTGCCCAGCTGCTTGATCGCCTCCTGGCTGGCGGTCGGGTAGAGCGTAATGGTCTGTTTGCCGCCCTCGAGGCCCACGGCCGCGGCGCTGGCGGTGAGGGTCTGCGGTTCGCCCAGCGCCACGAAGGTCAACGCCACCACCATCGAGATCGGCAGCAGGATGTAGAGGCTGATCCGGGTCAGATCGACCCAGAAGTTGCCAAGGCCCTCGCTGCGGTTGGCGGCGAAGGCGCGGGTGACGGCCGCGGCCATGGCGATGCCCGCCGCCGCCGAGAGGAAGTTGTGGCTGGTGAGCCCCGCCATCTGCGAGAAGGCCGAGAGCGTCGCTTCCGGAACATAAGACTGCCAGTTGGTGTTGGTGACGAAGCTGATCGCGGTGTTGAAGGCGAGGTCCGGCGTCGTCCCCTTGAACCCCTGCGGGTTGAACGGCAGCAGATCCTGGAAGCGCAGGATCAGGTAGAGGACCAGGAAGCTGGCCATGCTGAAGACCAGCATGGAGATGGCGTAGCCGAGCCAGTTCTGGCTCTTCTTCTGATCGACCCCGAAGGTCCAATAGAGGGCGCCTTCGACCGGCTTCAGAACCGGATCAAGCCACGTCTTCTCGCCCTGCCAGACACGCGCCATGTACGCGCCCAGCGGTATGGCCAGGGCGACGGTGATGGCGATGGTGACGAGAATCTCGCCCCAGCCGCTCGCGTTCATTGGGAACGTCCTTCTTGTTCGATTCTAGAATTTATCTGGGCGCAGCAGCGCTGCGATCATGTAGCCGGCGACGAAGATGGCGCCCGCCGCGTAGATCAGCTGAACAACCATGGTCAGAGCCTCCGCAGCGCGTAGGCATAGAGGATGTAGAGGCCCAGTACGGCGATGCCGCCGACGATGTAGATCAGGTCAGTCATGGTGGCTCCAGTTCGCCTCGACTTGGACAGACGAGGCGGTGAGGCTGTTCACGCCAGCGATCACAGCCTCGTTCGGGATCAAATCTCGACACGAAACGCGGGCTGGGGGCGTAAGGAACGCATAAGAACCGCGCGCCGCGCCTGGGACTCAGCCCGCCCGCGTCTCCGAATTCGACGCCATTGCGACCACATGACGCGCGATCGCCGCGGGGGTGTGATGGCCCAGGACGTGCGCACGGCCGGCCATCGCGATCCGCGTCAGCCGCGCCTTGTCCGCCAGCGCCGCGTTGACGGCGCCGGTCAGCCCGCCTGGCTCGACGTCGTAGTAGAGCGCGTGCTCGCCGGCGATCAGCGGCTGATGACGCTCGATCGACGGCTGGTTGATCAGCGGGACCGTCCCGCTGGCCAGCGCCTCATAGTGGCGGAAGCATTCCCAGCCAAAGCCCTCGGGCGACCAGACCAGCCACGCGCCAGCGCAGCGTCGGTAGAACGCTTCGCGCGGCAACGGCGCGTCCGGAAGGTCGATGCGCAGGCCCTGCGCGGCCAACGCCCGAAGCTCGGCCAGGCCCCGCGCCCGCAGCGACGAGGAGCCCTCGATGCGGCCGGCGAAGAAGACGTCGCTGGTTCGCTCCTGCGACGGCGCCTCCGGGACGCTCGCCCAGTCCAGCGGCAGCCCGAGCGAAAGCGGCGCCAGCTTGGCGATCCGCGCGCGCTGGCGCGGCAGGTTGCGGAACCGCGGCGTGGGCAGGTTCGCATGCGCGGTCTTCAGGAACACCCGCCAGTGGTCGGCCGGCAGCTCGCGCTTGAAGAAGAGCTGGCAGCGGTCGAGGAGGAAGAGCGTGTTGGTGTTGATCACCGGCAGGTCCTCGAAGTCGAGGACGACCACCGGCGCGCGGCCGGTGAACCGCAGCAGCTGCGGCCCGAAGGCGCGCAGCAGCGGGACGCGGCCCTTGAGCGCGCGGCGGGCGAAGAGCGCGCGGCTGAGGTGGCGCAGGCTCCAGGGCGCCGAGAACGTCGGATGGCAGACGATCAGCGAGACTGCGGGATCGTTCAGCGCCCGCCAGAGCGCCGCGAGCGAGCCCAGGCGCCGATACGGCGGCGGCGGACCCTCCGGCGAGACGGTGGAGAAGAACGCCGTCTCATCCGGCAGGGCCGAAGCGATGACCGGTCTGTCGCCAATCTCGACGATCACGGCGCCGCCGGCTCGCTCAGGCCGGCCCGCAGGCCAGGCTGCGCCCCGCCAGGCGGCAGCGGGCGATGACGTGGTCGCTCATGTCGTAGAAGGCGCCGGTCCAGGCCTCGCCGGACCGCTCGAGGATCAGGAACCCGTAGCGGTTGAAGGTGAAGGCCCTGGCGCTCATCCCATCGATCCTGGCCGCCGTGGCCCGCAGCTTCGGCGAATCGCCCTCATCGCCCACGTCGCCGCCGGTGCCGGCGATCAGCTGCGCCGGCCGCGCCTGGCCGAAGTCGAAGCTGGCGAAATGGTGGATGTGGCCAGAGACGATCATCTGCACCGCCGAAAGGTCGCGTCCGCGCACCGCCGCCTGTTCGGTGGCGTCCAGCGGCGCCTCGATCGTCCCAATGGGGCTGGCGACGGTCGCCAGACCCCAGATCGGCCGGTGCGTCAGGATCCAGCCCGGCTGGGTCTTCAGCGGCGTCTTCAGCGCATCGAGCTCAGCGGTCATCACCGCCACCTTCTGCGGTGGAGCGCTGTTGTCTTCGGCGTCGGCGCTGTCGATGACGTAGAGGGCCAGGCCGCCGATATCCACCGCATAGGGGGCGGCCACGGCCGGGCAGGCCAGCGGCGTGACCCCGGCGTCCAGCACCTTGAACCAGATCGGGCCTCCACGCCGGCAATCCTCGTGGTTGCCGCGCACCATCACCCAAGGCGCGGCGGCCAGCAGCGGCGCCGCCGGCTGGAAGAAGTCGGCGTTCCAGCTCCACCAGTTGTCGCCGTAGGGGCTGGCGGCGCAGCCCTGGCGTCCGGCGGGGCAGGGGGTCTCGCGGTAGTAGTAGTCGCCCACGTGGATGACGAGGTCGGGTTGGTGCGCGGCCGCCAGCCTGGCCACCAGGGCGAAGGGCCACTCGGCTGGATTGTCGCACGCCTGCACGTCCGCTCCCTTCAGACGGCAGCCGGTGTCGCCGAAGATCAGGATCCGCTGCGGCCTCACCTTCGACAGCGGCAACGCGCGGCCCTCGACCGCTGCCGCCTTGGTCCCCGCCGGCAGCAGCGCCTGGCAGACGGTCAGGGGAAAGTCAGGCGAAGGCGCCGAGCGCGTCTCCCAGGTCGCCGCCTGGCCGTCGATCAGGGCCGTTGGGCAGGTCGCCGCGGCGGTGATCGCCCGCATTTCGGCGCCGCGGCCGGTGAGCTGCACCCAGGCTTCCCGGAACGCCGGATCAGGGGGACTTTGCGCCGGGGCCGGAGCGTCCGACTGCGCCGAGGGTCCGCAGGCCGCGGCGCCCAGCGCCACAGCAGCCAACAGGGCGCAGAAAGACCAGCGGCGAGCGGCGGCCAGGGGAAGATTCAAGGCTCTCACGGTCCCTGGCGGCTCCATCCCGGCGACGAGATCGGCGATGATCCTTGGTGATGCGCCGGCGGGGGTGACTGTGACGGCATTCGCGCCCATCGTGAAGCTCCCAATAGGCGGTGCGGAGCCAAGGCGAGCCATGAGCGCGCGCGAACCCATCCTCAGTCCGATCCCGATCAACGAGTTGCGGCCGACGCAGATCACCGTCGGCTTTCGCGAAGTGGCCGAGAAGCGGCGCGAGTGGCGCGAGCGCTCCGATCACGGCGGGGCTGAATACCTGGGACGGCACATGGTGCCAACCGTGCTGGGTCCGAAGGAGCGGCACTATCTGATCGATCACCACCACCTGGGCCTGGCCCTGCACCTGGAGAAGGTCGAGAGCGTGCTGGTGACCGTGGCGGCGGACCTCAGCAGCCTTTCCAAGACCCAGTTCTGGACCTTTCTCGACAACCGCGCCTGGTGCCACCTCTATGACGCCGAGGGACGGCGGCGTGATTTCGACGACATCCCCACGTCCATCGCCATGCTGGCGGACGATCCCTATCGCAGCCTGGCGGGGGAGCTTCGACGGGCCGGCGGCTACGCCAAGGACACCACGCCCTTCAGCGAATTCCTGTGGGCCGACGCCCTGCGCTCGCGGGTCCGCCGCAAGCAGATCGAGCACCGCTTCGGCGATGCGCTGGCCAAGGCGATGAAGTTCGCCAAGAGCGAGGCGGCCAGCTACCTTCCGGGCTGGTGCGGTCCGCACGCGGACTAGCATCCCTTCGGCGAGGCGATCAGTGGCGACAAAGCGAGGGACGCGCCGCAAGGGGCCGGCGCCGAAGAAGGCGAGCGACGCGCGCGCAGGCGGACCTCCGTCGGCGCCCGCGGCGGCCAGTGGGATCTACGCACGCCTCCGCGCGTTCGTGATGGAGCGCGGACTGGCCTATTGGGCGATCGCGCTCACCGTGCTGGTCGTCAGCCTGGCGGCGACGCCGTTCCTCAATCGCCACCTGGGTCTGCCGGAACTCCGGGAAAAAATCTTCCAGACCCTCGGCCAGTCGGGACCTCGCGCCCTGCGCCCGCGCTACGTGAAGGTGGTGATGATCGGGGACGACGACTACTGGAAAGGTGAACCGGCGGGACAAAGTCCCCTCAATCGCAACTACTTGGCCAAGCTGATTAAGGCGCTGGATCAGGACAATGTCGCCCTGATCGCCCTCGACGTCGACGAGAGCCTCGACGATCCGACGCAGGCCGTCTCGCCCGGCCAGGAAGCGGCGCTGCCGCCCGAACAGCGCGCTTCCACCGAAGCGCTGATGAAAGCGATCGGCGCGGCGGCGGAAAATCGCAGCGTCGTGCTCGCCAGAACCTTCGTCGACGGCAAGCTGGCGCTCTCGGCGGACGCCTACCAGCTGTTCGGGATATGCGTCAGGCCGCTCGCGGGCGGTCAGTGGGACAATCCCGGCGCGCCGCCGGGCTACGCGCTCTCGCCGAACGCCAAGTCCAACATCACCTGCGGGCACAATTCGCCGATGAAGGACGCGCTGCAGGTGCCGCCCGAGCAAGGTGTCGAGGGCGCGGCGTTTCCGGTCGATTCCTTCGCCCTGGCCATCGCCAGGGCGTGGAGCCCGCCCTCGGCGGCGCGGATCGGCGACCAGGCCTTCTTCGCCACCTACCTGCAGCCCAAGGACCAGGCGGACACCGTCGTCACTGCCGGCCAGGTGCTGGCGGGCGACCCGGCCGTGGTCCGCGCCCTTCGCTTCAAGCCGGTGATCATCGGCGGCGGCTGGAGCCGGTCGGGGTACCACAGTGGGCCGACGGTCGACACCTATCCGACGCCGGTTGGCGACATGAGCGGCGTCCTGATGCACGAGAGCTGGGCCGAGGCGATCCTCGACGGCCATCTCATCAACGGCATGCCGCCCTGGCTGCTGGAGGGGCTGGAAGCCGCCTTCGCCCTCTTCGCCACAGTCCTCTTCGCCCGTTATGCTGGGCTGCTGGTGAAGCTTGGGCTGTTCGTTGGCCTGGCGCTGTTGCTGCTGCTCGTGCAGTGGCTGATGCTGAACCTGGCCGGGGTCTTCTTCGATGCATCGTTCCCGCTGCTGGGCGTCGCCGTGCACTCGATCATCGATCGGCTCGTCGAAGAGCGCAAAGAAGCCGCGCCCGGCGCGGCGGCGCATTGACCCAAGCGCCTTCTTCCTGACCGTCGGCTGCTGTAGACTGCTCCCATGGTCCGCCCGGGCGCTGCTGTGATCTCTCTTCGCCGATCTCTAGGCGCCATGGCGCTCGCCAGCGCCCTGGTGGCTGGCGCGGCCTTTGGCCAGCCGGCGAGTCAGACCGCGCCGGCGACCCCAGCCCCGCCGCCGGCGGACTCGACACCGCCGCCCGCGTCGACCTCATCGGCCGCGCCTGCCCCCGATGCGCCGGGCGATGCGCCTGGCGAGGCCATTCCGGTCGCCAGCGCCGAACCGGCCGCCGCCGACGCCGCCGCGGCTGAGCCGACACCGCCAGCCAGCGACGAGGTTGAGCGCTCCGGGTCGTTCGGCAACTTCGGAACCGAGAGCGGCGGCGTCGACCCCTGCAAGCACATGGGCGTACGCAAGAACGACCAGCCCCAGAGCTCGAGCAACCAGAACTGCCCCAAATAGGGCGCCGGCGAGACTCCAGCGGACCATCGGGCCTAGAAGGGGTGTGGGTGGTCCGATGCGCCGGCGGAGAACGTCAGCGTACTCAATCGAGCCATAAATCGTGGGTCTAGTATTTCGTTCGACAGCACCAATCTGACGAGTCCCTAGCTATGCGCTCGCTCAAAGCCGGTCATGTCTGACATCTTCATCTCCTACGCCCGGCCAGCGCAGGCGGAGGCGGCGCGCATCGCCGGCGCTCTCGGCGAGGCGGGGTACGATGTCTGGTGGGACTCCCAGCTTCCCGTCCACCGCGCCTACTCGAAGGTGATCGAAGAGAACCTGCGCGCCGCCAAGGCGGTGCTGGTGGTCTGGTCCAGGGAAGGCCTGGACTCCGAATGGGTGCTCTCGGAGGCCGACTTCGGCCGCTCGGCGCGCAAGCTGGTGCAGGTGGCCATCGACGGCGCCCTGCCGCCCATGCCCTTCAACCAGATCCAGTGCGCCGACCTGCAGCACTGGGACGGCGATGTCGGCGCCGAGCCGTGGAAACGGGTCCTCGAGAGCCTGGCCGAGCTGACCAGCGGTCCGTCAGGCCGCCCGGTGGCGCCAACCCGGCCGGCGCTGGCGCTGCCGGCCAAGCCCTCGATCGCGGTGTTGCCGTTCCAGAACATGAGCGGCGATCCGGAGCAGGAGTACTTCGCCGACGCGGTCACCGAGGACATCGTCACCGCGCTCTCGCGCTGGCGCTGGTTCTTCGTCATCGCCCGCAACACCAGCTTTACCTACAAGGGCGCGAACGTGGACGTCACCCGCGTCGGCCGGGAACTGGGCGTGCGCTATGTGCTCGAAGGCAGCGTGCGCAAGGTTGGCGACCGGGTGCGCGTGACCGCCCAGTTGATCGACGCCCCCAGCGCCGCCCACATCTGGGCCGACAGTTACGACCGCGACCTGGTCGAGATCCTGGACCTGCAGGACGAAATTACCGAGCAGGTGGTCGCGGCCATCGAGCCGGCGATGCGTCAGTCCGAGGGCGCGCGCATCGCCCACAAGCCGCTCACCGATCTCAGCGCCCTGGACTGTTTCCAGCGCGGCATGTGGCGTCTGAACGCGATCATGTGGCGCCTGAGCCCGGCCACGCAGCCGGGCTACGCCGAGGCGCTGGCCCTCTTCCGCAAGGCGGTGAGCCTGGATCCGGAGCTGTCGCTCGGCCACATTGGCCTGGCTCGCGCGCTCTATGGCGGCGCCATCTACGGCTGGTCGCCGCGGCCGCTGGCTGACCTTAAGGAGGCTCGCCAGTCAGCACGGACCGCGATCGGGCTGGATGCGCGCGACGCCTACGGCTACTTCGCCTCATCCGGCGCCTCGCTCTACCTGGGCGAACACGACATCGCCCTCGACGAAGCGCGGCGGACCATCGCGCTCAATCCGAACTTCGGCTTTGGCCACTATCGGCTGGGTCAGGTGCTGCTCTTTGGCGGGCGCCCGGCCGAGGCGATCGCGCCGATCGAGCGGAGCCTGCGGTTCAGCCCCTACGATCCGCAGCTGGGCGCGATGCACGATTCCCTGGCGCTGGCCCACTATCAGGCCCGAAACTATGAGGCGGCCGTCGAGCAGGCGCGGTTCGCGATCTATCTGGGCGATACGCGCGCCCACGGACTGGCCGCCGCCAGCCTGGCGCGGCTGGGCCGCCTGGACGAAGCCCGCAGAGAGCTCGAGCGCGCGCCAGTGGAAAGCGGCAAGGGGCGGCGCGCCACGCCTTATGCGAACCCCGCCGACCACGAGCACCTGCGGGAGGGTCTAAAGCTGGCGCGCGGCTCGGCGATCCCGCCGCCGCGGCGCCGGCGCGCCAAGGCCGATGCTACCCAAGCGGATGCTTATCGTCCGGGTAGCGGCTCTTGATCAGCACGGTGATGCCGCCGCGGGTCAGCTTGGTGTCGGGCGCCTGCCAGACGCTCAGCTCCCAATCGTAGCTGGGCGCCCAGGAGAAGGTCACCTGGGTCGGCGGCGTGGTCGACAGCGCGTGGTGGATGACGGCGCGCAGCGACGCGCGGATGCCCCCGGGCATCTGCCCGAAATAGGCTTTGAACGCCCGATAGAGCGCCGTGCCAGGCCTGGCGAAGAGCTTGGCGGAGTCGAGCGGCTTTCCCGGCTCGAATTGCGCCCGTTCGTTGACCAAGGCGTCGATATTCGCCTTGCTGAACCGCAGGTTCATCACGCTGAGCGCGGTCTGCATCACCGGCATGGATCACCCCTTTCTTTCGCGTCGCCCGACGATGGCGACATCACTCGGCGTAAGCGCAAAGCGTCGGCCGACAAGCTTAGCCGTCGCTCCAATAGGCATAGCACAGGTACGGCGCGCGGGCAGCGCCCATGGCGCGCGCCGACCCGAAGCGGTCGTCGGCGCCTATCCTCCTGTCGCCGGCGCCATGGTCCCCAGCACGCTGACGACCGCAAGGATCAGGATCCCGAGACCCTGCTCGGCGACGACGTTTCGCTTCAGGTGGGCGAGCCAGGCGCCTTCCGCATCCCCGGCGGCGAGCTTCGGCGTAACTCGGAAGCGGTTGGTCGCGGCGAGGGCGGCCATCAGCAGGAAGAGGGCGACCTTCAGCGCCAGCAGTCGGCCGTAGTCGCTGGCGAAGACCGTGAGCGGGTTGCCGGCCAGCAGCCAGCTGTTCACCGCGCCTGTCAGCAGGATCGTCCCGACCGCGACATAACCCGCGCCGGAGAAGCGCCGGACCAGCGGCGCCTTCGCCCCCGGCGTGGCGAGCGCGGCGCCGAGGCCCGCCAGGCCGCCCAGCCAGGCGCCGGCGGCGATCAGGTGCAGGGCGTCGGCGCCCATGTGCAGCAGGCCGAGCGCGCCCGGGTTGACCCTCGCGTGGCCTGTGCCCGCGAGGCTGGCCAGCGCCAGACCGGCGACCACCGCCACCGCCCAGTCCCGCCAGCGGCCGGCGGTCTTGGGAAGCATCAGGCCAATCGCGGCGCCGATCAGAACGAGACGTGCGACCCACAGCGGTCCGAAGTCGGTGGCGGTCAGCACCGCCGCCAGAGTCTCCGGCTCGATGGCGGCGTGGACGTCGCCCGCCATCGAGGCGGTCGTCAAGGCGAACCAGGCGATCCCGCTGAGAAGGCCCAGCAACGAAAGCACGATCAGCGCCCAGCGCCGCGCCTTGACGCCATGGCCGGCATAGAGCGGGAAGAGCGCGCCGCCGAAGACCAGGAGCGTCGCGGCGAAGTGGACGAAGCGGGCGCCGATCAGACCCGCCGCCAGCATCAGGGCTTTACTTCGAAACTGTAGTGGCCGGTGACGTGGTGGGTGTCGTCGCCGACCGCGTGCCAGTTCACCGTGTAGGTTCCTGGCGCAAGATGAGCCTTCACCGGCGCGCTCATGGTCTTCTTGTCCGCGCCGCCGACGGTGACCGGTCCCAGCGCCTGCGCCTTGCCGGCGGCGTCATCCAGCTCCAGTCCGGAGAAAGCCGCGATCAGGCCCTCGCTGAAGGTGATGCTGATCAGCGGCGGGCTGGCGGTCAGCTCCGCGTCGGGCGGCGGCGTCGCGGCCCTGGTCTTGGGGTGGGCGAGGGCGCCGGTCGCGGCGACAAGCCCGGCGGCGAGGGCGAAGCAGGCGAAGGTCTTCATGGCTCTTTCCTAGCGAATCTTCAGGCGCATGAACGCCATGTAGGAGGTCGGTTCGCCGCCATACGCCGGCTGGATGGCGCTGGGCAGTCCATAAACGCTCGCGAGCGCCCCGAGCCCGAGGGCCAGATGCTTGGCGACGGGGACATCGTAGATGTAGCCGAGGCTGGCGGTGGACACCTGGAACGTCTGGCCCGCCAGGGGGCTCGGCGACAGGAAAAGTTCGTTCTTCTGCACGCTCTCGGCGCGGGCGAAGAGCGTATGGGGCCCGAAAGTCACCGCCGATTCCAGCAGGAAGGCGTCCAGCACCGGGCCCGGCGCGTTGTAGTTGCGGCCCCAGGCCAGCGTGGTCTGCCAGTTTCCGCCGGCGAGCTTGCGATTGTAGGTGGCGGAAGCGGTGACCCGCCGCTGGTCGGTCGCCGGCTCCAGCTGTTCTGGGCTCTTGATGAAGCCGTAGCTCAGCTGCAGCGCCCAGTCGGACGTCGGATTCCAGCTGATCCGCGCCGCATAGGAGTTGAGCCGCGGCGGATCGAAGTTCCAGCGGAATTGGTCGGGCTCGCGGCCATTGAACGCCGACCCTTCGAGCTTCCAGGCGCCGTGGACGAAACCCAGGGTGACGACGCCGTAGGTGATGTGCGTCGAGTCCAGCCAGTGGTGGGTGATCGGCGCGGCCGGATCGTCCATGCCGGAGAACCGGTGCATGAACGCCGGCGGGCCCAGCGCCGGCTCGCCCGGATAGCCGACATAGACGAACACGGACGATCCCTGACCGATTGGCTGGCTGTACACCCCCGCCAGCTCCATGAAGAGATCGTGCGGATGCTGACGATCGACCAGCGGCGTAACGCCGTTGGCGGTTTCTCCCGTCTGCAGCATCAGGGGATAGCCGTCCTTGCCCATCAGGGGTTCGAGCGAGAGCATGGCGCGCAGCGTGAGGATTCCGGGTCCGGCGGCGCGCTGGCCCATGACCATCAGCATGCTCTCGCTGAAGGTCTTGTCGCCGCCGCGCGGGCCGCCCTGGTGATCGTAGACGCCCACCAGATCGCCATGCAGCATGCCGGTCCAGCCGCCGACCTTGCCGCTGATCCCCTCCATCGGTGTGGACTCCGGCTGCCAGGAGGTGCCGGAGGCGTCGCGCATCATCGTATAGGCGCCAAGGTCCCCGGCCATCATGGCGCCGGACAGGTCCATGCCGGGCATGTCCATCTTGTCCACGACCATGCCAGGCAACGGCTTTTCGTCGTCGTCGTCGCTGGTCGGGGCGTTGTTGGCCGCCGGCGCGGCTTGGGGCTTGGCGGCGGGCGCAGCCGGCTTGGCGTCCATGCCGGGCATCGCCGGCATGGTCTGGCCGAGGGCTGCGGACGGCAGGCTCGCGGCGGCGAGGGAAAGGCTGATCGCCAGCGCGCCTAGCGGGCCGCCCGCTCCAGCAGTTCGATCAGTTCGCCAGCCTTCTTGCGCTGCTCGGCGACGTCGCCGCTGACGATGGCCGCCTCGATGCAGTGGTCCAGGTGATCCTCCAGGATCATCGTCTCGACCCGGGTCATGGCGGCGCGGACGGCCCGGAGCTGGTTCAGAACGTCGATGCAATAGCGCTCCTCCTCCACCATGCGCGCGACGCCGCGCACCTGACCTTCGATGCGCGCCAGCCGATTGAGCAGCTTAGGCTTGTTCGCCTGTTTCAACGGCTTCTCTCCGCCCCATTGGCTTATACCCGGCATGGGTATATCTGCAAATACCTTGCAGGGGTATTCTACACCCCATCTGGGGACATGCCCATGGGCGCCGAAGGTCAGCTCACCGATCCGGTCTGCGGGATGAAGGTCGATCCTAAGACCAGCCCCCACCGGTTCGAACATCGGGGCGAGAGCTTCCATTTCTGTTCGGCGGGATGCCGCTCGAAGTTCGCGGCCGATCCGGCCCGCTATCTGGGCGCCGAGGCGCTGGCGGCCGAGGCCACCCCCGCGGGGACCATCTACACCTGTCCGATGCATCCGCAGATCCGCCAGGTCGGACCGGGCCTCTGTCCGATCTGCGGCATGGCCCTGGAGCCCGCGGTCGTCTCGGCTGACGAGGGGCCCAATCTGGAGCTGGCGGACATGTCCCGCCGGTTCTGGATCGGGCTCGTGCTCACCATCCCGGTGTTCACGCTGGAGATGGGCGGCCATCTGCCGGGGCTGATGACGCTGGTGAACGCCAAGACCTCCAGCTGGATCCAGCTGGCGCTGAGCACGCCAGTGGTGCTTTGGGCCGGGTTGCCGTTCTTCCAGCGCGGCTGGGCCTCGCTCGTCGTCCGCAGCCTCAACATGTTCACCCTGATCGCCATGGGCGTGGGCGTCGCCTGGCTCTACAGCCTCGTCGCCGTGCTGGCGCCGGGCCTCTTTCCGCCTGCGTTCCGCGGCATGGACGGCGCGGTTCCGGTCTATTTCGAGGCCGCGGCGGTCATCGTCGTGCTGGTGCTGCTGGGCCAGGTGCTGGAGTTGCGCGCCCGCGAACGCACCTCCGGAGCGATCAAGGCTCTGCTCAACCTGGCGCCCAAGACCGCAAGACGCGTTCGGGCGGACGGGACGGACGAGGAGGTGACGCTCGATCTGGTCCACGTCGGCGATCGCCTGCGCGTGCGCCCGGGCGAGAAGATCCCGGTCGACGGCCAGATCCTGGAAGGCCGCGTCTCGATCGACGAATCCCTGGTCACCGGCGAATCCATGCCGGTCACCAAAGAGGCCGGTGACACCGTGATCGCCGGCGCCCTGAACACCACCGGCTCCTTCGTGATGCGCGCCGAGAAGGTGGGCGCCGACACGCTGCTCGCCCGCATCGTCCAGATGGTCGCCGAGGCTCAGAGGAGCCGTGCGCCGATCCAGCGGATGGCCGATCAGGTCTCGGCCTGGTTCGTGCCGACGGTGATCGCCGCCGCCGCGGTCGCCTTCGTGGCCTGGGCGCTGGTCGGGCCGGAGCCGCGCCTTTCCTACGCCCTGGTGGCCGCCGTCTCGGTGCTGATCATCGCCTGCCCCTGTGCGCTGGGCCTGGCGACGCCGATGTCGATCATGGTGGGCGTAGGGCGCGGCGCCCAGGGCGGCGTCTTGATCAAGAACGCCGAGGCGCTGGAGCGGTTCGAGAAGGTCGACACCCTGGTGATCGACAAGACCGGCACCCTCACTGAGGGCCGTCCGGCGGTTATCGCCATCGAGACCGCGGCGGGCGTGGACGAGGCCGAGCTGCTGCGCCTGGCCGCCAGCCTCGAGCGCGGCAGCGAGCACCCTCTGGCCGACGCGATCCTGAGGGCGGCCAAGGAGCGCGGGCTGACCCTCGCCGAAGCTCGGGACTTCGACTCTCCCGTGGGCAAAGGCGTTCTGGGGACCGTTGACGGCCGCCGCATGGTCCTTGGCGGCGCGGGCCTGATGGCCGACACCGGCGTGGACGTGAGCAGCCTGGAACCACGAGCCGAAGCGCTGCGTCAGCAAGGCGCAACGGCGATCTTCGCGACCCTCGACGGCCAGCTCGCCGGCATCTTCGGCATCGCAGATCCGATCAAGGCGACCACACCGGAAGCCGTGCGGGCGCTGAAGGGCGAGGGCGTGCGGCTGGTGATGATGACCGGGGACAATCGGACCACGGCGCTGGCGGTGGCTCAGCGTCTGGGCATCGAGGATGTGGAGGCTGAGGTGCTGCCGCAAGACAAGGCCAAGGTCGTGCAGAAGCTGCGCGCCGAGGGCCGCGTCGTGGCCATGGCCGGCGATGGCGTCAACGACGCC